>NZ_JBWKPE010000003.1:0-151881 GCF_059418085.1 Pseudomonas sp. GW821-FHT09C10
GCCCCTCCCACATGGGAATGCATTCCAAATGTGGGAGGGGCGGTGCGACGATTCGACTTGCCCCCGATGACGGCCTGACAGACACCACAAGAGGTGACTATGAACAACTGGATCAGCGCCCTCGCCGACCTGCAAAACCAGGGTGAACCCTGCGTACTGGTGACCATCATCGAAGAGCTCGGCTCCACGCCGCGCAATGCCGGTTCGAAGATGGTGATCAGTGCCGCGCAAACCTTCGACACCATCGGCGGCGGGCACCTGGAATACAAGGCCATGCAGATCGCCCGCGACATGCTTGTGCGTGGCCAGCAGAACACCCATCTGGAGCGCTTCAGCCTCGGCGCCAGCCTGGGCCAGTGCTGCGGGGGCGTCACCGTGCTGCTGTTCGAACCCATGGGCCAGGTGCAGGCGCAGATCGCGGTGTTCGGTGCCGGCCATGTCGGCCGTGCGCTGGTGCCGTTGCTGGCGAGCCTGCCGTGCCGGGTACGCTGGATCGATTCCCGCGAACAGGAGTTTCCGGAACATATCCCCCAGGGCGTACGTAAAATCATCAGCGAAGAGCCGGTGGACGAAATTGCCGACCTGCCGGTGGGCAGTTACTGCATCGTCATGACCCACAATCACGCACTGGACCTGGAACTGACCGCCGCCCTGCTCAAGCGCAATGACTTTGCCTACTTCGGCCTGATCGGTTCGAAGACCAAACGCGTCAAGTTCGAACACCGCCTGCGCGATCGCGGCTTCGACGCCGCACAGTTGCAACGCATGCGTTGCCCCATGGGCCTCAGCGAGGTGAAGGGCAAGTTGCCGGTGGAGATCGCCATCTCCATCGCCGGCGAAATCATCGCCACCTATAACGCCAATTTCGGCCAGCACACCGCGAGCGCCGAACCCATTGCCAAACTGCTTGTGGCTTCGCGCCGCAGCCAAGCTTTGACTTCTTTTGCCAAGAATTGAGACGACCATGCCTTTGACTCGCAAAGCCTACCGTGCCGCCCTCCTGCACAGCATCGCCGACCCCGCTGAAGTTGGGGTCGAAGCCTCGTTTGAGTATTTCGAAGACGGCCTGCTGGTGATCGAAAACGGCCGGATCAGCGCCATTGGCCATGCCGGCGACCTGCTGCCGAGCTTGCCTGCCGACATCGACATCACCCATTACCAGGATGCGCTGATCACCCCCGGCCTGATCGACACCCATATCCACCTGCCGCAAACCGGCATGGTCGGCGCGTATGGCGAGCAGTTGCTGGACTGGCTCAACACCTACACCTTCCCGTGCGAAAGCCAGTTCGCCGACAAGGCCCACGCCGAGGAAGTCGCAGATATTTTCATCAAGGAACTGCTGCGCAACGGCACCACCACCGCACTGGTGTTCGGCAGCGTGCATCCGCAGTCGGTGAACGCATTCTTTGAAGCGGCGGAAAAACTCGACCTGCGCATGATCGCCGGCAAGGTGATGATGGACCGCAACGCTCCGGACTACCTCACCGACACCGCCGAATCGGGCTACCAGCAAAGCAAGGCACTGATCGAACGCTGGCACGGCAAGGGCCGCCTGCACTATGCGGTCACCCCGCGTTTTGCGCCGACCAGCACGCCGGAACAATTGGCGCTCGCCGGACAACTCTTGGGCGAATACCCGGACCTGTACATGCAGACGCACATCAGTGAGAACAAGCAGGAAATCGAGTGGGTGAAGGCGCTGTTTCCGGAGCGCAGCGGCTATCTGGATGTGTACGACCACTACCAGCTGCTGGGCGAGCGCTCGGTGTTTGCCCACGGCGTGCACCTGTGTGATGAGGAATGTGCGCGGTTGGCGGAGACGGGGTCGGCGGTGGCGTTCTGTCCGACCTCGAACCTCTTCCTCGGCAGCGGCCTGTTCAACTTGCCGATGGCCGAGAAACACAAGCTGAATGTCGGCCTGGGCACCGATGTGGGTGGCGGCACCAGTTTCTCGCTGCTGCAAACCTTGAACGAAGCCTACAAGGTCATGCAACTGCAGGGCGCGCGGTTGAGCCCCTTCAAGTCGCTATACCTGGCCACCCTGGGCGGTGCGCGGGCGCTGCGCCTGGAAGACAAGATCGGCACGTTGCAGCCGGGCACCGATGCAGACTTCCTGGTGCTGGACTACAACGCCACGCCGCTGCTGAGCTATCGCTTGAAGCAGGCCAATAACATTGCCGAGACGTTGTTCGTATTGATGACCCTGGGGGATGATCGGACGGTGTTGCAGACCTACGCTGCCGGCCAACTCGTGCACCAACGCTGATCTGCGCCACGACACAAAACAAATGTGGGAGGGGGCTTGCTCCCGATAGCGGCGGATCAGTTAACACATGACTAACTGAACCACTGCCATCGGGGGCAAGCCCCCTCCCACATTTTGTCCCGGGTGAGCCAGGGCAATTACAGCTTTATCGAGGAACGACCCGGCTTCTTGGTCTGCAACAAATGCGAGAACACCGCATGTAAATCATCCGACGCACTTTCCTCGTCGAGGTTGAGCTTGCTGTCGATGTGATCCATGTGATGCATCATCAAATTCACCGCCAGCGCCGCGTCCCTCGCTTCGATAGCGTCGATCAGTTGCGTGTGCTCATCGTAGGAACAGTGCGAGCGGTTGCCGCTTTCGTACTGGGCGATGATCAACGAGGTCTGGGACACCAGGCTACGCTGGAAGCTGATCAGCGGCGCGTTTTTCGCGGCTTCGGCCAGCTTGAGGTGGAATTCGCCGGAGAGGCGGATGCCCGCACCGCGATCGCCGCGGGAGAAGCTGTCGCGCTCGTCGTTGACCATCTGGCGCAGTTCGGCCAGTTGCTCGGCGGTGGCGTGCTGCACTGCCAGCTCGGTGATCGCTCGCTCTACCAGGCGCCGGGCCAGGAACACCTGGCGTGCTTCTTCCACGCTTGGGCTCGCCACCACCGCGCCACGATTGGGCCGCAGTAGCACCACGCCTTCATGGGCCAGGCGCGACAGCGCGCGGCGAATAATGGTGCGGCTGACGCCGAAGATTTCGCCCAGTGCCTCTTCACTCAATTTGGTACCGGGTGCCAGGCGCTGCTCGAGGATCGCCTCGAAGATATGCGCGTAGACGATATCGTCCTGGGTTCCGCTGCGACCGGCCTTGCCGGCTCGCGGTTGTTTCTTGAGAGGTTGCAACTGTTCGTTCATGGGCACTCGGGTAGGGAGAACGGCGGCGAATTAACGGTAATACGGCAACTTTAAGGTAATACGGCAACACGGGGTCGCTGGCAAGTATCACCTAAAAACAGCGCACATTGTACACAACCCACTGCGCCAACACACACTGTACGGCTGTTTGCGGTGCCGTCTGTATTGCAATGAGTCGTTACGTTTGAGTTTAGGCTTGAATCTGCGCCGTCACCGGCAAACACCCAGGTAAAAGGAACACCTCTCCATGACCGACGCCACCCAAGCGCCCTTGCGCCCGCTGGCCGACACTTCTGCCTCCGCCGTCGTCGCCGGCTTTATCGCCATGATGACCGGCTATACCAGCTCCCTGGTGCTGATGTTCCAGGCCGGCCAGGCTGCCGGCTTGACCACGGCGCAGATTTCTTCGTGGATCTGGGCGATTTCCATCGGCATGGCGGTCTGCAGCATCGGCCTGTCCCTGCGCTATCGCACGCCGATCACCATTGCCTGGTCCACCCCCGGCGCGGCGCTGTTGATCACCAGCCTGGGCGGTGTGAGTTACGGCGAGGCCATCGGTGCCTACATCACCTGCGCGGTGCTGGTGGCGCTCTGCGGGCTCACCGGCAGCTTTGAAAAACTGGTCAAGCGTATCCCTGCGTCGTTGGCGGCCGCCTTGCTGGCGGGGATCCTGTTCAAGATCGGCAGCGAGATTTTCGTCGCTGCGCAGCATCGCACCGGCCTGGTCCTGGGGATGTTTTTCACCTACCTGATCATCAAGCGTCTGTCGCCACGCTACGCGGTACTGGCCGCCCTAGTGATCGGTACCCTGCTGTCGGGGCTGATGGGCTTGCTGGACTTCAGCGGTTTCCACCTGGAAGTGGCGACGCCGGTATGGACGACGCCGCACTTCTCGCTGGCGGCAACCATCAGCATCGGGATTCCGTTGTTCGTGGTGGCGATGACCTCGCAGAACATGCCCGGCGTCGCCGTCCTGCGGGCCGATGGCTATAACGTGCCGGCCTCGCCGCTGATCACCGCCACCGGCCTGGCCTCGCTGGTGCTGGCGCCCTTTGGCTCCCACGGCATCAACCTGGCGGCGATCAGCGCAGCGATCTGCACCGGCCCCCATGCCCATGAAGACCGTAATAAACGCTACACCGCCGCCGTATGGTGCGGTGTGTTCTACGGGATAGCCGGGGTGTTCGGCGCAACACTGGCGGCACTGTTCGCAGCCTTGCCCAAGGAACTGGTGCTGTCGATTGCGGCCTTGGCCTTGTTTGGCTCGATCATCAATGGCTTGAGTATCGCCATGAATGAGCCGAAGGAACGGGAAGCGGCGCTGATCACCTTCATGGTCACCGCGTCAGGCTTGACGTTGTTTTCCATCGGGTCGGCGTTCTGGGGAATTGTGGCGGGGGTGTTGACGCTGCTGATTCTGAACTGGCGCAAGGCATAAAAAAACGGCGACCCTCAGGTCGCCGTTTTTTTCAGTATCAGTTAGCCGCGTTGATCGGCTTTTCCGGATACCACACGTCCAGCAGCGGGCTGACTTCAGCCTTGGTCAGCTCGGAACGGGTTTTCAGCCAGGCTTCGACGGCAGCGCGCTGCTCTTCGGAGACCGAGCCACGCTTCTGCAGGCAAACCAGACCGTAGTCGTCGCCGCCGACATAGCCCAGGCCGTTGGCTTCCATGGCTTCTTTGATGAATGCTTCGAGGAAAGCGTCGATAGCTTCTTCACTCAGGCCTTCTTTGAAGTCCAGGTTCAGTTCGAAACCCAGCTCTTGAAATTCATCAACGCACAGTTTTTTGCGCAGACGCTGGGAACGGTTAGTCGCCATTGGAACAATCCTCATAAGTAATAACGGGCGGCACTTTAGCAGTTTAAGGCGACGATTGCCCGACTCTCTGGGACGGGCGGCCGTTTGCTGTTAAAAAAACGCCGATTACCAGCTATCGTTCAGCTACAAGTGCCTTCACCTTGGGGCATAATGCCGACACTTTCATGACCATTGAGGGATTTTTCCTATTTACCCCTCGCCTTTTTCACCCTCCTCAGCAGTAGGGTTTTATTTCTTATGATCAAATCTTTGCGTCCATTGCTACTTGCCAGTTTTCTCCTGCCACTGGCCTTTTCCACCTCCGCGGCCCCGATCAATAACACCTTGCCTGCAAACGTCCAGCAGGCACTGGCCAAAGCCAAGCTGCAAAACACTGCGCTGTCCCTAGTGATGATCCCTCTGAACGGCCCCGGCACCCCCACGGTATTCAACGCCGACGTCTCGGTAAACCCGGCTTCCACCATGAAGCTGGTCACCACCTATGCGGCCCTGGAAATGCTCGGCCCCAACCACCAGTGGAAAACCGAGTTCTACACCGACGGCACCCTCAGCGGTGGCGTGTTGCACGGCAACCTGTACCTCAAGGGCGGCGGCGACCCCAAGCTGAATATGGAAAAACTCTGGCTGCTGATGCGCGACCTGCGGGCCAATGGCGTGCAGCAAGTCACCGGCGACCTGGTGCTGGACCGCAGTTTCTTCAACCAGCCGCAGTTGCCGGAATTCAATGACGACGGCAACGACGAGAACAAACCGTTCCTGGTCAAGCCCGACGCCCTGCTGGTCAACCTCAAGGCCCTGCGCTTTGTGACCCGCAACGATTCGGGCCGCGTGCTCGTCTCGGTCGAACCGCCGATTGCCAGCATCCGCATCGACAACCAGGTCAAGGCCTCCAACGCCAAGCAGTGCACCGGCGACGTACGCTACAACCCGGTCACGGGCGCCGATGGCAGTATGACGGTCACCGTCAGCGGCCAATTGGCCGATGGCTGCAGCTCGCAGACTTATCTGTCGTTGCTGGACCACGCCACCTACACCGCCGGTGCGGTACGGGCGATCTGGCAGGAACTGGGCGGCACCATTCAGGGCCGCGATATCCAGGCACCGGTGCCCAAGGATGCCAAGGTACTGGCCCGCGCCTTTTCGCCGGACCTGGCGGAAATCATCCGTGACATCAACAAATACAGTAACAACACCATGGCCCAGCAATTGTTCCTGAGCCTGGGCGCGCAGTTCCGCAACGATGCCGACGGCGACGATGCCAAGGCCGCGCAACGTGTAGTGCGCCAGTGGCTGGCGAAAAAAGGCATCACCGCGCCACACCTGGTGATGGAGAACGGTTCGGGCCTGTCCCGTGCCGAACGGGTCAGCGCCCGCGAGATGGCCGCCATGCTGCAAGCCGCCTGGAAAAGCCCCTACGCGGCGGAATACATCAGCTCGATGCCGATCGCCGGCACCGACGGCACCATGCGCAAACGCCTGAAGACCACCGCCATGCGCGGCGAAGCCCACGTCAAGACCGGTACCTTGAACACCGTGCGCGCCATTGCCGGGTTCAGCCGCGACAACAATGGCAACACCTGGGCGGTGGTGGCGATCCTCAACGATCCGAAGCCGTGGGGCGCGTCGTCGGTGCTGGACCAGGTGCTGCTGGATCTGTACCGCCAGCCAAAACTGGCGGCGGCGGCTCCCGTCCTATAGGAGCGAGCATCAGGCCCGCGCCCTCTCGGCCTCCACCCGGTCCCTGCCCGCCTGCTTGGCCACGTACACCGCCGAGTCGGCACGCAACAACAGGCCATCAATGCCTTCATCCACCCGCCAGCTGGCCACACCAAAGCTGGCGGTGACGATGCCCACCGGTTCCATCGGCAGGCTACGCAGCGATTGCCATAACTCCATCGCCAAGTTGTAGGCCTGCTCACCATCGGTGTTGGGGCACAGCACCATGAACTCCTCGCCCCCCAGGCGGCAGAATACATCGGTACGGCGCAGACGCTGACTGATGCGCTTGCACAACTCCTGCAACACCCCATCGCCAACCGCGTGCCCGTGCTGGTCGTTGATCCGCTTGAAATGATCGATATCGAGCATGATCACCGACAGCGCCCCACTGGTCCGGTTGAGCCTCGCCATCTCGGCCCTGAGGCGGTCCTGGAAATAGCGACGGTTGTGAATCCCGGTCAGGGAATCTGTGATGGACAGCGCGCGCAGTTCCTCTTCAACCCGCTTCAAGTCGGAAATGTCCGACACATAGCCATGCCACAGCGTACCGCCCCCCGGTAACTCTTCCGGGGTGGCCTCGCCGCGAATCCAGCGCACCCCCCGTTGCGGCAACTGCACCCGGTACTCTTCGCGCCAGTGGCTCAACTGCAATGCCGACAGGCGAATCGAGGCCCGCACCCGATCCGCGTCCAGCGGGTGGATTCGCTCGAAGACCTTCGTCGCATCCCGCTGCAACGCGCTGACCTCGATTTCATAGATATCGCGCATGCCGTCGCTGGCGTAGATAAAGCGCCAGTTATCCTGGGGTTCCAGGGTGAATTGGAAGATCCCCCCAGGTACGTGGGCACTGAGTTTCTTGAGCAGGCGGTCCCGCGCCGCCAGGGCCTCGTAGGCGCGTTTCTGCTCGGTGACGTCCAGGTAAATCGCGAGGTGCCCGACCCACAGGCCATGGTCATCCAGCAAGACGGTGGCCAACATGTTCACAATCAGCTGACTGCCATCCTGGCGGATCAAGGTCCACTCCCGGGCTTCGTGCAGGTTGTCGGGGCTTTCCACCAGCATCGCCTGGCTCGCCGGGATACGCTTGCCCAAGGTCACGCTCAGGCTCGCGGAACGCGCCTCCAGCTCCAACGCCAAGTGCAGGCTTTCCAGGGTCAGCTTGCCCACCACCTGGTCGGCCTCGTACCCCAGCATCTGCTCGGCACCGGCGTTGAAGGTGTTGATCACGCCCCGCAAGTCAGTGGCAATGATCGCCACTTGGGTAGCGGCGTTGAGTACGCTGCGCAACTGGCCATGGGCACCCCGTAGTTCCTGCTCACGCAAGCGCAACTGCACAGTGCGCTGCTCCACCAGTTTCAATGCACGCTGGCGTTGGCTCACCAGCACATAGAGCAAGGCGCTGAGCAGCAGGCTGAGTAGGCTACCCATGGTCAGGATCGTGGACAGCGAGGAATAGTTGGCCTGCTCGAACACCTTGCTCGGGCGCAGGCTCAGGGCGTACACATGGTCGCCCAGGGTCAGGCGACGCGCGCCAGCAAGGTCACTGTTGGCCACGGTATTGCCGGACTCGAAGAGCACGCGCTTTTGCAGGTCGGAGGTGTCGACGATCTGCATCACCAGGTTGTCCCGCTCCGCTTTTGGCAAGCCGTCGGCGACCAACTGGCGCATGCTGATCACCGCCATCACGTAACCGTATGGCTCATTTGGGGAAGGCTCGGACGTGGGCAGGTGACTCACCGGCGCGACCAGTAATACACCCGTGGCATAAGCCGGCTCGACCCCCACCAACTGCATCGGTTGGGACACCGCCAGCTTGCCGCTCTTTTGCGCCCGCTCAAGGGTAGAGCGCCGCAGGGGCTGGGCCAACAGATCAAAACCCAGGGGCGACCCCAGCAGGCTTTGAGTCTGGCTGTAGAGCACCGGAACGTATTCATCACGCTCGGGCGCCGGGGCCAGTTCGCCAGCGCTATTAAGTTCACGGATAACAAAGGGTACCCCACGCAGGCGGGACACCTCTTGTTCAAATTGGCTGCGCTGTTCGCGAAACACACGGGGTGCCCAGGCGTAGGCGCGGGCGCGCAACAGTAACGGCTGGGCAAAGCCGTCGAACTCCTCGCGGGACACAACATCGGAGTTGACGAAGAACCGTCGCAGGCTGTTCAGGCGTTGTTCCTGATCCTCGAAACGCTCCTGCAAGCGGGTGTAACGCTCGTTGACCAGCAACTGAAAGCGCTGGCGAACCTGTTGCTGATAGAGGTCGGAGGCCGCCCAGGCGACGATGGCCGTCAACGCAAAACCTGCCAATAACACCACCAACGCCACCAGCCAAGCCGACGCCTGTTCACTGATAAAGCCTAGGATTTTCGGGCGAACGGCTTGCAACGGCATAGGCAACACTCACAACGCCAGCGTGCGGGGGGTGTCACTTTGGCTAGGCCTTAAGTTATAGCCATCGGCCCAGGGTTTGACCAGCGTAAAAAAGCCGCAAGCCCGGAATAGTCCAGGCTTGCGGCTTTTTCGTGGCGGCGATCAGCGAGCAGTGATTTTCCACGCCCGGTGGATCTTCGCATTACGCGCAAAATCCGGATCGATGGTCTTGTCGCTGATTTCCTCGACCGCATAGCGTTCGCTGAGATTGTCCTCCAGCTGGAACTTGCGGAAGTTGTTC
Source organism: Pseudomonas sp. GW821-FHT09C10 (assembly GCF_059418085.1). NCBI lineage: Bacteria > Pseudomonadati > Pseudomonadota > Gammaproteobacteria > Pseudomonadales > Pseudomonadaceae > Pseudomonas > Pseudomonas sp. GW821-FHT09C10. The sequence continues at coordinate 9,379 of NZ_JBWKPE010000003.1, forward strand.
GAGAAGTACAGCACGCCACCCGGTGCCAGGCGCGCCATGGCCAGGTCGAGCAACTGCACGTGGTCGCGCTGGACGTCGAAGATGCCTTCCATGCGCTTGGAGTTGGAGAAGGTCGGCGGGTCGATGAAGATCATGTCGAACTCATCGCGGCTGGCCTCCAGCCAGGCCATCACATCGCCCTGCTCCAGGCGGTTCTTGTCGGAAAAACCGTTGAGCGAGAAGTTGCGTCGCGCCCAGTCCAGGTAGGTCTTGGACAGGTCGACACTGGTGGTGCTGCGCGCGCCGCCCTTGGCTGCGTGCACACTGGCGGTGGCGGTGTAGCAATACAGGTTGAGGAAACGCTTGCCGGCCGCTTCCTTCTGGATACGCATGCGCATCGGACGATGGTCGAGGAACAGACCGGTGTCCAGGTAGTCGGTGAGGTTGACCAGCAGCTTCACGCCGCCTTCGCTGACCTCGGTGAATTTGCCCTGGGCACTCTGGCGCTCGTACTGCTTGGTACCGCTCTGGCGCTCGCGACGCTTGACCACCACGCGGCTCTTGTCGATGTTCAGCGCCTGGGGAATGGCCGCCAGGGCGTCGAACATGCGGGCCGAGGCTTTTTCCGGGTCGATGGATTTTGGCGCAGCGTATTCCTGCACGTGGACCCAGTCGTGGTACAGGTCGATGGCCATGGAGTATTCAGGCATATCGGCGTCGTAGACGCGGTAGCAATCCACCCCTTCACGCTTGGCCCACTTGCCCAGCAGCTTGAGGTTCTTTTGCAGGCGGTTGGCGAACATCTGCCCGCCTTCGCTCAGGCGCGCCTGCTCGACCACGGGGGCCGGGGCGGGCTTGATCGGGTTGCCGTTCTTGTTGTACTGGCGCTCTTGCGGCTCGGCCGGAGCCTGGTCGTAAACGGCCTGCTCACGTTCGGCCTGGCGCTGTTCCGGGGTACGGCGCTCGCCGGTGACGAACTGATCCGGGTTGACCTTGATCAGCAGCAACTTGCACGGCAATGCGCCGTTCCAGAACGAATACTGCTTGTGGCTGCGGATCCCCATGCGCTTGCCCAGGTCCGGCGCGCCAGTGAACACCGCCGCTTCCCAGCCCATGCAGGCCTGGCGCAGACGCTCGCCGAGGTTCTGGTAGAGGTACAACAGGCTGGCTTCGTCACCCAAGCGCTCGCCGTAGGGCGGGTTGCAGATCACCAGGCCTTTCTGGTTCTGGTCCGGGCGCGGCTCGAAGGTGCCGACTTCGCCCTGGTACACCTTGATCCAGTGGCTCAGGCCGGCGCGCTCGATGTTGTTGCGGGCGGGCTGGATCAGGCGCGGGTCGGCTTCGTAGCCCCGCACCCACAACGGCGGCTTGTTCATGCCGATCGCCGCGCGTTCAGTGGCTTCGGCGTGGAGTTTTTTCCACAGCGCCGGGACGTGACCGAGCCAGGTGGTGAAGCCCCACAATTCGCGATTGAGGTTAGGTGCCATGTCGGCGGCGATCATCGCCCCTTCCACCAGGAAGGTGCCCACGCCGCACATCGGGTCAGTCAGCGCGCCGCCTTCGGCAGCAATGCGCGGCCAGCCGGCACGAATCAGGATCGCCGCCGCGAGGTTTTCCTTCAACGGCGCGGCGCCCTGCTGCAGGCGGTAGCCGCGCTGGTGCAGGCTGTGGCCGGACAGGTCGAGGGACAGGATCGCTTCGCCACGGTCCAGGCGCAGGTGGATGCGCAGGTCGGGGTTGATCTTGTCGATGGACGGGCGTTCGCCGGTCGGGGTACGCAGCTTGTCGACGATCGCATCCTTGACCTTCAGCGCGCCGAAGTGGGTGTTGTCGATGCCTGAGCCGTGACCGCTGAATTCCACCGCCAGGGTACCGTCAGAGACCATGTGATCGGCCCATTCAATATCCAGCACACCGTGGTAGAGGTCTTCGGCGTCCTTCATTGGGAAGCGCTTGAGCACCAGCAACACACGGTTGGCCAGGCGCGACCAGAGGCACAGGCGGTAGGCGGTTTCCATGTCGGCCATGCCGCGCACGGCCGAGGTGTGCTCGCGGGCTTCCTCAAGGCCAAGCCCGACGGCTTCCTCGATCAGCAGACCTTCGAGGCCCTTGGGGCAGGTGAGGAAGAGTTCAAAACGGTCCGACATGGGGCATTCCAGGCTTTTCAGCAATAAGTGAACGGGCGACGCATCGCCGGCTCGGTTTTCAATCAAGCACTTTTCTTAAGAGTGCTCGCGTGGCACGAATGTGCCGTTCCACCCCGTCTGACGGGCCTTGGAGCCTTTATTGACGGGGCAGAGAGAGAATTTGACGCAACAAAAAGAAATATTCCGACCCTTCGTCGAATAATAACCGACTGCAACCGGCGGACATTCTCACTAAAGGATTAAACCCATCCTCTTTGCAGGGTGCATCATAGCTGGCTTTGCCCAACAAATGGGGCGAAAAGCCATCCCAGCTTATGGCTATAGCATCGTTATCGTTACGTGCTTATGACAAAACGATCATTGAATCCATGTGACCTATTGGTTAGAACTCAACACAGGTTGGCGCCGCAACGACGCCGACACATAGGCTCGCCACGCCGGCAGCGAGCCCACCAACGGCAGAAAAACTCTGCCCGGCCTCAGACGAGGCCGAAGGATATCAAGACAGTCAACAAGTGAGGGAAACACCCTATGAGAAGACTTAAGCGTGATCCGTTGGAAAGAGCATTTTTACGCGGATATCAATATGGCGTTCATGGCAAATCCCGTGAGCTTTGCCCATTTACTCTACCGTCGGTACGCCAAGCCTGGATCAACGGCTGGCGAGAAGGACGCGGCGACAACTGGGACGGTATGACTGGCACTGCGGGAATCCACAGACTCAACGAACTTCACGCCGTCGGCTAATCAAGGGCATTTAATTCCGACACCACCTCGAATATGTAGCGACTTAACCACGCACGCCCTATCCAGGCGGCGGGCTTCGGCCCAGGGGCTCCTCTTAAGGAGCCCTTTTTATTGGCCTGAGCATAATGAGGACTACCGCAGGAGCGAGATTGCTCGCGAAGAACCCGAGGGCGCCGCGTTAAACCAGATGCGCCGCGCTATCGTTGACGTTCTTCGCGAGCAAGCTCGCTCCTACACGCGCAAGGCCGCAATCGCATCCACTGACTGGCGGATCAGCGCCGGGCCTTTATAAATAAAACCCGAGTACAACTGCACCAGGCTGGCGCCCGCAGCGATCTTCTCGGCGGCATGCTTACCTTCGGTAATGCCGCCCACCGCGATGATCGGCAAACGCCCGGCCAACTCAGCGGCCAGCACCTTGACGATATGGGTGCTCTTGTCACGCACTGGCGCACCCGACAGGCCACCCGCTTCATCGCCATGGGCCAACCCTTCGACGCCGACACGGCTGAGGGTGGTGTTGGTCGCGATGACCGCATCCATGCCCGCATCCACCAGGGCCTGGGCCACCAGCACGGTTTCTTCGTCACTCATGTCCGGGGCGATCTTGATTGCCAGCGGCACGCGCTTGCCATGGCGCACGGCCAGGTCTTCCTGGCGTTGGCGCAGGGCTTCGAGCAGTTGCTTGAGCGAATCGCCGAACTGCAGGCTGCGCAGGCCCGGGGTGTTGGGCGAGCTGACGTTGACGGTGACATAGCTGGCGTGGGCGTAGACCTTGTCCAGGCAGATCAGGTAGTCATCCACTGCACGCTCGACCGGCGTGTCGAAGTTCTTGCCGATATTGATACCGAGGATGCCTTTGTACTTTGCGGCCTCGACGCGCGACAGCAGATGATCGACGCCCAGGTTGTTGAACCCCATGCGATTGATGATCGCCTCGGCTTCCGGCAGACGGAAGATACGCGGCTTGGGGTTACCCGGTTGCGGTCGCGGCGTCACGGTGCCGATCTCCACAAAACCGAAACCCAGCTGCGCGAAGCCATCGATGGCCGCACCGTTCTTGTCCAGGCCGGCGGCCAGTCCGACCGGGTTGGGGAAGTCGAGCCCCATCACCGACACCGGCATTTTCGCCGGCGCCTTGCATACCAGGCCATTGAGCCCCAGGCGGCCACCGGCGCCGATCAGGTCCAGGGACAGATCGTGGGAGGTTTCCGGGGAGAGTTTGAACAACAGCTGGCGGGCCAGGGTATACATGGGCGGGCTAGACTCGGATGGCGGCGGAAGGTGGCGGCGATTATAGCGGGGTGGCGGGGTGCACGCGAGGCGCGCCGCCCAAACGTCAGTAGCGTTGCTGTACCAGGGTCTCATAACGTGCCCAGATTTTTTCTGCATAGCGCATGCGCAACGCGTCGCGCTCAGGGCCGGAGCCGGGCCCGACATTGTAGGACCCCACCGCCGTCCAGTTGTAGCCAAAGCGCTGGATAAACTCGGCCAGTATGGAGGCCCCGACTTCCACCGACAGGCAGGGTTCACTCAACAGCCTTTCCTCGGTGATACCCAGCTTGAGCAGACGAGGTAAATGGATACTGTTGATCTGCATCAGGCCGATATCCCGTGTGCCGTTACCGTTGGCGTAGTTCATCGCATCCGGGCGAAAATCCGACTCCACGGCGGCGATAGCCTGTAGCAATTCCGGTTCGATATCGTAGCGGCGGGCAGTTTCCTCCCAGCAATAGGCCAATGCCTGATTGCCGCTCGTCACCAGGCCAAGGCACAGTAGCCTGCGCCAGAACTTAGCCATGACTGACTTGGCCACAGGCCGAACACACATGCTGCCGGGTATCCATAGGCCCACGCCCATGGCGCTCAGCCTTCACCGGGCAGGTAAAGCGATACCCGCGACCATAGATGGTCTTGATAAAGCCTTTGTCAGCGCCAAGATGCTTGCGCAGCGAATAAATGCAACGGGTCAGCGACTCCTCGGCGACCTCCCCCTGAGGCCAGGCCAGCTCCAGCAAGCGGTCCTTGGTCATCAGTACACCGCCAGAGACCAGCAGCAGCCGCAAAACATGCAGCTCCTTGGGTGGCAACTGGACATCGCTGCCGTCTCCGGTCAAGCGACCATCGCCATGCAGCGTCCACCGGGAAAAGAGCAGGGAAGTCGCCGTCAATTCATCATTAACGACGGCCATATCTACCTCGACATCCGACTACTGACATTGAAGCCCTTATTTTCCAGTACTGGCCCTTGCGCCCACATCACGACTATAAAAAACCGCCTTGCAGGCCACGCTAGGAAAAAACCCATACAGCCAACGATTTTTAGCAACACCCTGTAAGACACTTCACCCATACACATCAGGCGCTCCCCTTTTATAGACCTCGTGCAACTCAACGCCCAACCGATCCTCCAGTTGCACCAACTCGCCCAATGCGAGCAACCGGCCATTAACCCGAACTTCCACGCAGTGGATGATGCCGGGCGACAATGGCAACACCTTCCCAGGAGCAAAGGCTGCCAGGCGCCTGCGGCTGATCAGTTGTTCCTGTAGAAGAATTTCCAAATGCATGGGGCAACGCCTTATTCACGGAGAACCATCGCGACCCGGGCGTACGAACGCACGTTGCACGCGCTCGTATTGCGCCGCACTCAACGGTGGCGGGCCAACGCCAGTGGCCAACGTTTTCATCTCGCCTCCCACGGCCCGGGCCTCAATCACAAACAGGCGAACCTTGGCCGGGCCAGCTGAAACGGTGCTGCGTCCCGACTCATGTGCCTCACGGCTGAACGCTCCCAGCCACAGGCGCTTACCCTGCGGCACCCTTGCCACGCTGCTGACACTCACCCGGCCGACCGCGGTCGCTTTGCCGCCCCGCCCCGCCTGGTTCAATTGTCGACCATCCTCGACATGGAGCAGCATCTCGATCTGGTTCCCTTCGGCAAAACGCGGCAGCACGCTGACCTGGGAACCGTATTGCACGGGCTTCCAATCAGCATGGTCGGCTCCGGGAGCTGTCAGGTAGAAGGTGTGGTTATCCTGGAACACGGCCGGCACATTCTCCTGGGTGAGAATCACCGGCAACGTCATCACCCTTGCTCGCCGCCGGCGCTCCAGCGTGGCGATTTGCTCCATCAAGCGGATATCGTCCATCGGTTCCAGAATTCGCGTGGCCTGGGCCTTCGCATCCTTCTCCCGGTCAAAATCCAGCTTTTTCAGTTCATCACGGTCTACGTCCACCATCCATAGCGAGACTTCGATAGAACGCTTGGGGGTGTCCAACTCCGCCACCAGGCGCTCGATGAGAGCCAGTTGCGCTGGCTTACCCTTGATCAGCAGGCTATTGGTATCCGGATAGGCACTCACAACCAGGCTCTTGTCGGCCAACGCTCCCTTCTGTTCAGAGCCCAACAGGGTTTCGATCGTCGATGCGATGCCCGGCACCGTGACCTTTTCGTTGCCCATGGCGTACCCTCGGTCTGCCACATGGGTGTTGAGTACCTGAACCACAGCAAACGCCTGGTTGCCTATGTGCAATTCAGCACGCTCGCGATCCATCAACTGGGCCAGACGCAAGACCTGGTCGACATAATGGGGAGGCCCGGACACATGGAATGTCCGCGCCCCGCTCACGCGCAGGGGATAACGCGTTTCATCAAGTCCCGAGCGGCGCATGAAGCCACGAAACCTGTCGACCGATATATGCCGCAATACCACCGCCAAGCTTTTCGCCTCGTTGACGGCGTAGAGGTAGAGCGCCTGCCCATCGCCGTACCAGATCAAGCCGTATTGCTGTGAAAGCATCTCCAGGGCCTGTTGCGGCATATCGAGGTCAATGACCTCGCTGATGCGTATGCGCGCCACTTCACTGCTCACGACGATGGGTAGGCCCATCGGCACGGACAAGGCGGTAAAGACGGTATGCAGGCTCTCGTCCCGTGCCTGGTAGGTCTGGCCCTGGGCATCGACACTTCCCAGCATCAGCGCGGCAAACAGCAGCCAGAGACAGGCAGTGGTTACGGAAAAATGAGCGTACACCTTGGATTTCCTGGGCAGCCTGGTAGTAAGAAGCGGCCATACTGAGAGGCAGCCGAGTTTCAATCTTGATGAAAAGTTGACGGCTGGCGGTGCCCATCGGCCCGTGGCATGTGCCTTGCTACGGACTCTGTATCAAGGCGCGCACCAACGGCGGAGCGGGCTTACGGACAAAGGCGTCGTTACCCGCAATGGCCTTGCATCGCCATCTGAGGGAACGACGCTTTTTTGTGAAAGAAAAGGTAGGTGTTGATGAACGATTCGGTTGGCAACAGCCCGACGAACGACCCACTGGCTTGGGTCAACGGCAGTGACGCCCCGGAAAAGAGCAGCCTTGACCTGGGCTTCATGGCCTTGAGCGATTGCGCATCCCTGGTGGTGGCAGCGACCCAGGGCTTCGCCCAGCCGTATGGCTTGACCCTCAACCTCAAGCGCCAATCTTCATGGGCCAACCTGCGGGACAAACTGGTCAGCGGCGAGCTGGACGCCGCCCACAGCCTGTACGGGCTGGTCTATGCCGTGCACCTGGGCATCGGCGGCGTCGCACCTACCGACATGGCAGTCTTGATGGGGCTGAACCAGAACGGCCAAAGCATCAACCTGTCCCGCAGCCTGCAACAGCAGGGCGTGGTCACTCCTGAGGCGCTGGACCGCCACGTGCACCAAAGCCGAACAAAACTGACTTTCGCCCAGACCTTTCCCACAGGTACTCACGCCATGTGGTTGTACTACTGGCTGGCGAGCCAAGGCATTCATCCGCTACAGGATGTGGACAGCGTCGTGGTACCGCCCCCGCAAATGCTCGCGCACCTGCAGGCCGGGCGTATCGATGGCTTTTGCGTCGGCGAGCCCTGGTGCGCCAGTGCCGTCAAGCAACACCAGGGCTTTACCCTGGCGACCAGCCAGGCGATCTGGCCGAACCATCCGGAAAAGGTGCTCGGCTGCACCCAGGCGTTTGTCGACCAGTACCCCAACACCGCCCGCGTGTTGGTGATGGCGATCCTCGAGGCCAGCCGCTTTATCGAGCAAAACACCGAAAACCGCCGCTCCACCGCACAATTGCTCAGCGGCCGCGAGTACCTCGATGCCCCGCTCGATTGCATCGAACCCCGCTTGCTGGGCACCTATGACGACGGCCTGGGCAACCAGTGGCAGGACCCGCACGCCCTGCGTTTTTTTGCCGATGGCGAGGTCAACCTGCCCTACCTCTGCGATGGCATGTGGTTCATGACCCAGTTCCGACGCTGGGGCCTGCTGCGCGAAGACCCTGACTACCTCGGCGTTGCGCGCCAAGTGCAACAGCTGGCGCTGTATCGCCAAGCCGCCGGGGCACTGGGCCTTAGCGACAACGGCGAGGACATGCGCAGCAGCCAACTGATCGACGGTAAGATCTGGGACGGCTCGGACCCCGCCGGCTACGCGCGCAGCTTCCGCCTGCATGCCATGGTCGACCCTACCAGCCGCCAAGCCTTGCGCTGACAGGAGGATTTCCATGCTGCGAATCCTGTTGATCAATGACACGCCGCGCAAAGTCGGCCGCCTGAGGGCAGCACTGATCGAGGCTGGTTTTGAAGTGATCGATGAGTCCGGCCTGACCATCGACCTGCCTGCGCGCGTCGAAACGGTGCGCCCGGACGTCATCCTGATCGATACCGAGTCACCGGGCCGCGATGTGATGGAGCAAGTGGTGCTGGTCAGCCGCGACCAGCCCCGGCCCATCGTGATGTTTACCGACGAGCACGACCCCGACGTGATGCGCCAGGCCATCAAGTCCGGGGTCAGCGCCTATATCGTCGAAGGCATTCAGGCGCAGCGCCTGCAGCCGATCCTCGACGTGGCCATGGCTCGCTTCGAGAGCGACCAGGCCTTGCGCGCCCAGCTCCAGGCCCGTGACCAGCAGTTGGCCGAGCGCAAGCGCATCGAGTTGGCCAAGGGCATGCTGATGAAAATGAAGGCCTGCAATGAGGAAGAGGCCTACACCCTGATGCGCCGCCAGGCCATGAGCCGCCAGCAGAAACTGATCCAGGTGGCGGAGCAGATCATCGCCATGAGTGAGCTGCTCGGCTGAGCACCCTACGGCCAGCAGGTTGGCGCAGGACTTGCTAAGTAATCACCACAGGTAACCAACGGCGGTTGCCCCTTCACGACAAAGACGTCGCACACCCGGTTTGCCCTCGCGAACCCGGTGGCGGCGTTTTTTTGTTTTGGCCCCGGTAGCACGGGGCCGGTGGGGCGGCCTCAGCCGGCGGCTCCATCACCAGGCCTTCTTACAAGACTCCCAACCGTTGAGGTGCGTGATGAAATCAAGCTTCTGGAAATCCGGGCACACCCCGACCCTGTTTGCCGCGTTCCTGTATTTCGACCTGAGTTTCATGGTCTGGTATTTGTTGGGCCCGCTGGCGGTGCAGATTGCCGCCGACCTGCACCTGACCACCCAACAACGCGGCCTGATGGTGGCGACGCCGATCCTGGCCGGCGCGGTGCTGCGCTTCCTGATGGGCATGCTGGCGGACAAGCTGTCGCCCAAGACTGCCGGGCTGATTGGCCAGGTGATTGTGATCGTCGCCTTGTTCAGCGCCTGGAAACTGGGGATTCACAGCTACGAACAAGCCTTGTTGCTGGGACTGTTCCTCGGCATGGCCGGCGCATCCTTTGCGGTGGCGCTGCCGCTGGCGTCCCAATGGTACCCGGCCGAACACCAGGGCAAGGCCATGGGCATCGCCGGTGCCGGTAACTCGGGCACGGTGTTCGCGGCGTTGCTGGCCCCGGTGCTGGCGGCGGCGTTTGGCTGGAGCAATGTGTTCGGCTTTGCGCTGATTCCGCTGATCCTGACGCTGATCGTCTTCGCCTGGCTGGCACGCAATGCACCCGAGCGGCCGAAAGCCAAGTCCATGGCCGATTATTTCAAGGCCCTGGGCGACCGCGACAGCTGGTGGTTCATGTTTTTCTACAGCGTGACCTTCGGCGGTTTTATCGGCCTGGCCAGCGCCCTGCCCGGCTATTTCAACGACCAATACGGCCTGAGCCCCATGACTGCCGGCTACTACACCGCCGCCTGCGTGTTCGGTGGCAGCCTGATGCGCCCACTGGGCGGCGCCCTGGCCGACCGTTTCGGCGGAATCCGCACCCTGCTCGGCATGTACAGTGTCGCGGCGATCTGCATTGCGGCAGTGGGTTTCAACCTGCCCAGCTCCTACGCGGCACTGGCGCTCTTCGTCTGCACCATGCTCGGCCTGGGTGCGGGCAATGGCGCGGTGTTCCAGTTGGTGCCACAGCGTTTCCGGCGTGAGATCGGTGTGATGACCGGCTTGATCGGCATGGCCGGCGGCATCGGCGGTTTCGCCCTGGCCGCGGGCATGGGCGCAATCAAGCAGAGCACCGGCAGCTATCAACTGGCCTTGTGGCTGTTCGCCAGCCTGGGCGTACTGGCCTGGTTCGGCCTGCATGGCGTCAAGCGTCGCTGGAGAACCACCTGGGGTTCGGCCGCAGTGACCGCTGCGCGCGTCTGATGAGCCTGCAACTGAGCGTCGCCCACGCCAGCGCCATCGGCCCACGGGCGGAAAACCAGGATGCGCTGCGGGTCGTCACCCCCGCAGCGGAACTGGCGGCGAGCAAAGGCTACCTGTGCGCCATGGCCGACGGTGTGAGCCAGTGCGCCGACGGCGGCCTGGCCGCACGCTCGACTTTGCAAGCCCTGGCCCTGGATTACTACGCCACGCCGCAAACCTGGGGTGTGGCACAGGCATTGGAGCGCTTGCTGCTGGCGCAAAACCGCTGGTTGCAGGCCAATGGCGGCGGCCAGCCGTTGCTGACCACCCTCAGTGCCCTGGTCTTTCGCGGCCAGCGTTTCACCCTGGCCCATGTCGGTGATTGCCGGGCGTATCGCTGGCTGGACGGTGAGTTGCAGCGCATCAGCGAAGACCATGTGTGGGAGCAACCGGGCATGCAGCACGTGCTCAAGCGTGCCCTCGGCCTGGATCAGCACCTGGTGCTGGATTTTCTCGACGGTCAATTGCGTGAAGGTGAGTGCTTCCTGCTGCTCAGCGACGGCGTCTGGGCCACCCTGGGCGATCACAGCATCAGCGCGATCCTGCGCGAACAAACCGACCTGGACCTGGCGGTCACCACGCTGGTCAATGCCGCACACCTGGCGGGCAGCCAGGACAATGCCAGCGCCTTGCTGGTGCGCGTCGACACACTCGGCGCTGCCACCCTCGGTGACGCCCTGGTGCAATTGCAGCAATGGCCCTTGCCACCGCTGCTGAAATCCGGGCAACGCTTTGAAGGCTGGCAGGTGGACAGCGTGCTGGCGCAAAGCAGGCAGTCGTTGCTGTACCGGGTGCGCGATGCCCAACAGCAGCCCTGGCTGCTGAAAACCCTGCCACTGAGCCGCGACGACGACAGCGACGCCGGCCAGGCATTACTGTCGGAAGAGTGGTTTTTGCGACGGGTAGCCGGGCGTGCCTTTCCTGAGGTGCACGCCGCCAGCGGGCGCCAGCATTTGTACTACGTCATGCGGGAATACCCGGGGCAGACCCTGGCCGAGCTGTTCCAGCACCAGGGCCCATTGCCCCTGGCGCAATGGCAGTCCGTCGCCGAGCGTTTGCTGCGCGCAGTCGGCATGCTGCACCGACGGCAGATCCTGCACCGCGACATCAAGCCGGAAAACCTGCTGCTGGGGGATGACGGTGAATTGCGCGTGCTGGATTTCGGCCTGGCCTACTGCCCCGGTCTTTCCGAGGACCGGGCCCACGTACTGCCCGGCACCCCGTGCTTTATCGCGCCCGAAGCGTTCAATGGCGATCGTCCGACAGCCCAGCAGGATTTGTACAGCGTAGGCGTCACCTTGTATTACCTGTTGACCGGGCATTACCCCTACGGGGAAATCGAAGCCTTCCAACGGCCTCGATTTGCCCAGGCTGTCAGCGCCAGCCGCTATCGCCCGGATCTCCCCGACTGGCTCCCCCTGAGCCTGGAGCGGGCCGTGGCTGCCCAGCCGGCGCATCGCTATGAAACCGCCGAGGAATGGCTGCTGGTGCTGGAACAGGCTGACCGCCATGAACTGAGCATTCGCCCCAGGCCCCTGCTGGAGCGCGAACCGTTGAAGGTCTGGCGCACCTTGGGCCTGGTCTCGATGCTGATCAATCTGATTCTTCTGTATTCACTCTTTCACAACTGACGTCAGCTCTAGACGAGGAAAAACCCATGAACGCAAAAGTCTGGCTGGTGGGCGCGGGCCCTGGCGATCCGGAGCTGTTGACCCTCAAGGCTGTACGGGCCCTGCACGAAGCCGATGTGGTACTGATCGATGACTTGGTCAACCCCGCAGTGCTGGAGCACTGCGCGGAAGCACGGGTGATCACGGTCGGCAAACGCGGCGGCTGCCGCTCGACCCCGCAGGACTTTATCCACCGCCTGATGCTGCGTTACGCCCGCCAAGGCAAGTGCGTAGTGCGGCTGAAAGGGGGTGACCCGTGCATTTTCGGCAGAGGTGGCGAAGAAGCCGTGTGGCTGCGCGAACGCGGCGTCGAGGTAGAGTTGGTCAACGGGATCACCGCGGGGCTGGCGGGGGCAACGAATTGCGCGATTCCACTGACGTTGCGTGGCGTCAGCCGCGGTGTGACCCTGGTCACGGCCCATACCCAGGACGACAGCAGCCTTAATTGGCGCGCGTTGGCCGAGGGCGGGACGACATTGGTGGTGTATATGGGAGTGGCCAAGCTGGAGGAGATTCGCCAGCAATTGCTCGAAGGCGGGATGGCGACAGATATGCCGGTGGCAATGATCGAAAACGCCTCACTGCCCCAACAGCGCGAATGCCGCAGTGAGCTGTCGCGGATGCATGAAGACGCACAGGCATTTGCCTTGAAAAGCCCGGCGATTCTGGTGATCGGCCATGTTGCGGCCGCCAAGCAGACGGCTTATGTCGCTGCCGCAGTCAGCGCCTGAGGCAAATTCCAGGCGAAAAAAAACCCGGCCGAAGCCGGGTTTTTTCTACATCTCAGTCATTACTGAGCGGTAGCTTCAACCGACGCTTCTACGCGACGGTTAACAGCACGACCAGCTTCAGTTGCGTTGTCAGCAACTGGGCGGGATTCGCCGTAACCTACTGCGGTGATGCGGCTAGGAGCCACGCCGTCTTTAACCAGGACTTGCTTAACAGCGTCAGCACGACGCTGGGACAGCTTCTGGTTGTAGGCATCTGGACCTACGGAGTCAGTGTGACCAGCAACTTCTACGTTGGTAGCTGGGTACTGAGCCATGAAGTCGGCCAGGTTTTTCACGTCGCCGTAGCTGTTAGGCTTAACAACGGACTTGTCGAAGTCGAACTTGACGTCCAGCTCAACACGAACAACCTGAGCAACTGGAGCTTCTGGCTCTGGAGTTGGCTCTGGAGCTGGTGCTGGGGTAGGAGCTGGAGCAACTGCGCCAGCGTTACCGCCAAAGTTCACGCCCAGGCCAACCAGTGCGGAGTAATCCCACTTGCCGTTGTCCAGACCGTAGTCAGCTTCAACACCGGCACGAGCGTACAGGTTGTTGGTGAAGTAGTACTTCACGCCGGTACCAACGGTAGCGAAGGTAGTCTGGTCGCGACCGCTGTGGCCGTCAGCCTGAACGTTGGTACGGCTCTGGTGACCGAAACCGCCTTCTACGTATGGACGCAGGCTGTCTACGCCAGCTTGACCGAAGTGATACTGGGCAACCAGGCTGCCGGTATCGCCTTTGATCTTCTGGTTACCAGTACCGTCGTTCGAACGGGTGTGGTTGGTCTTGTCGTAGGACAGGTTCAAGGACAGGTCGTCGGTCAGGAAGTAACCGATGCGAGCGCCAGGATTGAAGCCGTCTTCGATGTGCTTGACGCTATCGTTGTACTGCTTCTTGTAGAACAGCTCGCCTTCAACTGCGCCTTGGCCTTGTGCCAGAACGCCGAAAGAAGTAGCGGCAATAAGAGAACCAATGGCCAAGCCCAAGGTGTTTTTCAGTTTCATCCGTTAAATCCCCATCTGGTGATTGTAAAGCAGTCCCACAAACCGGGGGACAACTCGGCGACAAGTCTAACAGAACTTGCCTACACGTAAGAGATATTTGCCACGCACTAAGTTTCAGTCTCGCCCGCAAATTTCTCACGTAATTTATCTAGAGCACGCTTGTAACGCATTTTTGTAGCACTCAAACCCATGTGCATGATGTCAGCGATTTCCTGGAATTCCAGCTCTGCGACAAATCGTAGCACCAGAATTTCCCGGTCAATCGGGTTCACATACACCAGCCAGCGATCAAGTCCGCCCTTCTCCTCGGGTGCCGGCGCCTTTTCTTCAGACGCCTCCTCAAGGGGGTCCAGACTCAAAGCGTCCATCAAGCGACGCTTTCGCCGTTCCTTCCGATACTGCGTGATGCACTCGTTGTAGGTGATGCTGTACAGCCACGTCTTGAACTTCGATTTGCCCTCGAAGTTCTTCAGGCCGTACAGCACCTTGAGCATCACTTCCTGACAGACATCATCCGCATCTCTATCGTTCCCTAAATACCTTGAACAAACGTTGAACAGAGTGCGTTGATATCTGCGCATCAATTCTTCATACGCGCGAGTTACGTGAAACAGCTCCGTGTGCGAGCGCGCGACCAACTCCTCATCAGAGAGCTCACGGGGGTCATAGCGCGTGGACAGCGTTTGGGCTTTATTCAAAACAAGTCGTGCCGACAGTCAGGTCAATGTCCGCTACAGCCCGGTCAGCCAGGCTTGCGGCGGCGTACATTAGCAGGGTTTACCGGGTTAGCGGCTACTGACCTGCTGCTCGAGGAGAATCCGATTGGACAGCGACACCAGGTCGCCGTCATCGGTCAGCACCGTCGTCTTGACTGTGCCGATCTCCTCGATTTGCCCTTCGACCTCGCCCACACGCACCTGTTGCCCAACCTGATACAACTCACGCACATAGATTCCCGCGAGAATCTGGCCGGCAATTTCCCGGCTTCCCAAGCCCATGGCCAGCGCAACGGCCAGACCAACGGTAATCAAAACGATGACGATCACGTGGTTGAGCAGGTCAGTCTTGACCTCCAACTGGCTGATCGCGACCGAAATACTGATGATGATCACCAACCCCTGGGCGATACGCCCCAGGCCAGCGGCATAATCCAACCCCACCCCTTCAGCGGCGCCGCGCACCAGCCCATTGGCCAGTTGAGCAAGCAAAACGCCTACGAGAAGCACCAGCGCGCCGCCGAAAACCTTCGGCAAATACAGCGCCAGCATGTCGAGCGTAGCTGAAACTCGCTCAAGTCCAAGGGATTGCGCCGCAGAAACCAGAAAAATCAGCAAAACAAACCAATAGACGATCTTGCCGATCAACGTGGAGATCGGCACCTGCAACCCGGCGCGGCCCAGCAGCTTGGTCAGGCCAGTGCCGGCCATCAGGCGGTCAAGGCCCAGTTTCGCGAGCAGTTTGGACAGCAGGGTGTCGAGCAGCTTGGCCACGACAAAGCCCAGCAACACCAGGACCAGGGCACCAAACAGGTTGGGAATGAAATTCGCCACCTTGGTCCACAATGCGGTCATCGCGGTGACCAGGCTCTGGGTCCAGAGATCAAGTTCCATATTCAATCAGCCTTATCAGCAGTGCGAGCAAGAGGTTTACGACGGGAGACCGGTGATACATGGGCCGAACCGTTGTTCAGGGCCATCATCAACGCCGGCATCCAGCGGCCGAGCAGACCGAACAGGTCACCCGCGCCCACCTGACGGTTAGCGGTTTTCAATACGCGGCCCAGGCAGGCATCGTCGTCGCGGTTGGACGGCGAGGCATTGAGCATGTCACGCAAAGACTGTTCGAACGGATCGTGCATAAAGACCTCTCGCAAGTGTTTTAAAAGACGAGGGTAAAATTCTTGGGGTCACATAGGACCCTTCCTACGTTCAGGTCATATTCAGCTCAAACCCAGCGCAATCGTCGAAACAACAACCATTGTCCGAGCGCCACCGACACCATCAACAGGCATGCAATCACGAATCCGTAGGGGCTGGCAGAGAACGGTATGCCTCCCACATTTATACCCAGCAAACCGGTCAGGAAACTCATCGGCAGGAAGATTCCCGTGATGATCCCGAAGCGGTACATGGTGCGGTTCATGCGTACGCTCAAGCGTCGGTCTTCGGCCTCAAGCACAAGCCCCACGCGCTCCCGGGTCAATTCGAGCTCTTCCAGGTAGCGGGTCAGGCTGTTGTTCAATTCGTTCCAGTAGTCGGCATCGTCGTCACAGAACCACGGCAATTTTATCCGCGTGAGCTGGGCAAAAATATCCCGCTGCGGCGACAGGAAACGCTTGAGCCCGGCCGCTCGGCGACGGATCTGCAAAACACTGCCATGTTCAGGTGTATACCGTTCGTCGGTATCGAGTTTTTCTTCCTCAGCGTCGACGATTTCCGACAAATCCGTGACCAGATCCTGGACCTTGTTGGTCAGGTACTGCGCCATATAAAGGATGAGCTCCGACGCGGTTTTCGGCCCCTTGCCATCCGCCAACTGCACCAGCAGTTCATCGGTGGCGCGCAACGGGCGCAGACGCAGGGAGATCACACGGCTGGCGGCAGCGAAGATACGTACCGAGACCATGTCTTCCGGCTCGGCCCCCGGGTTGAGGTTGACCCCACGCAGGAACAGCAGCAACTCGGCATCCGGCAGCGGCAACAGGCGTGGGCGGGTGTTCTCCTCCAGCAGCAGGTCACAGGCGAATTCGCTCAAGCCACTGGATTTGCGCAGCCAGGTCTGGGTCTGGGGATGGCTGCGATCCCAGTGCAGCCACAGGCTTTCCTGGGGCTGCAGTTGCAAGTCGTCGAGCTCAGTCCGGGCAATCGAACGCGCACCGCCTTTACCGTCCAGCACCAGGGCATGCACCAGCCCCCACTGCGCGTTTTCTTCCTCGAACATCCTCACCCCTGTCGGTTATTGCGGTTTTATTCAGGCATCTGCAGCGGGCTTGGCGAGACGATCACGCCATTATTGTCGGCGTAGATGTACTCACCCGGGCGGAACGTCACACCCGCAAATGTCACCACGACGTTCAGGTCGCCGATGCCGCGCTTATCGGTTTTCATCGGATGACTGGCCAGCGCCTGCACCCCAAGGTCGGTCTGGGCGATCACATCGACGTCACGGATGCAGCCATAGATCACCAACCCTTCCCAACCGTTTTTCGCGGCTTTCTCGGCGATCATGTCGCCCAGCAGCGCGCGCCGCAGGGAACCACCACCGTCGACCACCAGCACCTTGCCGGCGCCCGGCTGGTCGGCCTGCTCCTTGACGAGGGAGTTATCTTCGAAACATTTGATGGTGACAATCTCGCCGCCAAAGGAATCTCGGCCGCCGAAGTTGCTGAACATCGGCTCGACTACCTGCACCAGGTCCGGGTAGGCGTCGCACAGGTCGGGGGTCACGTAATGGTTCATTGAAAAATTCCTTTCCGCCAAAGAAGTGTCTTTCGAAAGAAGCACCAGCCGGAGCCGGTGCGCAACATCCCATCCGCTTCGTCGTAACGCAATAACCACTGCGCGACTGAATATGACCAGAAGCGTTTAACGCGTCATATATTAGCCGCAACCACACACGAGCGAAACGCCCTTGGCAGAGCCCTGGGTCAAACTACGACCAATGCCTCGGGCTTGGCACCCAATAAAGGTGTCAGCGGATCGTTCAACCATTGCTCAACCAGCGGCCAGACCTCGGCCTGGGCGGCTTTGCTGACGAGCATTTCCACATGCCCGAAATCACCGCTGAACCCTTGCTGACGCCCCAGGCACAGGTACTGACGGTGCTCGGAGCCGATCTGCTCGAACAGCTTACGGCACGCCCAGTCCGGATCCTGCTGGTCGCCCGCCGCGCTGACGGCCAGCAGCGGCACATCGACGTCCGCCAGGCCTTTCCACCAATCGCGCTTACCCTCGCCAAAGCGGCCGAACAGGCCATTCCAGCGCATGGCTTCGATCAGCACGCCGGCCGGTTCGTCCTCCGGGCCCCGCTTGAGCCGCGAGCCGGACACTTCGCCGAAGCGCTTCAACAGCAGACGGCCGGTCCACTCCACTGGAGGAAGTTTCAATGGCCAGTGGCTGCGACTGACCTGACAGCCAAACAGTGCCACCGAGGCCACTGCCGGCGCACCCAGGTGCTGCCCACCCAGGGCCGCCGCCAGGGTTGTAGCGCCGAGAGAATGACCTATCCAATGGGGAATCTGCGCACTTTGCTCACGCACAAAGGCGCCGATGGCCGGCAGATCGTAACGCGCGTAGTCGGCGACGCGGTTGCGGGCGTAGTCCTGGTTGCGCCGGGACAGCCCATGACCGCGCATTTCCGGGATCCACACATCGAATCCCTGGCGGGCCAGGTAGGCGCCCAGGCCGATCCCCTTCGGCGAATACCAGAAACGCCGGTTGGAAAAACTGCCGTGCAACAAAATAACCGGTATGCCCCGGTTTTCCGGGACATCGGCCAGGCCCAAACGGGTCACCGCGAGCTCGACGGTACCGTCGGGGCTGTTACCGGGCTTGAGGCGATACACGTCTTCACTCAGGTCGCCACGACGCTCAGCGCTGATCAGGGCGACAGGAAACAGGTTGCTGCTGCTTTGCATAATGCTCTTGCACAAAAAAGGGCGACGTCCGCAAGGATTCCGCCCTGTACAGATAAGAATGCCGGTCACCCTGACGGGGGACCGGCACTTTTGACATGGCGACCTCAGGCGGACGCTTGGCCTTCCGCCAGGAAGAACCAGGTTTCCAGCACGGAGTCAGGGTTCAGCGAGACGCTTTCGATACCCTGCTCCATCAGCCATTTGGCCAGGTCCGGGTGATCGGAAGGGCCCTGGCCGCAGATACCGATGTACTTGCCGGCCTTGTTGCACGCCTGGATGGCGTTGGCCAGCAGCTTCTTGACCGCAGGGTTACGCTCGTCGAACAGGTGGGCGATGATCCCGGAATCGCGGTCCAGGCCCAGGGTGAGCTGGGTCAGGTCGTTGGAACCGATGGAGAAGCCGTCGAAGAACTCCAGAAACTCTTCGGCGAGGATGGCGTTGGACGGCAGTTCGCACATCATGATCACGCGCAGGCCGTTTTCGCCGCGGGACAGGCCATTTTCGGCCAGCAGGTCGACGACCTGGCTCGCTTCGCCCAGGGTACGGACGAACGGCACCATGATCTCGACGTTGGTCAGGCCCATCTCGTTGCGCACACGCTTGAGGGCGCGGCATTCGAGCTCGAAGCAGTCACGGAACGCTTCGCTGATGTAACGCGAGGCGCCACGGAAGCCCAGCATCGGGTTTTCTTCTTCGGGCTCGTAGAGCTTGCCGCCGATCAGGTTGGCGTATTCGTTGGACTTGAAGTCCGACAGGCGCACGATGACCTTTTTCGGGTAGAACGCCGCCGCCAGGGTGCTGATGCCTTCCACCAGTTTCTCGACGTAGAAGCCCACCGGGTCGTCGTAGCCGGCGATGCGCTTGTCCACGCTTTCCTTGATGTCCAGCGGCAGGCCGTCGTAGTTCAACAGGGCCTTGGGGTGCACGCCGATCATGCGGTTGATGATGAACTCCAGGCGGGCCAGGCCCACACCGGCGTTCGGCAACTGCGCGAAGTCGAAGGCACGGTCCGGGTTGCCGACGTTCATCATGATCTTGAACGGCAGGTCGGGCATGGCGTCGATGGAGTTTTGCTTGATGTCGAAGCCCAGCTCGCCTTCAAAGATGAAGCCGGTGTCGCCTTCGGCACAGGACACGGTCACGCCCTGGCCGTCCTTGAGCAGTTGGGTGGCGTTGCCGCAACCGACCACCGCAGGAATCCCCAGCTCACGGGCGATGATCGCCGCGTGGCAGGTACGCCCGCCACGGTTGGTAACGATGGCGCTGGCACGCTTCATCACCGGTTCCCAGTCCGGGTCGGTCATGTCGGAAACCAGTACGTCGCCAGGCTGGACTTTGTCCATCTCGGACACGTCCTTGATGATCCGCACCTTGCCGGCGCCGATGCGCTGGCCGATGGCACGGCCTTCCACCAGCACGGTGCCGGTTTCTTTCAGCAGGTAGCGTTCCATGACATTGGCCGAGGTCCGGCTCTTCACGGTTTCCGGACGGGCCTGCACGATGTACAGCTTGCCGTCGTCACCGTCCTTGGCCCATTCGATGTCCATCGGGCACTGGTAGTGCTTTTCGATGATCATCGCCTGCTTGGCCAACTCGCTGACTTCCGCGTCGCTCAGGCAGAAGCGCGCGCGCTCGGCTTTGTCGACGTCCACGGTTTTCACCGAGCGACCGGCCTTGGCCTCGTCGCCGTAGATCATCTTGATCGCCTTGCTGCCCAGGTTGCGGCGCAGGATGGCCGGACGGCCGGCTTCAAGGGTGTGCTTGTGCACGTAGAATTCGTCCGGGTTGACCGCGCCTTGTACAACGGTTTCGCCCAGGCCGTAGGCGCCGGTGATAAACACCACGTCACGGAAGCCCGACTCGGTGTCGAGGGTGAACATCACGCCGGCGGTGCCGGTTTCCGAACGCACCATGCGCTGCACGCCGGCAGACAGGGCCACCAGCTTGTGGTCGAAACCCTGGTGCACACGGTAGGAAATGGCGCGGTCGTTGAACAGCGAGGCAAACACTTCCTTGGCGGCGCGGATCACGTTTTCCACGCCGCGGATGTTAAGGAAGGTCTCCTGCTGGCCGGCGAAGGAGGCGTCGGGCAGGTCTTCGGCGGTGGCCGAGGAGCGCACGGCGACGGCCATGTCCGGGTTGCCGGCCGACAGGGTGGCGAAGGCGGTGCGGATTTCTTCGTTGAGCTTCTCGGGGAACTCGGCTTCCATGATCCATTGGCGGATCTGGGCACCGGTTTTGGCCAGGGCGTTGACGTCATCGACGTCCAGGGCATCCAGCGCGGCGTGGATCTGAGCGTTGAGGCCGCTCAGTTCGAGGAAATCGCGGTAAGCCTGGGCCGTGGTGGCGAAACCACCGGGCACCGACACACCAGCGCCTGCAAGATTACTGATCATCTCGCCGAGGGATGCGTTCTTGCCCCCTACGTGCTCTACATCATGGACGCCGAGCTTATCGAGGGAAACTACGTACTCTACCAAGGTGATCTCTCCACTAACTGTGTTGGAAAAGCTCAGGACGCCGGCTGCTCGTAGGAGCGATTACCCGCGTTTGTGGCCTGGACCTGGAAAATAAGTGAGAATGCGGCCCACTATGGGACGGCAAAATCGCGCCTATCATATCCAAGATTCGTCATCAGCTTAAGGCCCAGGGCTCAAATGAAACGATCTGCTTTCTTTATCTCCGACGGCACCGGCATTACCGCCGAAACCCTGGGTCAGAGCCTGCTCGCGCAGTTCGAAAACAATACCTTCGCCAAATTCACGCGACCCTATATCGACAGCGTGGATAAAGCGCGGGCCATGGTACAACAAATCAATCTGGCGGCTGAAAAAGACGGCTTTCGGCCGATCATTTTCGACACCATCGTCAATCAAGACATCCGTGAGATTCTCGCAACGTCGAATGGTTTCATGATCGACATTTTCTCGACGTTCCTGGCACCGCTGGAGCAGGAGTTGAGCGAACACTCCTCCTATTCGGTCGGAAAGTCCCATTCCATTGGGCACAACTCCAATTATATGGAGCGTATCGAGGCGGTGAACTTCGCCCTCGACAACGACGACGGCGCTCGCACCCACTACTACGACAAGGCCGACCTGATCCTGGTCGGCGTGTCGCGCTGCGGCAAAACGCCCACCTGCCTGTACATGGCCATGCAATTCGGCATCCGTGCGGCCAACTACCCGCTGACCGAAGACGACATGGAGCACCTGACGCTGCCCGCGGCGCTGCGCGCCCATTCGCACAAGCTGTTCGGCCTGACCATCGACCCGGACCGTCTCACCGCCATCCGCAACGAGCGCAAGCCCAACAGCCGCTACTCCAGCTATGCCCAGTGCGAATTCGAAGTGCGCGAAGTAGAAAATCTGTTCCGTCGCGAGAACATTGCGCATATCAATTCCACGCATTTTTCGGTGGAAGAGATTTCGGCGAAGATTCTGGTGGAGAAAGGTGTGGAGCGGCGCTTCAAATAATGCCTTGAGACACTGCTTTACTGTGGTGAGCGGGCTTGCCCCGCGCTGGGCTGCGAAGCAGCCCCAAACCAGTCAGCGAGAACTGGCTGACACACCGCATTTATCTTGATTGGGGCTGCTGCACAGCCCAGCGCGGGGCAAGCCCGCTCACCACAACGAGCCTGCTCACAGCATGGACGTCCACTCGCTATAGGTGAAACCGCCCTCCTCCTTGCCCCAACGCCGTCGCCAATGCATCAAACCCCGCCCGCAACAACTGATCATCCCCCGAGGTATTGCAGATACTCGCCCGAATGAACTGCGGCACCGCCGTCTGCCCTACGGCAAACGCCTCGGCGGTGGCGATCAGGTAATTATTCTGCTTGAGCTCCGCCTCGATTTCCGACGCGCGCCAGGGCTCCGGCACCTCGATCCAGAAGTGCGGGCTGTTCAGGTGGGTGCGGTACGCCAGGCCGGCCAGCAAGTCCTGCACCAGGGTCTTGCGGCGGCTGATCTCGTTGATCTGCTGGCGCAGCAGGTATTCCGCCGTGCCGTTTTCGATCCACTGCGTCGCCAGCTCCAGGGTCACCGGCGTGGCCATCCAGCAGGTGGAGCGCAAGGCCGCCGAGATACGGCTGACCAGCGCCGGGGGCGCATGCACATAACCCACACGCAGCCCGGCAGACACGGCCTTGCTCAAGCTGCTGATCAAAATCGTACGTTCGGGGGCGAAATGGCTGAGGGGCGGTGGACGGTCTTCAACCAATACGCCATGGGCTTCGTCCTCAAGAATCAGCAGATTATGTTCCCGGCACACCTTCACCAAGGCTTCACGGCGCGCCACCGATAACACCGCCGTGGTCGGGTTCTGGATGGTCGGCGTGCAATACAACGCTGAAACCCGGTGATTACGACAGACTTCATCCAGCGCGCTCGGCAGCACGCCTTCTTCGTCCATCTCCAGGCCGATCAGGCGGATACCCAGCATGCGTGCGGCGGTGATCAGCCCCGGGTAAGTCAATTGTTCGGTGACCACCGTATCGCCAGCGCGCAGCAGGGCCATCATCGCGCACAGCAGGCCATGCTGGCCGCCGTTGACGCAGATCACCTGCTCGGGAATGGGATGAAAATCACACTGCACCAGCCACTGCGCCCCCGCATCGCGATAACGCGGCAGACCGGCATCCGGGGTGTAGGCGCTGATGTCCTGGAGGAACTTGGCGTTGGTCGACAGGGTTTGGAAGCTCTGTGCCAGGAAGGTGGTTTCCTGACCCGGGATATGCATGTTGCGGCTCATGTCGAAGTACTGGCGCGGCTCCTCGCTGAAGTTACGAAAGCCTTCATCACGCTGGCGCTCCATACCACGCTTGCGGACGAAAGTGCCGTCACCGACGCGCGCCACCACCAACCCCAGACGCTCCAGCTCACCGTAGGCCCGGCTGATGGTGCCGATGGTCACCCCCAGATTGTCGGAAAGCACCCGATGAGGCGGCAGTTTTCGTCCCGGCTCAATCAAGCCTTCGAGGATGCCCCGTTCCATGACATCGGACAGGCGCTTGTACTTCACGCCCTGCCCGTTGGACAACCCCTCACGCATAATTGACACCATGTCAATATTTGTTTTGACAGCCATCTTTCGCCCTAATAGTGTGCTTTTACGGGTTCAATCGCCGAATTTCATAACTCATTACAAGTTCAATATAGAGTTCAATTCAGGCTCAGGGAAGCAATAAACGATGCCAATGTCCGCCGTTCTCGAAAACACCGCCAAAACCAAAACGCAAAAGCAGTGGCTGGCCGGGCTGGTGACCAGCATGATGTTCCTGATCGTGTGCCTGAGCTGGGGCACCACGTGGCTGGGGATCAAGATCGCCGTGGAGAGTGTGCCGCCGCTGACGTCCGCCGGCCTGCGCTTCCTGATCGCCTTCCCGCTGTTCCTGTGCTTTGCCAAGGTGCGCCGCGAGCCCATCCTGTTTCCCCGCGAGAGTCGCTGGTTCTTCGTGTTCGTGACCCTGTCCTACTTCAGCGTGCCCTACTACCTGCTCAACTACGGCGAGATGCATGTGTCATCCGGTCTTACCGCCCTGCTGTTCAGTTGCATGCCGGTATTCATCCTGATTTTCTCCGCATTGTTCCTGCGCGAGCGCATCTACTTTTCCCAGGTGGTCGGCATCGGTATCGGCTTCGGCAGCCTCTACATGATCATCAGGAGCCAGGGCCTGCACCTGGACCACGCCGAGTTCCTGGGGGTACTGGCGATCCTGGCGGCCGCGATCATGCACGCCTTGTGCTACGTCATCACCAAGCAAAAAGGCAGCGCCATCAGCGTGATCACCTACAACACCCTGCCCATCGGCATTGCCGGGCTGATGCTGTTCGTGGCCGGGTTGTGGTTTGAGACGCCGACCTTCGAAGCCATCACCCTGCGCTCCTGGAGCGCGCTGTTCTACCTGGGGCTGGTGGCCTCGGTGGGTGGGTTCATCGTGTATTTCATGCTGCTCAAGCGCTTGAGCCCGATCATCCTGTCGTTCGTATTCATCATCTTCCCGGTGTTCGCGGTGATCATCGGCGCCTGGTACGAAGGCGTGGCGATTTCCCGCGACCTGATGCTGTATTCGGCCATCCTGCTGGCCGGCTTTGCGATCACCAAGTTGCCCATTGAAAAACTCCTGGCCAAGAAAAATTGACCCGCCATCAACGCGAGAGAAACATGGACGTCCTCCGCCCAAAAGCCCTGGAACAGATCTACGCCCACGCCAGCCGCAGCTACCCCGAGGAATGCTGCGGCTTTGTCTTCGCCGACGGCAGCGTGTACCTGGGCAGCAACATCCAGAACGAACTGCACCGCAGAAACCCCGAGATGTACCCGCGCAGCGCGGCCAATGGCTACACCTTCTCGGTGGCCGACACCCTGCTGATGAACAAGGCGTTTCGCAGCGACAACCCGGTGGTGGTGATCTACCACTCCCACCCGGATGTCGGCGCCTATTTCAGCGATGAAGACCAGGACAAGGCCCTGTTCATGGGCGAGCCGATCTACCCCGTCAGTTACCTGGTAGTCGACGTTCGCCGGGGCCAGGCCCTGGGTTCAAAACTGTTTGCCTGGGATGGCGAGCATTTCACCCTTAACCCCTTCAACGACCTGCACACGGAGTTGTCCATGAACGCTGTCTCTTTCCCCGACATTCTGGTTCGCGTGGCCAAGCTGCCGGAATCGACCCTCGAGGGCGCCGGATCGACATTGCGCGAAGTCATTGAAAACCTCTGCAGCAGCCACCCGCAGTTGCGCGCCCATCTGTTTCACGAAAAGAACAACCTGCTCAAGGAACACTTCCTGTTCACCGCCGAGGAAGAGCTGATCGGCGCCGATGACCGGCTGCCGGAAAAAGCCCGCATCGAAGTGCTGCTCGCCACCTCCGGCGGTATGGACGTCGACAGCCTCAGCAACGAGGAAGTGCAACGTTACGTGCGCCATATCACCCTGCCCGGCGTCGGCCGCGAAGGCCAGTTGAACCTCAAGAAAGCCAAGGTCCTGATCATCGGCACCGGCGGCCTGGGCTCGCCCATCAGCCTGTACCTGGCAGCGGCCGGTGTCGGTACCCTGGGGCTGGTGGATTTCGACGTGGTGGAAAGCAGCAACCTGCAACGCCAGATCGTCCACGGCAACAGCACCCTGGGCATGCCCAAGGTCGAGTCGGCCAAGCAGCGCTTGCAGGACCTCAACCGCCATATCCAGATCAACGCCCACGACACCGCGTTGAACGCCGATAACGCCATGGAACTTGTGGGCGCCTATGACCTGGTCATCGACGGCACCGACAATTTCGATACTCGCTACCTGGTCAACGACGCCTGCGTGCAGCTGGGCAAACCCCTGGTGTACGGCGCCATCTACCGTTTCGACGGGCAGATCAGCGTGCTCAATTACCAGGGCGGGCCGTGCTACCGCTGCCTGTTCCCCAGCGCACCGCCCGCGGAACTGGCGCCCAATTGCAGCGCCGGAGGGGTGATCGGCGTGCTTCCCGGGGTGGTCGGGATGATCCAGGCCACCGAGGCGATCAAACTGTTGATCGGCATTGGCGAGCCCCTGTCCGGCCGCCTGATGCGCTTCGATGCACTGGCGATGAAGTTCAGCGAAATCCGTTTCAAGCGCCGTGCCGACTGCCCGTGCTGCTCCGACCTGCGCCACAGCGAAACCCTGGAGCCAGCGGTCTGTGCGGACGCCGTGCCCAGCCAACCGTCCCTGGCCGAAGAGCGCTACATCAAGCCGCGCGTACTCAAGCAGGTACTCGAACACCCCAGCAGCGCCGACGTGCTGCTGGATGTGCGCGACGCCAGCGAACTGGAGGTGTGCAAATTACCGGGGGTGGTGCATATCCCCCTGGCCGAGCTGGATGGCCAGCTCGGGCGCCTTAGCCGCGACAACACCCATTACCTGATCTGCTACGCCGGCACCCGCGCCGAGCAAGCGGCCAGCACCCTGTTGGCGGCGGGTTTCGCCAACACCAAAGTCCTGCAAGGCGGCATGAAGCACTGGGTTCGCGACGTCGAACCCGACATGCCGTTGTACTGATCCGGGGGCTGACCGATGCTGCATAACTCTATCCTCGACGCCATCGGCCACACGCCGATCGTCCGCCTGGCGCAGTTTTCCGAAGACCTCGGCATCGAGGTCTACGCCAAGCTCGAATCCCTCAACCCGGGGGGCAGCCACAAGGCGCGCATCGCCCTCGGCATGATCCTCGACGCCGAGCGGCGCGGCGTGCTGATCCGTGACTCCGGGCAAACCATCATCGAACCCAGCGGCGGCAATACCGGCATCGGCCTGGTGATGGCCGGCAACGTGCTGGGCTACAAGGTGGTGCTGGTGATCCCGGACAACTACAGCCCCGAAAAACAGAAGCTGCTGCGCCTGTACGGCGCCAAGGTGGTGCTCTCCGACAGCCGCCTCGGCAACAATTCCCACGGTGAAAAATGCATGGAGTTGCAGCTGGAAAACCCCAGCTACGTGATGCTCAACCAGCAACGCAACGGCGCCAACCCGCAAACCCACCGTGACACCACCGCGCCGGAAATCCTCCGCGCCTTCGGTGATCGCCGTGTGGATTATTTCGTCAGCGGCATCGGCACCGGCGGCCATATCACCGGTATCGGTGAAACCCTCAAGGCCGCCTGGCCAGCCTTGCGCGTGATGGGCGTGGAGCCCGAAGAGTGCGACCTGCTGAAGAACCAGCACGCGCCGCACCATATCCAGGGCCTGTCGATCGGCCTGATCCCGAGCATCCTCAATCTGGAGGTGATCGACGGCATGCTCAAGGTCTCGCGCCAGGACTGCATCGACATGATGAAACGCATCATGCGCACCGATGCCATCAGCCTGGGACTGTCCTCCGCCGCCAACATGGTGGCCATCGCCAGGCTCGCCCCCGAATTGCCGCCCGAAACGGTGGTGTTGACCATGGTCTACGACAATGCCGACAGCTACCTGCCCAGTTTCGAATAACCGGTTTTCCAACCATCCACAATGCGGGGATGCCTCCATGGGCGGCTTTATCGACATGCAACAGTTGCACGATGAGTTGCTTACCCAGCTCATCAAGACCCTCACCCCCGCCCAGATGAACCAGCTGGAACCGCACCTCGCGCCGCTGATCCAGAATGCCGCCCAGGCGGTGGCCGAAGACCTGATCGCCTATGCCTATCGCGATCCGGCATCCCGTGGCCGCGGCGAACTGATCCTGGAGTCCTACGCCTCGTTCAAGGCGGTGCTCTATTACCGGCTTGCGCATCAGGTGTGGAATTTCCCCGACCAGACCAACGGCGTGTTTTCACGCATCGCCCTCAAACTGAGCAACCAGGGCAAGGTCCTGTCCGGGGCCGAAATCCACCCGGCGGCGCGTATCGGCCGGCGCTTTGTGCTCGACCACGGCTACGGCACGGTAATCGGCGAGACCTGCGAGATCGGCAACGACTGCTACATCCTCTGCGGCGTGACCCTGGGTGCCCGCGGCATCGCCAACAACCCCGATGGCAAGCGCCATCCGCGCCTGGGTAACAACGTCGAGGTCGGTTCCGGCGCCCGCGTGCTGGGCTATGTGCTGATCGGCGACAACGTGTTTATCAGCCCCTCCTGTGTGATCACACAGGACGTCCCCGCCGGCACCAAGGTGAAGGTGGTGAACCAGATCCAGCTGCAAAAAAACGATGAATCGGACCACAGCAACTACCTTGGGGCCTTCGCCCTGGATGAGCGCCTGCACGTGGTCGGCGAGGTCAATGCCAGCCACAAGGTCACGGTGCTGGACGCCGACTTTCATCCGTTGCAAGGCCTGATGCTGGAGCCGACGGTGAAGGAACGTCACCACCTGCAATTCAGGCTGCACCGCCTCGAATCCGGCAACTACCTGCCGCGCCTGCCGCTGAACCTGAAAGTCTGCGGGCCGGAATTCGAAATCACCCTGCTCTCCCCCCCTGGCTTGAGCGCGATGGTGCGCCACCTGCTGCAGGCCAGCCCACTGATCGTCGGAGGTTGAACATGTCCGTGCACACCATGGAAACCCTGGCGCTGTTTGACAGCGCGCCCTACCAGAACGCATTCAGCGCCCGGGTGATTGCCGTCAGCGAACACGGCATCGCCCTGGAGCACACCCTGTTCTACCCCACCGGCGGCGGCCAACCCGGCGATACCGGCCACCTGACCCTGGCGGACGGTACCCGGGTCGACGTGACCGGCACGGTGCGCGACCCGGTGCTGCGTTCGATCATCTGGCACCAGGTGGAACACTGCCCGGAGCAACTGGTCGCCGGCGTGATGGTGAACGCCGGCCTGGATTGGGAGCGGCGCTACCAGCACATGAAAATGCACACCTGCCTGCACCTGCTGTGCTCGCTCATCGACGCACCAGTGACCGGTTGCAGCATCAGTGTCGACAAAGGCCGCCTGGATTTCGACCTGCCGGAAATGACCCTCGACAAGGACAGCATCACCCGTGACCTCAATGCGCTGATCGAACAGGCCCACGAGGTGAAGACCCTGTCGATGCCGGCTTCGGAGTACGCCACCCTGCTGCAGATCACCCGCACCCAGGCGGTTGCGCCGCCGGTGATCCAGGGTTCGGTACGGGTGATTGAAATCGGCGGGATCGATATCCAGCCATGCGGCGGTACCCATGTGCTCAACACCGAGGAAATCGGCCGGGTGTTCTGCGAGAAGATCGAGAAGAAGAGCAAGCACAACCGCCGGGTGATTCTGCGGTTTGAGTGAACGCAACAACTGTGGGAGGGGGCTTGCCTCTCCCACATTTTTGCTTTTGCGGCGCCTGCTAGATGACGAACAGGTCCACGAAGCGATTGACCGGCGTGGCCTCGAGCTTCGCCTGGTCCGTGCACAACGCAAAGATCTCGGCACTGCGCTGCGCGGTAAAACGCGTGGCCAGGTTGGCCTTGAACTTGTCTTCCAGCAACGGAATGCCCTCCACTCGACGACGGCGATGGCCGATCGGGTATTCCACCGCCACTGGCTCGGTGCTGGAGCCATCCTTGAAGAACACCTGCACCGCGTTGGCGATGGAACGCTTGTCGGCTTCCAGGTATTCACGGCTGTAGCTCGGGTCTTCGACGATGACCATCTTGTCGCGCAACTGATCAATGATCGGGTGAGCGGCGTGAAATTCATCCTCGTAGTGCTCGGCCACCAGGTTGCCGAATGCCAGGGGCACGGCGGTCATGTATTGCAGGCAATGGTCGCGGTCGGCCGCATTGGCCAGTGGCCCGACCTTGGAGATGATGCGAATCGCCGACTCATGGGTGGTGATCACGATGCGCTCGACGTCGTGCAGGCGATCCTTGACCAACGGATGCAAGGTCACCACGGCTTCACAGGCGGTCTGCGCGTGGAACTCGGCGGGGAAGCTGATCTTGAACAACACGTTTTCCATCACGTAGGTGCCATATGGCTGGGACAGGCTGAACGCACGCTTGTCCTCGGGCTTGAGCGCCAGGTCTTTGTTGGTGTGGCTGAACAGCACGTCGTAGAAGCCCCATTGCGGCGCGCTCAGCACACCAGGGATGCCCATTTCGCCGCGCAGGGCGATATCCGCCAGGCGCACGCCGCGACTCGACGCATCCCCCGCCGCCCAGGATTTGCGCGAGCCGGCATTCGGCGCATGGCGATAAGTGCGCAAGGCCTGGCCATCGACGAAGGCGTGAGACAGCGCCGACAGCAACTGTTCGCGGTTGGCGCCCATCAGCTTGGCGGTAACCGCCGTGGAGGCGACTTTCACCAACAGCACATGGTCGAGGCCGACGCGGTTGAACGAGTTTTCCAGGGCAATCACACCCTGGATTTCGTGGGCCATGATCATCGCATCCAGCACCGCGCGCACGGTCAGCGGCGCGTCGCCATTGGCCACACGCTTTTGCGACAGGTGATCCGCCACGGCAAGGATGCCGCCGAGGTTATCCGAGGGATGCCCCCACTCGGCGGCGAGCCAGGTGTCGTTGTAGTCGAGCCAGCGCACGATGCAGCCAATGTCCCAGGCCGCCTTGACCGGGTCCAGGCGAAACGAGGTGCCCGGCACCCGCGCGCCAAACGGCACCACCGTGCCTTCAACCATCGGCCCCAGGTGCTTGGTGCACTCGGGAAAACGCAGGGCCAGCAGGCCGCAACCGAGGGTGTCCATCAGGCAATTACGGGCGGTGTCCAAGGCGGCCTGGGACTCGATCCGGTAGTTGAGGACATAGTCGGCGATGTCCTGCAAAACCTGGTCGTAGTCGGGGCGGTTGTTCTGGTCGACGTTGGTGCTCATGGCAGATCTCCAAAGTGAGTTAGGGTTGTTGCATCCTCAGGGTCAGGGTTGATCGTTTCGCAGGTCTGAATGCCTGCTTATGACTGTGGGAGGGGGGGTTGCCCCTCTCACAGGGGATTGATGTTGGACTTTAGAAAGAGTCGCCGGGTACGCGGACGAAACCTTCCATCAACACCCGCGCACTGCGGCTCATGATGGCCTTCTTCACCACCCACTCACCGTCCACCTGGGTGGCTTCAGCCCCCACGCGCAAGGTGCCGGAGGGATGCCCGAAGCGCACGGCATTGCGTTCAATACCGCCCGCAGCGAGGTTGACCAAGGTCCCCGAAATCGCCGCCGCCGTGCCGATCGCCACCGCCGCCGTGCCCATCATCGCGTGGTGCAGCTTGCCCATGGACAGGGCGCGCACCAGCAAATCCACATCGCCGGCCTTGATCGCCTTGCCACTGGACGCCACGTAGTCGGCAGGCTTGGCCACGAACGCCACCTTCGGCGTGTGCTGGCGCTGGGCCGCTTCGTCGAGGTGCTTGATCAGCCCCATGCGCAACGCGCCATAGGCCCGTACGGTCTCGAACATCGCCAAGGCCTTGGGGTCGCCGTTGATCGCGCCTTGCAGCTCGGTGCCGGTGTAACCGAGGTCTTCGGCGTTGATGAAAATCGTCGGGATGCCGGCGTTGATCAGCGTGGCCTTGAAGGTTCCGACACCCGGCACTTCCAGGTCGTCAACCAGGTTGCCAGTGGGGAACATCGAACCGCCGCCGCCCTCTTCTTCCGCCGCCGGGTCCATGAATTCCAGCTGCACTTCGGCCGCCGGGAAGGTCACGCCGTCCAGCTCGAAGTCGCCGGTTTCCTGCACCGCCCCGTCGGTGATCGGCACGTGGGCGATGATGGTCTTGCCGATATTGGCCTGCCAGACCCGCACCACGGCCACGCCGTTATGGGGCACGCGGGCCGCATCGACCAGCCCGGCGCTGATGGCGAACGAACCCACCGCCGCCGACAGGTTGCCGCAGTTGCCACTCCAGTCGACAAAGGGCTTGTCGATGGAGACCTGGCCAAACAGATAGTCCACGTCATGATCGGCGCGGGTGCTTTTGGCGAGGATCACGGTTTTGCTGGTGCTCGATGTGGCGCCGCCCATGCCGTCGATTTGCTTGTCGTAGGGATCGGGGCTGCCGATCACCCGTAGCAGCAAGGCATCCCGCGCCGCTCCCGGCACCTGCGCCGACTCGGGCAGGTCCTGGAGGCGGAAAAATACGCCCTTGCTGGTGCCGCCACGCATATAGGTGGCGGGGATCTTGATTTGCGCTGCGTGTGCCATGGTCATCCTCTTCAGGCGGTGGTCGCCGATTCCAGGAAATCCTGGGCAAAACGTTGCAACACGCCGCCCGCCTCGTAGATCGACACTTCTTCGGCGGTGTCCAGGCGGCACGTCACCGGCACCTCGACACGTTCGCCATCCTTGCGATTGATCACCAGCGTCAGCTGCGCACGCGGGGTACGTTGGCCGATCACGTCGTAGGTTTCGCTGCCATCAATCTGCAAGGTGTGACGGTCGGTGCCCGGCAGGAACTCCAGGGGCAGCACGCCCATGCCTACCAGGTTGGTGCGGTGGATGCGCTCGAAACCCTCGGCGGCAATCGCTTCCACACCCGCCAGGCGCACGCCCTTGGCCGCCCAGTCGCGGGACGAGCCCTGGCCGTAGTCGGCGCCGGCAATGATGATCAGCGGCTGCTTGCGCTCCATGTAGGTTTCGATGGCTTCCCACATGCGCGTGACCTGGCCTTCCGGTTCGATCCGCGCCAGGGAGCCCTGCTTGACCTTGCCGTTCTCCTGCACCATTTCGTTGAACAGTTTCGGGTTGGCGAACGTCGCACGCTGGGCGGTCAGGTGGTCGCCACGGTGGGTGGCGTAGGAGTTGAAGTCGACTTCCGGCAGGCCCATTTTCGCCAGGTATTCGCCGGCGGCGCTGTCGAGCATGATCGCGTTGGACGGCGACAGGTGATCGGTGGTGATGTTGTCCGGCAGCACCGCCAGCGGGCGCATGCCCTTGAGCGGCCGCGTACCGGCCAGCGCGCCTTCCCAGTACGGTGGGCGACGGATATAGGTGCTCTGCGGGCGCCAGTCGTACAGCGGCGCGACTTTCGGGCCGGTGTCTTCGTGGATCGCGAACATCGGGATATACACCGCGCGGAACTGCTCCGGCTTGACCGACGCCTTGACCACCGCGTCGATTTCTTCGTCGCTCGGCCAGATGTCCTGCAGGCGGATTTCCTTGCCGTCGGCGTCCAGGCCGAGCACGTCCTTCTCGATGTCGAAACGGATGGTGCCGGCAATCGCATAGGCCACCACCAGCGGCGGCGAAGCCAGGAACGCCTGCTTGGCGTACGGGTGGATACGCCCATCGAAGTTGCGGTTACCCGAGAGCACGGCGGTGGCGTACAGGTCGCGGTCGATGATCTCTTGCTGGATCACCGGGTCGAGGGCGCCGGACATGCCGTTGCAGGTGGTGCAGGCAAATGCCACCACGCCAAAGCCGAGCTTTTCCAGCTCATGGCCCAGGCCGGCTTCTTCCAGGTACATGGCCACGGTTTTCGAACCCGGTGCCAGGGACGACTTGACCCACGGCTTGCGCGCCAGCCCAAGCCTGTTGGCGTTGCGCGCCAGCAGCCCGGCGGCGATCACGTTGCGCGGGTTACTGGTGTTGGTGCAGCTGGTGATGGCGGCGATGATCACCGCGCCGTCGGGCATTTGCCCCGGCACTTCATCCCACTGGCCGGAGATGCCCTTGGCGGCCAGGTCGCGGGTGGCGACGCGGGCGTGCGGGTTGCTCGGGCCAGCCATGTTGCGCACCACACTGGACAGGTCGAAGGTGAGGCCACGCTCGTATTGCGCGCCTTTGAGGTCATCCGCCCACAGGCCGGTGTGGCGGGCGTATTGCTCGACCAGGGCGACTTGCTCGTCTTCGCGGCCGGTGAGTTTCAGGTAGGCGATGGTTTGCTGGTCGATATAAAACATGGCCGCCGTGGCGCCGTATTCCGGGGCCATGTTGGAGATGGTCGCGCGGTCGCCGAGGGTCAGTTTGGACGCGCCTTCACCGAAGAATTCCAGCCAGGCGCCGACCACTTTCTGTTGGCGCAGGAACTCGGTCAGGGCCAGCACCATATCGGTGGCGGTGATGCCCGGCAGCAACTGGCCGGTCAATTCGACACCGACGCTTTCCGGCAGGCGCATCCACGACGCGCGGCCGAGCATGACGCTTTCGGCTTCCAGGCCGCCGACGCCAATGGCGATCACGCCCAACGCATCGACGTGGGGGGTATGGCTGTCGGTGCCGACACAGGTATCCGGGAAGGCCACACCGTCACGCACCTGGACCACCGGGGACATTTTCTCCAGGTTGATCTGGTGCATGATGCCGTTGCCCGGCGGGATCACGTCGACATTCTTGAAGGCCTTTTTGGTCCACTCGATAAAGTGGAAGCGGTCTTCGTTGCGACGGTCTTCGATGGCGCGGTTTTTCTCGAACGCGTCCGGGTCGAAACCACCGGCTTCGACGGCCAGGGAGTGGTCGACGATCAATTGGGTGGGGACCACCGGGTTGACCTGGGCCGGGTCGCCGCCTTGCAGGGCGATGGCATCACGCAGGCCGGCGAGGTCGACCAGGGCGGTCTGGCCGAGAATGTCGTGGCACACCACGCGGGCCGGGAACCAGGGGAAGTCGAGGTCGCGTTTGCGTTCGATCAACTGGCTCAGGGACGCGTTGAGGGTGGCCGGGTCGCAGCGGCGCACCAGGTTCTCGGCGAGCACACGAGAGGTGTAGGGCAACGTGGCATAGGCGCCGGGGCTGATTGCATCGACAGCCGCGCGGGCGTCGAAGTAATCCAGGCGGCTGCCGGGGAGTGGTTTGCGAAATTCAGTGTTCATCGTCAGGACTCGGTCACGGTGATTGCAAAAGGAAGACCTGGGCCGATCCGGAATTGAAATGCGATCCAAATGTGGGAGGGGCGGTGCGACGATTCGACTTGCCCCCGATAGCGGTGTGTCATTCAACACCTATGGCAACTGATAAACCGCCATCGGGGGCAAGCCCCCTCCCACACTGGGTCCGGTTTCCACTTCGGGATCGTCGGTGTTCCCATTCAGCGACGTTCGATTGGCACGAACTTGCGCTGTTCAACGCCGGTGTACTCGGCGCTTGGACGGATGATGCGGTTGTTGGCGCGCTGCTCAAATACGTGGGCCGCCCAGCCGGTAAGCCGCGAGCAGACGAAGATCGGCGTGAACAGCTTGGTCGGGATGCCCATGAAGTGGTACGCCGAGGCATGGTAGAAATCGGCGTTGGGGAACAGTTTCTTCTGTTCCCACATGGTCTTGTCGATGGCTTCCGAGACCGGGAACAGCACGGTGTCGCCCACTTCGTCAGCGAGTTTTTTCGACCAGCCCTTGATCACTTCATTACGCGGGTCGTTGTCTTTGTAGATCGCGTGGCCGAAGCCCATGATCTTGTCCTTGCGTGCCAGCATGCCGAGGGTGCCTTCGACGGCTTCCTCTGCCGAACCGAAACGCTCGATCATTTCCATCGCCGCTTCGTTGGCACCGCCGTGCAGCGGGCCGCGCAGTGAGCCGATGGCGGCGGTGACGCAGGAATACAGGTCGGACAGGGTCGAGGCACACACCCGCGCGGTGAACGTCGAGGCGTTGAACTCGTGCTCGGCGTAGAGGATCAACGACACGTTCATGACTTTTTCATGCAGTTCGCTCGGCTTCTTGCCATGCAGCAGGTGCAGGAAGTGGCCGCCGATGCTCGGCTCGTCGGTCACGCAGTCGATGCGCTTGCCGTCGTGGCTGAAGCGGTACCAGTAGCACATGATCGCCGGGAACGCGGCGAGCAGGCGGTCGGTCACGTCGCGTTGCACGCTGAAGTCTTTTTCCGGCTCGATATTGCCGAGGAACGAGCAACCGGTGCGCATCACGTCCATCGGGTGGGCGTCTGCAGGGATGCGCTCGAGCACCTCTTTCAGCGCCTGCGGCAGATCGCGCAATTTGCTCAGCTTGGCGCTGTAGGCAGCCAGTTCGGCCTGGGTCGGCAGTTCGCCGTACAGCAGCAGATAAGCGACCTCTTCAAACTGTGCATCGGCAGCCAGTTCGCGCACGTCGTAGCCACGATAAGTCAAGCCGGCTCCGGCCTGGCCCACGGTGGACAGTGCGGTCTGCCCGGCGACCTGGCCACGCAGGCCGGCACCACTCAGTACTTTTGCTTCAGCCATGGTTGTTCTCCAATTTTGTCGTTATTCAGGGAGGCGTGTTCGTCACTTTTTCGCGGCGAACAGCGCGTCAAGCTTCTGCTCGAAGGTGTGGTAGTCGATGCGATCGTAAAGCTCCATGCGGGTTTGCATGGTGTCGATCACGTTCTGTTGAGTGCCGTCGCGACGGATCGCGGTGTAGACGTTCTCAGCGGCCTTGTTCATGGCACGGAAGGCCGACAGCGGGTACAGCACGATGGAAACATCGGCAGATTTCAACTGTTCGGTGGTGTACAGCGGCGTGGCGCCGAACTCGGTGATGTTGGCCAGGATCGGCGCCTTCACACGGGCGGCGAACAGTTTGTACATCTCAAGCTCGGTAATGGCTTCCGGGAACACCATGTCGGCGCCGGCTTCGATGCAGGCGGCGGCACGTTCCAGGGCGGACTCCAGGCCTTCGACGGCCAGGGCATCGGTGCGCGCCATGATCACGAAGCTGTCATCGGTGCGCGCGTCCACAGCGGCCTTGATGCGGTCGACCATTTCCTGCTGGGACACGATCTCTTTGTTCGGACGATGACCGCAGCGCTTGGCGCCGACCTGATCTTCGATATGGATGGCGGCGGCGCCGAACTTGATCATCGATTTAACCGTGCGCGCGACGTTGAACGCCGAGGAGCCGAAGCCGGTGTCTACGTCCACCAGCAGCGGCAGGTCGCAGACGTCGGTGATACGGCGCACGTCGGTGAGTACGTCATCCAGGCCGGTGATGCCCAGGTCCGGCACGCCGAGGGAACCGGCCGCCACCCCGCCGCCCGACAGGTAGATCGCCTTGAAGCCGGCGCGCTTGGCCAGCAGCGCATGGTTGGCGTTGATCGCACCGACCACCTGCAAGGGGTGCTCGCTGGCGACTGCGTCACGGAAACGCTGGCCGGGTGTGCTTTTGTTGTTCGAACTCATGACTCACCTCTATCAGGGGCGCCGCCTGGGAAATGACGGGCAATATTGCGTTTGGAAGCACCGATATGCCGGCGCATCAACAACTCGGCCAGTTCACCGTCGCGATCGGCAATCGCATCAAGAATGCGGTGATGCTCGGCAAAGGCCTGGCGTGGACGATTGGGGGTGGCGGAGAACTGGATGCGGTACATGCGCACCAGCTGGTACAGCTCGCCGCAGAGCATCTGGGTGAGGGTACGGTTGCCCGCACCTTGAATGATCCGGTAATGAAAATCGAAGTCGCCTTCCTGCTGGTAATAGCCGACACCCGCCTGGAACGCGGCGTCGCGCTCGTGGGTGTGCAGCACTTGGCGCAATTCTTCGATTTCCGCGTCGGTCATGCGCTCGGCGGCCAGGCGACAGGCCATGCCTTCCAGGGACTCGCGGATTTCATACAGTTCAACCAGCTCAGCGTGGCTCAACGACACGACCCGGGCGCCCACATGGGGCACGCGCACCAGCAGGCGCTGGCCTTCCAGGCGGTGGATCGCCTCGCGCAGCGGGCCACGGCTGATGCCGTAGGTGCGGGCCAGTTCCGGCTCGGAAATCTTGCTGCCGGGCGCGATCTCACCCTTGACGATGGCGGCCTGGATGCGTCGGAAGACGTTCTCGGACATCGTTTGGGATTCGTCCGACGCCATTATCGGAGCTTCTGATTGACCCAGCATATTGTCGACACCCTTGAAAGCAATGCGGCAAAAACTAGCCAATAAACCGCGACCAGTCAAAGAATAAATCGATATTGTCGACAATCGTCTAATAATCCCGGCTGTATCCCCTCAAGGCATGGCCGGCTGCCAGCGCTGGCGCCAGAAAAGCATCATGTTAGAATGCCCGCCGCATTTGCCTGACATCACTTGATGAAACGGCGCACGAAGGGAGCTTGCGCAGCAATGCCAGTCGCCTTGAATTGAACATCGCACTGCACCGCCTCAGGATCTATGAGACTCAAGCCCTTCCCCCTGTTGTTTTGCCTATTGTCCATACCGAGCCTTGGCGCTGCCGCCGAGAAGACCGTGTATGGCCTCAATGAATACGCGCAGTTGGCCGGCATCGACCTGGAAGTAGCCGCCAAGCTCGACACCGGCGCCAAGACCGCCTCCCTCAGCGCCCGTGACATCAAGCGGTTCAAGCGCAACGGCGAATCCTGGGTGCGCTTCTACCTGGCCATCGACACCGCCCATTCCCATCCCATCGAACGGCCCCTGGCCCGCGTCAGCAAGATCAAGCGTCGCGCCGGCGACTACGACCCCGATGAGGACAAGAACTACACCGCCCGTCCTGTGATTGCCCTGGATATCTGCATGGGCACCGCTTTACGCAGCATCGAAGTGAACTTGACTGACCGCAGCGCTTTCCAATACCCGCTGCTGATCGGCTCCGAAGCGCTCAAACGCTTTGATGCGCTGGTCGACCCCAGTCTTAAATACGCAGCAGGCAAACCTGCCTGCGCCGCCGACGCTCATACCGCCGAGTAAACCGAATGCGCGCTCTAACCCTGCACCTGAGAATCCTGATCGCCATCCTGGTGGTGTTGGGTATTTCGGTCACCGCCTACCAGATCTTCGTGCTG
The DNA here is from genome assembly GCF_059418085.1 of Pseudomonas sp. GW821-FHT09C10. Lineage (NCBI taxonomy): Bacteria > Pseudomonadati > Pseudomonadota > Gammaproteobacteria > Pseudomonadales > Pseudomonadaceae > Pseudomonas > Pseudomonas sp. GW821-FHT09C10. The sequence goes on from NZ_JBWKPE010000003.1 coordinate 47,991, forward strand.
GGCATTCCCGTCACCGAGGACGCCACCGACGATTTGTGGAACATCGACGCCAAGGTCGAGTTCGTCGCCAACCCCAAGGACCCGGTGAAGATCCAGATGTTCGTGCCGCCCTTGAGCCGCGACTTCGTCAGCCTCAATGAGAGCTTTATCTCGAATAACTACGGGGTCAGCGTCAACCGCATCGACGGCAACCGCAAGGTCACCTGGTCGGCACGCCGCGCCAAGGGCAACCAGACCCTGTATTACCGCCTGGTGCTGACCAAGCGCTACAGCGGCGAAAAAACCAAGATCAAGGGCCCGACCTTCCGCGACAGCATTGCCGTGGAAGGCCCGGAAAAAATCGCCGCCGAAGCCCTGCTGGCGCCGATCCGCCAGCATTCGGCCGACGTCGAGACCTTTATCACCGAAGCCATCAAGCGCACCAACAACCTCAACGACGACAACGTGAAGCTGTTGCTGGCCGGCGACCCGTCGACGCCGCACAAGGCCAAGATCGTCGAGCTGCTGCTGTCCATCGCCCACGTGCCGGTGGAAAAGGTCCACACCATCCGCCTGGTGGCCGACCAGCCGCAAACCCCGGAACTGTGGCTGCGCAGCTTCAATGGCAACGACTGGCTGTACTTCAACCCGGAAACCGGCGAACAGGGCCTGCCCGCCGACCGCCTGCTGTGGTGGACCGGCGATGAAAACCTGATCACCGTCGATGGCGGCAAGAAAGCCATGGTCACCTTCAGCCTCAACAACAGCGAAATGAACGCCATTCGCCTGGCCAAGCTGACCGACGAGAACACCGACGCCAACTTCCTCGAATACTCGCTGTACGGCCTGCCGCTGCAAACCCAGCAGACCTTCATGATCATGGTGATGATCCCGATTGGGGTGCTGGTGATCCTGATCCTGCGCAACCTGATCGGCCTGCAGACCCTCGGCACCTTTACCCCGGTACTGATTGCCCTGGCGTTCCGCGAGACGCAGCTGGGCTTCGGGATTGTGCTGTTCACGATTATCACCGCGCTGGGCCTGTCCCTCAGGTCGTACCTGGAACACCTGAAGCTGCAGATGCTGCCCAGGTTGTCGGTGGTGCTGACCTTCGTAGTGGTATTGATCGCCGCCATCAGCCTGTTCAGCCACAAGCTGGGGCTGGAGCGCGGGCTGTCGGTGGCGCTGTTCCCGATGGTGATCCTGACCATGACCATCGAACGCCTGTCGATCACCTGGGAAGAGCGCGGCGCCAGCCATGCCATGAAAGTCGCGATTGGTACGCTGTTCGCCGCGTCCCTGGCGCACATCATCATGAGCGTGCCGGAGCTGATCTACTTCGTATTCACCTTCCCGGCGATCCTGCTGATCCTGGTGGGCTTCATGCTGGCCATGGGCCGCTATCGTGGCTACCGCCTGACCGAGCTGGTGCGATTCAAGGCCTTCCTCAAGGCTGATTCGTAATGTTCGGCTTCTGGAAGACCTGGAAGGCCCTGGAAGCGCGGGGGATCATGGGCATCAACCGGCGCAATGCCGACTACGTGCTCAAGTACAACAAGCGCAGCCTGTACCCGATCGTGGATGACAAGATCATCACCAAGGAACGGGCCATCGCCGCCGGCATCCATGTGCCGGAAATGTACGGGGTGATCTCCACCGAGAAGGAAATCGACAAGCTCGACGAGATCATCGGTGGGCGCAGCGACTTCGTGATCAAGCCGGCCCAGGGTGCCGGCGGCGACGGCATCCTGGTGGTGGCGGACCGTTTCGAGGGGCGCTACCGCACGGTGTCGGGCAAGATCATCAGCCATGAAGAGATCGAGCACCAGATTTCCAGCATCCTCACCGGCCTGTACTCCCTGGGGGGCCACCGCGACCGTGCGCTGATCGAGTACCGCGTGGTGCCTGACCAGATCTTCAAGAGCATCAGCTACGAAGGCGTACCGGATATCCGCATCATCGTGCTGATGGGCTACCCGGTGATGGCGATGCTGCGCCTGCCGACCCGCCAGTCCGGCGGCAAGGCCAACCTGCACCAGGGCGCGATCGGTGTGGGTGTCGACCTGGCCACCGGCCTGACGCTGCGCGGCACCTGGCTGAACAACATCATCACCAAACACCCCGACACCACCAACGCGGTGGATGGCGTGCAACTGCCCAACTGGGACGGGTTCATGAAGCTCGCGGCCGGCTGCTACGAGCTGTGCGGGCTGGGGTATATCGGCGTGGACATGGTGCTCGACCAGGAAAAGGGCCCGCTGATCCTGGAACTGAATGCGCGGCCGGGGCTGAATATCCAGATCGCCAACGACTGCGGCCTGACTTTGCGCACCCATGCGGTGGAGGCCCGACTGGAAGAACTGAAAGCCGCCGGCGTGACGGAAACCCCGGAAGAGCGAGTGAAGTTCGTGCAGGAGATGTTCGGACATATTCCGCCCGTGGAAGGCTGATCCGGTCTTCGAACTGTCTATCCCCGACATCCCCCCTAGGAGCAAATCCTACGGGGGACTACAATCCCTCTCCCCCCGCGCCATTGGCTGATCCAACCCCGCATGTCGACCTGCTCCGTACACCCATTGCCCTACCGGGCCAACCCCGCCGAGTATTTTGCGGCGATTCGCCACGCTCCCGGCGCGGTACTGCTCGACAGCGGCCGCCCGGCGGCCGAGCGTGGGCGTTACGATCTGCTCAGCGCCTGGCCCGACGCAACCTTGACGGTAGCGCCTGACGAAAGCGGCGCCGCTTTCCTGCAACGCCTGCGAGAAAACCTGACGCGATTGGGTGAAGCCGCAATCCCCGCCGGTTTGCAGTTGCCGTTCGCCGGTGGCTTGATCGGCTACCTGAGCTACGACTTCGGCCGGCACCTGGAGCCCATGCCGCACCTGGCGGTGGATGACCTGCACCTGCCGGACGCGCGCTTCGGGCTGTACGCTTGGGCGCTGATCAGTGACCACCAGGCCCGGAGCAGCCAGCTGGTGTTTCACCCCTCACTAGCAGACAGCGAACGGCAACGGCTGATCGCGTTGTTCAGCCATGGGGCGGTCGATACCTCTGCGACGTTCAAACTCCAGGGCCCGATGGCGCCCGACCTCAGTGCCGAGGCCTACCGCCAAGCCATCGTGCGGATCCAGGATTACATCCAGGCGGGCGACTGCTACCAGGTCAACTTCGCCCAGCGTTTCCGCGCGCCGTGCCTGGGCGATCCCTGGGCCGCCTACTGCGCGTTGCGCGAAGCCTGCCCGACGCCGTTTTCCGGGTTCCAGCGCCTGCCGGACGACGGCGCGGTGCTGAGCCTGTCGCCGGAGCGTTTCGTGCGCATCAGCGAGCGCCACGTCGAGACCCGCCCGATCAAAGGCACCCGCCCCCGCGGCCTTACGCCGGAAGAAGACGCGGCGAATGCTGCCGAACTGCTGGCCAGCCCCAAGGACCGCGCCGAGAACCTGATGATCGTCGACCTGCTGCGCAACGACCTCGGCCGCACCTGCCGCACCGGCTCGGTCAATGTACCGGAATTGTTCAGTCTGGAAAGCTACCCCAATGTGCACCACCTGGTCAGCAGCGTGACCGGCGAGTTGGCCGACGATAAAGACGCCCTCGACCTGATCGCCGGCAGCTTCCCTGGTGGCTCGATCACCGGCGCGCCGAAGATCCGTGCGATGCAGATCATCGACGAACTGGAGCCCACACGCCGTGGGCTGTACTGCGGTTCGCTGGTGTACCTGGATGTGCGCGGCGAGATGGACAGCTCCATCGCCATCCGCAGTTTGCTGGTCAAGGAGGGACAGGTGTGTTGCTGGGGCGGCGGCGGGATTGTCGCGGATTCGCAGTGGGAGGCGGAGTACCAGGAGTCGCTGACGAAGGTGCGGGTGTTGTTACAAACGCTGGAAAGCCTGTAGCGCACAGTGCCTTCCTGGTTCTCAGACGCAGCGCCGAGCAGTAGAAAAAACCTGAATCAGAAACGCAGTAGACGTAGTTGAACGTCGGAAGATAGCGTCCGGCTTCAACCGTCCACCCGCCGTCTGTGAAGGATCACATGAAGCGACTGCCTACCCGTCAGGAAATATTTCCGAGATTGCGCCCCCTCTCAACCGCGCCTATCATCTCCCAAATTGGGAGGTTGCAGCGATGCGGATAATCGCCCTCTCGACCTTACGAATATTCTGGGAAAGCCAACCCGCCTATATCGATGCAAAGGCACCGCTTATAGAACTGTATCGCCATATGGAAAAGGCCATTTACCCGACGCCACAAGCACTCAAGGCAGCGCTCAGGACCGCGAGCATTCTCAAAGGTGGCAGGGTTGTATTCAACGTGGGCGGCAACAAATATCGAGTGATCATGGCGATCGATTACCAGCGACAGCTTGGGTTCATACGGTTCGTAGGGACTCATGGGCAGTACGACCAGATCAACGCGGAGACCGTGTAATGAACATCAAACCCATACACTCCCAGGAAGACCTCACTGCTGCACTCGCGCGGGTACAGCAGCTCTGGGGAGCGGACATCGGCTCGACTGAAGGCGATGAGCTGGAAATTCTTGCAGTACTCATTGAGAAGTACGAAGCCGAACATTACCCAATGCCACCTTCCGATCCGGTGGAAGCCATTAAATTTCGCATGGAGCAACTGGGCATGACTGCCCGCGACCTGGAGCCATTTATCGGCACCAGCGGACGTGTATCCGAAGTGCTGAACCACAAGCGCAAGCTGAGCCTGTCGATGATCAAGCGGCTGCATGAAGGCTTGAGTATTCCTTATGAGCGATTGCTTGCAGGGAGCTGACAGAAACATGGTAGTGGCGCTACCTTCCCCATCGGGAGCAAGCCCCCGATAGGGCCCTCAGCCGGACCGAAAGAAATTACAGGCTCAACTGCCGATTCGACGCCCTGATGAACTCTTTCTTCAAATCCTCAAACGTATGCACCGCCGGGAATTGCGGGAACTCTCGAATCACATTGTCCGGCGCATGGAACAGAATCCCACGGTCGGCCTCGCCCAACATGGTGGTGTCGTTGTAGGAGTCGCCCGCGGCGATCACGCGGTAGTAGAGGGTCTTGAACGCCAATACCGACTGGCGCTTGGGGTCTTTCTGGCGCAGTTGATAGCTGACCACGCGGTCGTTTTCGTCGGTGATGAGACGGTGGCACAACAAGGTCGGGAAGCCCAGCTGGCGCATCAGCGGCTGGGAGAATTCGTAGAAGGTGTCGGACAGGATCACCACCTGGAAGCGCTCGCGCAGCCAGTTGACGAACTCGATGGCGCCGTCCAGCGGCTTGAGAGTCGCGATCACTTCCTGGATGTCGGCGAGCTTGAGCCCATGTTCGTCGAGGATGCGTAGACGCTGCTTCATCAGCACGTCGTAGTCGGGAATGTCCCGGGTGGTGGCCCGCAGGGATTCAATACCGGTTTTTTCGGCGAAGGCGATCCAGATTTCCGGCACCAGCACCCCTTCCAGGTCGAGACAGGCAATTTCCACAAGACACTCCCATTAGATGTTGTTGGTTGAGCGAGCAAAAGGACTGCCGAACTCTAGCGATTCAAGCCCGCCGCCGCAACGCAGGGCGGATTTTGATACCATCGCTCCCCTATAGAGCGCTCAGCGCCATTGAACTGTAGGAACCGTCCTGATGAACCAAGCCTTCGACGTCGTTGAACTCGCCACGACTTATGCCAACAAGTCTGCCCAGGACATTCTCAAGCTGGCGTTCAGCCAGTTCGGTGATGACCTGTGGATTTCCTTCAGCGGCGCCGAGGATGTGGTGCTGGTGGACATGGCGTGGAAGCTGAACAAGAACGTCAAGGTGTTCAGCCTCGACACCGGCCGCCTGCACCCGGAGACCTACCGGTTTATCGAGCAGGTGCGCGACTTCTACAAGATCGATATCGAACTGATCTCGCCGGACCAGAGCAAGCTGGAACCCTTCGTCAAGGAAAAAGGCCTGTTCAGCTTCTACAAGGACGGCCATGGCGAATGCTGCGGCGTGCGCAAGATCGAGCCGCTGCGCCGCAAGCTTTCCGGCGTCAGCGCCTGGGCCACCGGCCAACGCCGCGACCAGAGCCCCGGCACCCGCAGCCAGGTGGCGGCGCTGGAAATCGACACGGCCTTCTCCACCCCGGAACGTACCCTGTACAAGTTCAACCCGCTGGCGCAGATGACCAGCGAGGAGATCTGGGGTTACATCCGCATGCTGGAGCTGCCGTACAACAGCCTGCATGAGCGCGGCTTTATCAGCATCGGCTGTGAGCCGTGCACCCGGCCTGTGCTGCCGAACCAGCACGAGCGCGAAGGGCGCTGGTGGTGGGAAGAAGCCACGCAGAAGGAATGCGGGCTGCATGCCGGGAATATCATCAGCAAGGCTTGAAGTTGATGCTGTAAAAAATGTGGGAGGGGGCTTGCCCCCGATAGCGGTGGGTCAGCCAGTTCAATAGTTGCTGACACACCGCAATCGGGGGCAAGCCCCCTCCCACATTTGTCTTGTGTTGAATGTCAGAGATGTACACATAGATGTAACCATCGGTGCCATTTATGTGTGCAATTTTTCTTCATCCGCACCATAACGTAACACCTCTCCCCTCCCCCTCGGTTGGCCTGGTGAATCACAAGCTGACAACGCAAAAATAAATAGCTGTTCAATCGGTCAATTTATATTTCTTCAAATTCAGCCAGTTATTCAACCAACCTATAAAAACGAAATTACCCAGGACTTTCATAGATCCAAAGCTGGCACGCATGTGGCTTAAGGTGAAATACGCCTTGTATACAATAAATACAAAACCTACATACACTTTGCCATCTGCAGCGCCCCGGCAGATGTGCTGGAGCCTGCCGGAATGCGTACAAGCCTCTCGAATAACATCGCACTGGATCTGCCCTCCTCCACCCTGAACCCGGACGCCGCAAACCCCGGCCCCCTGGTGCTCAGCCCGCGCCTGCACAACAAGGACCTGGCGCCCACCAAGGTCGAAGGCCGACGTTGGGGGCGCTACAGCATCTTCGCGCTGTGGACCAATGACGTGCACAACATCGCCAACTATTCGTTCGCCATCGGCCTCTATGCGCTGGGCCTGGGCGGCTGGCAGATCCTGTTGTCCCTGGGCATCGGCGCGGCGCTGGTGTACTTCTTCATGAACCTGTCAGGGTATATGGGCCAGAAGACCGGCGTGCCGTTTCCGGTGATCAGCCGCATCAGCTTCGGCATTCACGGTGCGCAGATCCCGGCGTTGATCCGCGCGGTAATCGCGATTGCCTGGTTCGGTATCCAGACCTACCTGGCGTCGGTGGTGTTCCGCGTACTGCTGACGGCGATTCATCCGGGCTTTGCCGACTATGACCACAACTCGATCCTGGGATTATCGACCCTGGGTTGGGCCTGTTTCGTGGCGATCTGGTTCGTGCAACTGGTGATCCTGGCCTATGGCATGGAGATGGTGCGCCGCTATGAAGGCTTCGCCGGACCGGTGATTCTGCTGACGGTGGCAGCGCTGGCCGGCTGGATGTACTTCCAGGCCGGTGGCCACATCGCCTGGTCGATCCGCGAACCGCTGAGCGGCGGCGAGATGTGGCGCAATATCTTTGCCGGTGGCGCGTTGTGGCTGGCGATCTATGGCACGCTGATCCTCAACTTCTGCGACTTCGCGCGCTCTTCGCCGTGCCGCAAGACCATCCTGGTCGGCAATTTTTGGGGCCTGCCGGTGAATATCCTGGTGTTCGCGGCCATCACCGTGCTGCTGTGCGGCGGTCAATTCCAACTCAATGGCCGGGTGATCGAAAGCCCGACTGAAATCATCGCCGCCATCCCCAATACCTTCTTTCTCGTGCTGGGCTGCCTGGCGTTCCTGATCGTCACCGTGGCGGTGAACATCATGGCCAACTTCGTCGCGCCGGCCTTTGTGCTGAGCAACCTGGCCCCCAAATACCTGAACTTCCGCCGGGCCGGCTTGATCAGCGCCACCGTGGCGGTGCTGATCCTGCCGTGGAACCTCTACAACAGCCCGTTGGTGATCGTGTATTTCCTCTCCGGCCTGGGCGCGCTGCTGGGGCCGCTGTACGGGGTGATCATGGTCGATTACTGGCTGATTCGTAAAAGCCAGGTGGACGTGCCGCAGCTGTATAGCGAAAACCCGAATGGCGTTTATTACTACAGCCGTGGGGTGAATATGCGTGCCGTGGCGGCGTTTATTCCTGCAGCCGTGATCGCCATCCTGCTGGCGCTGTTGCCCGGTTTTGCCAGCGTCTCACCGTTTTCCTGGTTGTTTGGCGCCGGTATTGCAGGGTTGCTGTACCTGCTGATCGCCAAGCGCCAGCCGTTCTACGCCGATGTCAGCGGCGAAAGCATTGCCGTCGATAACGTCAGTCACTGAGTAAGGACCTTCCATGCGCATCCTCGTGGTCAACGTCAACACCACCGAATCCATCACTGAAACCATCGCTCAACAGGCGCGGTCCGTGGCCTCGCCGGGCACCGAGATTGTCGGGCTCACGCCCTACTTCGGCGCGGAATCGGTGGAGGGCAACTTTGAAAGCTACCTGGCCGCCATCGCCGTGATGGACCGGGTGATGGCCTACGACCAACCGTTCGATGCGGTGATCCAGGCGGGCTACGGCGAGCACGGCCGGGAAGGTTTGCAGGAACTATTGAATGTGCCGGTAGTGGACATCACCGAAGCAGCAGCCAGCACCGCAATGTTCCTGGGCCACGCCTACTCCGTGGTGACCACCCTGGACCGCACCGTGCCGCTGATCGAAGACCGCCTGAAACTCGCCGGCCTGTACCAGCGCTGCGCCTCGGTGCGCGCCAGCGGCATGGCAGTGCTGGAACTGGAAGAAGACCCGCTGGCCGCTATGGAAGCCATCGTGCGCCAGGCGGAACTGGCCATCCGCGAGGACAAGGCCGAAGTGATCTGCCTGGGTTGCGGCGGCATGGCCGGGCTGGATGAGCAGATTCGCCAGCGCACCGGGGTGCCGGTGGTGGATGGGGTGACGGCGGCGGTGACCATTGCCGAATCCCTGGTGCGGCTGGGGTTGTCGACGTCGAAGATCCGCACTTACGCGACGCCACGCCCGAAGCAGGTGATTGGCTGGCCGACTCGGTTCGGCCGCTGACCGGCACCTGCTTTCAGATTGCGCTGAACCTCTGGCCCAGCTTCCTCTCGGCAAACTGCTCGATGATGAAATCCACAAACGCCCGGGTCTTGCCGGGCAGCAGTTTGTGCTCGGCGTAGTAGATGGAAATATTGCCGTCGTCGACACACCAGCCGGGCAACACGCGCACCACCGCGCCACTGTCGAGGAACGGCACGGCCATGGGCATGCTCACCAGCGCAATCCCCAGGCCCTGGGCGCTGGCACAGCAGGCGGCTTCGGAGTCGCTCATGGTCATGCCGGGCTTGAGCACCAGCGGGCGGTGTTCACGTTCGACACTGGTCAACTGCCAGGAACGGATACGCCCGGTTTGCGGCGAGCGGATCAGAATGCCCTTGCAGCGCGACAAGTCTTCGGGCTCGCGCACCGGCGGGCGCTGCGCCAGGTAATCCGGCGAGGCCACCAGCACCCGATGCGCCGGCGCCAGCTTGCGCGCCACCACCCCTTGGGGCAGCTCAAAACCGCCACCGATGGCGGCATCGAAGCCCTGGCCGATCAGGTCCACCTGGCGGTTGTCGAAATGCCAATCCGGGCTGATATCCGGAAAGCGCGCCATGAACGCCCCCAGCAACGGCACCACGTAGCGATTGCCAAACACCGTGCCCATGCTGACCTTGAGCGTGCCCACCGGCCGCCCTTCGGCGCTGGCCAGGTTAGCCACGGCATTCTGGATGGTGGTGAGGCTGCCGCTGACTTCGGCCAGGAACAGCTTGCCGGCTTCGGTCAGGGCCAGGCGCCGGGTGCTGCGCTGGAACAGCCGCACGCCGAGGCGTGCTTCGAGCTTGGCGACGCTTTTGCCGACCGCTGCCGGGGTCAGGCTCAGGTGCCGGGCGGCCTCGGCAAAGCTGCCACCTTCAGCGCTGCGCACAAAGCATTCGATACTGCCAAAGCTTTCCATGTCGCCCTACTCTAAACTTTTGGTTTACACAGACTATAGCAATCACGGTCTACCGGCAGCGGCGAGCGAGGTCGATACTCGGCTCCAACAACAGGGCATTGCGCCTTGAATAACCAGGAGATCGACATGACCACACACAACCTCAGCGGCAAAGTCGCCTTGATTCAAGGCGGTTCCCGCGGCATCGGCGCCGCCATCGTCAAGCGCCTGGCAGCACAGGGTGCAGCCGTTGCCTTTACCTACGTCAGCTCGGCCGCCAAGGCTGAAGCCCTGCAGCACAGCGTGATCAGCGAAGGCGGCAAAGCCCTGGCGATTCACGCCGACAGCGCCGATGCCACTGCGATCCGCAACGCGGTCAACGCCACCGTGGAAGCCTTCGGCCGCCTGGACATCCTGGTGAATAACGCCGGCGTGCTGGCCATCGCACCGCTGGAAGACTTCAAGCTGGAAGACTTCGACCAGACCCTGGCGATCAACGTACGCAGCGTGTTTATCGCCACCCAGGAAGCCGCCAGGCATATGGGTGAAGGTGGCCGGGTGATCAACATCGGCAGCACCAATGCCGAACGCATGCCGTTTGGCGGTGGTGGCCCATACGCAATGAGCAAGGCGGCGCTGGTCGGTTTGACCAAGGGTTTGGCGCGGGATCTTGGACCGCGTGGCATCACGATCAATAACGTGCAGCCTGGGCCGGTGGACACGGACATGAACCCGGCAAACAGCGATTTTGCCGAGAGCCTGATCGGGCTAATGGCGGTGGGGCGTTACGGGCATGTGGAAGAGATTGCCAGTTTTGTGGCGTATCTGGCCGGGCCGGAAGCGGGGTATATCACCGGTGCCAGCCTGACTATCGACGGTGGGTTCAGCGCTTAAGCAATGTGGGAGCGGCTTGCCCCCTCCCACAGGTTGACCTTGTTGGTTCAGGCGATGGGCGGCAGGCCATAGGCCGCCAGGTCGAAATCCGCAAGCTTGCGGATGATCTGGTCGGCATGCTGGTACTTGCTGTCGGCCATGGCTTCATCGGGTACGGCGATGGCGGTCATATGGGCGGCCTTCGCCGCCGTCACACCAAACGGCGAGTCTTCGAACACCAGGCAATCCTCGGGCGCAACGCCCAGGCGGCGCGCGGCGGTGAGGAAGATGTCCGGCGCCGGCTTGGCGGCGCCGACTTCCGGGTCGTCAGCGGTGACGATGGTGTCGAACAAACCAAACCACTCGCGGTGCAACGTAGTCTTGTGGCCAAACGAATTGCGCGACGAACTGGTGCCCACCGCAATCGGTATGTTGTGCGCCTTCAAGTGCCGCACTAGCGCCTCGGCGCCGGGCATGCCCAAGGCCTTGGGAAAGCGCTCGCTCATCAACGGCTCGCGAATTTCGAGGAATTCAGCCGGGGTAATCGGCAGGTCCAGCGCCTTGACCACATAGTCGGCCAAATCCTGGGCGCCGCGCCCGATGATGTGCTGCTTGATGCCCCAGTCGTAGGTTCGGCCGTAGCGTTCAGCGATGATCTGCGTGACTTCGGTGTAGATGCCTTCCGTATCCAGCAATAACCCGTCCATATCAAAAATCACGGCCTTGATCGGACCGACTGCGGTACGCGGTGCATTCATCACAACAAAACCCTGGAGGAAGGACTAAAAGGATTCAGCACAATAACGGCCACGCTTGCCCGCTAGCAACCCTTTAGACTGTGCGCCCCCTCCTTTCGATGCGCGCGCAATGCTCTATCGTCTAGCCGCAGACAGCCTCGTGCTGTTCCACCTGTGTTTCATCCTGTTCGTACTGTTTGGTGGGCTGCTGGCCCTGAAATGGCGCCCGGTTATCTGGCTGCACCTGCCCGCCGCTGCGTGGGGCGTGGCGGTCGAAGTGTTCCACCTGCCCTGTCCGCTGACCCGCTGGGAAAACCTGTTTCGCCATCTCGCCGGGCAGGACGGTTATGGCGGTGGGTTTATCGAGCATTACATCCTCACGCTGATCTACCCGGCCGGGCTGACGCCACAGATCCAGCTGGGCCTGGGCGCGTTGGTGCTGGTGATCAATATCGCGGTGTATGTGCGCTTGATCAGGCAGCCGCGGGGTTTGCCGCAGTAGCCAGGTTGCCCATGCCGACCAGCGTGGCCTCCACCGCCTCATCCAGCGGCGTATGGGGTTCATTGCCCAGGGCTTGCAGGAGCCGACAATTGTCCAGGAGCAGCGGGGTTTGCCACAGGTAACGCATCTCCTGCAGTTCGCGGAAGGTGACGACAAAAGGCGCAACCAGCTTCAGCAGCCACCAGGGGAACGCGACCACGCGGGGTGTGGTGCCCGTCCTGCGTTGGACGACTCGGCGGATGGCCTCAACCATCTGAGTGCCATCGGTGTCCACATACCCGGCCATATGAAAACGCGCAAACGGTTCCAGGCGATCGCGACGCTCCAGCAACTGGACCATCGTGCGTGCCACATCCGGCAGGTAGGCCCACTGGTGCGCCATCCCCGGCACGCCCGGGTAACTTACCGTGGCCACCGGTTTGCCCGGTTTGACCAGGCCTTGGGAAAACCAGCTGTTGGCCGCCCTGGGGCCGAAAAAATCCCCGGCCCGCACAATCAGCACCCGCGCACCGTTACGCGATGCATCCAGCAGGTGCCGCTCCATCTCGACGCGAATCGCACCTTTGCGCGTGTGCGGGTGCTGGGGCGAATCTTCGCCAACCCGTGGGAAAACATCCGGCCCATAGTTATAGACGGTGCCCGGCAACACAATGGTCGCCCCTTCTGCGATCGCCGCGGCAATGCTGTTATCCAGCATCGGCAACACCAGCTCGGCCCAGCGGCGATAACCGGGCGGATTCACTCCATGCACGATCACAGAACACCCTTTGGCCGCCGCGAGCACATCCGAACGGTTCATCGCATCACCCTGTACCCAGGTGAAATTGCTGCTGTGGCGACGGGCCTTGTCCACCTCCCGCGTCAGCGCTATGACCTGCCACCCTTTGGCAAATAACTGGCGTGCCACTTCACCGCCGATCCCACCGGTCGCGCCGAGTACCAATACCTTGTCCATGCCCTGCCTCCCGCACTGAGTTGATGGGGTCATCCTGAGCGCCGGCACGCTATAGATAAATTGCCCAAGAGCATCCAGCCGCTATACATTTATGCATGGCATTGACTATCGGTTGGGAGCTTTACCGAACCTTCCTCGGTGTACTCAAGGAGGGCTCGTTGTCGGGGGCCGCACGGCAGCTCGGCATCACACAGCCCACGGTCGGTCGGCATATTGCCGCCCTGGAAACCGCGCTGGGCGTTGTGCTGTTTACCCGCTCACCGACCGGTTTGTTGCCGACGGCGGTCGCCCACACGCTGCGCGCCCACGCCGAAACCATGGCGCGTACCGCCGCCGCCCTCGAGCGCGCCGCCTCGTCACAAGGTGATGAAGTACGCGGCGTAGTGCGGGTGTCTGCCAGTGAAGTGGTCGGCGTTGAGGTACTGCCGCCGATCCTCAGCCAATTGCGCCAGCAACAACCCCATCTCAAGGTCGAACTGATCCTGACCAACCGCCTGAGCGACCTGCTGCAACTGGAAGCCGACATCGCCGTGCGCATGGTCCGCCCGAGCCAGGAACAACTGTTGGCACGGCGTATCGGCCTGATCGAAGTGGGCTTGCACGCCCGCGACGACTACCTGCAACAGCACGGTATCCCGCAGCAACTGCAAGAACTGGCGGCGCACTCGGTGATCGGCTTCGACCAGGAAACCGCGTTTATCCGCAGCCTGGCTATTCCTGGCTTCGAGCGCAGCGCGTTTGCCCTCAGCAGCGACAGCGACCTGGCACAACTGGCGCTGATTCGCGCCGGTGCCGGCATTGGCGGCTGCCAGGTGCAACTGGCCAAGCGCGACCCACGCCTGCAACGCGTTCTGCCGAATGCCTTTGCGTTCAAGATGGACACCTGGGTCACCATGCACGAAGACCTGCGCAACAGCCCGCGCTGCCGAGTGATGTTCGATGCCCTGGTGCAGGGTTTGCAGCGTTACGTACAGGATTGAGACAGCTTCTCTGGTGAAGAATCAGACTCCCTCAGTCCCTTCACCGGCGCGCCCCCATGTCCGAAGCCTTCGAAGTCTCCAGCCCCCACGAAAAACATCTCGAACACACCACCGAACATGCCCACGCCCGTGGTGACAGTTTCGCCAGCCGCATCGCCGTCATGACCGCGCTGATGGCCACCCTCGGCGCCATGCTCAGCTACCAGGCCGGCTCCACCGAGAGTGAGGCGGCGATGGACAAGAACAACGCGGCCATCATCAAGACCGACGCCGCCAACCAATGGAACTACTACCAGGCCAAGTCCAGCCGACAGAACCTGGCGGAACTCGCGACCCATATTCCCGGTGTGGATGCCGCCCATTACAAGGATGAGATCGAGCGCTACAAAAGCCAGAAGGAAGAGGTACGCAAGCAAGCGGAAAAACTGGAAGCGACCTCAAAGGAATGGGATGAAAAATCCGAGCAGGCCCTGCACCAGCATCATCGTTGGGCCCAGGCGATGACCGCGATTCAGATCGCGATTTCGCTGGCGGCGATTACGTTGTTGACGAGAAGGGAATGGTTGAAGCGCATGTCCTATGCGGCGGCGGGTGTGGCGGTGGTGCTAGGTAGCCTGGCCTGGCTGCATATCTAGCAATTTTACTTGGGCGCGTTGCATTCATCGCTATATAGTAAATGGCATAACGCTACCCAAGGAGAGACCGGTGTCCGCACAACCCAAAGAAGCCGTGGGCGCCGCCTACAGCATTGAATCCATGCGCTATGCCCAGGCCATGACCTGGCAAGCCATCGACTACCTCGCCCAGCGCATCTGCCCCGGCATGCTGGAATCCGAAGCGCGCGAATTGGGCAAGCACGTGCTTGCCGAGCTCGACATGCAACGCATCTGGCACCCGCTGCTGGTGCGCTTCGGCGCCAACACCCTCAAGACCTTCAAGCAGCGCTCCGATGGCGACCCGGTGCTGGGCGACAACGACATCTTCTTCATCGACATGGGCGCCGTGTGGCAAGGCCACGAAGGCGATGCCGGCGCGACCTTCGCCACCGGCAACGACGCGGACATGATTGCCTGCTCCCACGCCGCCAAAACGCTGTTCGACCGCGTGCAAGCGCGCTGGAAAAACGACCAGGTCGTCGGCCTGGAGCTTTACCGCTACGCCGAAGAACAAGCCCAGGCCATGGGCTGGCAACTGAACCTGGACATCAAGGGCCATCGCGTCAGCGACTTCCCCCACGCCATCCATCGTGGCGGCGACCTGGGTGACTTCGAGCACTACCCGAATGCAGGGCTGTGGATCCTGGAAATCCAGATCGCCCACCCCACCAAGCCCTACGGCGCCTTCTATGAAGACTTACTCGCCTGACCGTTAAAGGAACAGAAATGGAACGCTCCACTGAACACTCTGTGCTGTTGTTTTCCTACGGCACATTGCAGGACAAAACCGTGCAACTGGCCAACTTCGGGCGGGAACTGGCGGGCCGACACGATGCAATGCTGGGCTACGCGCAAAGCTGGGTAGAAATCACCGACCCGCAGGTACTGGCCAGCAGCGGCAAGACCCATCACCCGATTGTGCAACCTACCACCGAGGCGGGGGCGCGTATTGAGGGGATGGTGTTTCAGATTTCCGAGCAGGAACTGGCGGCGGCGGATGCGTATGAAGTGGCGGACTACAAGCGCATGGCTGTGACGTTGGCGTCCGGGCTGACGGCGTGGGTGTATGTGCAAGCCTGAAGATGACGTTGCCCAAATCGCCCAAGCTTTAACCTGAGCCCACGACGTATCATGGGCCAACCTTTCGAGGATGGCCCATGAACCTCAGTATCTTCTACGCACTCGCCGCCGCCGCCCTGTTCGGCGCCAGCACCCCGCTCGCCAAGCACCTCGGCCTGGGCCTCTCGCCCGTGCTGCTCGCCGGCCTGCTCTACCTCGGCAGCGGCGTAGGTCTCGCCGGCGTACGCCTGATCCGTGATCGTGGCTGGAAACCCAGCGGACTGACCCCTTCGGAATGGCCCTGGCTGCTCGGCGCCATCGCATTCGGCGGCATCCTCGGGCCAGTCGCGTTGATGTTCGGCTTGAGCCGCACCGCTGGCGCCACCGCGTCACTGATGCTCAACCTGGAATCGGTGCTGACCGCCGTTATCGCCTGGGTCGTGTTCAGGGAAAATGCCGACCGTCGCATCGTCCTGGGGATGATCGCCATCGTGCTGGGCGGCGTGGTGTTGTCAGGGGCCGACGGCGGTGGCACCAGCCATGACTGGACGGGGCCGCTGGCGGTTGCCGTGGCGTGCCTGTGCTGGGGGATCGATAACAACCTGACGCGCAAGGTGTCTGCATCGGACGCGCTGTTTATCGCCGGGGCCAAGGGGTTGATTGCGGGGCTGGTGAATGGCGGGTTGGCGCTTTATCTCGGGGCGCGGATCCCGGGCATGGCGCAGCTGGCGCCTATCTTGCTGGTGGGTTTTCTGGGCTATGGCATCAGCCTGGTGATGTTCGTGCTGGCGTTGCGCGGACTGGGCAGTGCACGCACGGGGGCGTATTTTTCGACTGCGCCGTTCCTGGGTGCTGCGATTGCGGTGCTGTTGTTGGGTGAGTCAGTGACGCTGGCGTTCTGGATTGCTTCAGCGTTGATGGCCGTGGGGGTTTGGCTGCACCTGACGGAACGGCATGCCCATGATCATCAGCATGACGCGACGGAACACGGGCATCGGCATGTGCATGATGAACATCATCAGCATGAGCACGGGTTTTCGTGGAATCCGGCGCAACCCCATAGCCATGTGCATGTGCACAGTCCGCTGAGGCACAGCCATGCGCATTTTCCGGATGTGCATCATCGGCATAGGCATTGAGGGGGGTGATCTATTGCGCAGCAACAATAGATTTGAGCAACTTCCTACAAGTCACTCAGAAGCGCCACTCTCCCACTTCAAAACCACCCAGCCTATAGTCCCTCGGTCGCTGAAATGGCGATCGGGTTTGGCGACTCGACTACAAGATGGCAGAAAGCCTCCCGGCTAATTTGCGGGTCGGCCCTGCACGCAATAAGCTGCTCAATGGTAGCTGTGCGTGGGAGACCCTTGGGTCTGCCGGTCTTTGTCCGTTCTTGTCCCGGTTCGCCAACCCGCGTACAGCTGCCACCATTTGTTTGGCGACAAATGTGTGGCGGACCTTCTACTAAGTGAACGGACTTAATTCATGAACCAATACATAGCACTTACCAGCAACGACAGCGCCACCCCTGCCCTTTTTGTCGACACTACCGTGCCTCTGCAGATACTGCTCGATGCCGCGACATATCGACTTCGCGCCGTCACCCAAGTCCTGGAGAACCTCGCACTACGCAGTGAAATCAGCAGTGATGCCGTTGTTCTGAGCGATTTTGCATTGCTCTGCTCAATCCCTCTGCGAGACGGATGCGATTTGCTGGATGTCATAGGGCGCCACATGGATGCGCCGGGCGCGTGATTTAATACTCACAGTCTTTTTCAGAATCCGAAAATCACAACCCCCTGGTTTCTTTCGAAATCAGGGGTTTTGTTTAAAAATCAAATAAATTTTTCCGCTTTTCCTTGTAAAACCAGAGTGCCGGGAGCCGGTAGGCCACTCTAGGGGGGATTGGTTTCCCAAAAAAAGGCCCCCGCACTTGGCTTCGGTGTGGGGGCCTTTTTTACATAAGTGTCGTTATTAGTAACGCGGCATCAGCTCAACATTCGCTGAAAGCCGCATTTTGGCAACTAGCATTGCGATTTGACCATTTCAGCTGGGCGTAAGCCTTTAGCGTAGCTCGAATCTTATTAAGGGGCTCTCACCTTTTCAAACAATTTGACCAACTGCTCTACACCATCAAACGTAGACGGAATATTTTCTTCGTTTGCAACAATGCCGCTGAAGACCAATGACTCAAATTTCTCCAAGAGTGCAGGGTTGCTGCCTTTTATCTTCACAGCATAATCTGCATAACTCTGGATAAACTGACATACAGCCTTTCTCAAATCCAGTTGAACGAGCTGGCCTTTCACTGACTTGTAACCTTGAAAAACAACTCTAAAAAAATACAAAAGGAGAAGATCGTAGCCTAGGAAAGCCACAAAAAGTTCTGTGTTGAATACATTAGAAGGCACATCATTAAGAACATGCCAAATCTTCCATAGAAAAGGTGCAACCATCATACAAGCCAACAATACCATAATAAAAACACTGAGATAAGACGAGCGCCTTTTGGAGCGGGCAATATCATTAAAACCCTTGTGAAGCCCTACAAAATTAAAAGCATCTTCATAGCTCTTTAAAGCATCATGGAGGGCACCGACATCTTTTTTGCTCCCTTCCAATTTCGTATCTAATTCTTTGACCACGGCACCTAGGCCTGCGTATTTTTCGTCAAAACTCCTTATAACCCCAAAATCCGCCTTATTTAAATAACTTTTAGCTAAAGCAACAGGCATGAAATTGTCAGCATAAACCAGTTGATCTTTTACTCTGGATGGAATTCCACTAGCTTCATATTGAATCTTTTCTAATGCTCGGCGCACTTCATAACCCACATCCCCCGGAAAATTACTTTCTCTGTAGAAGGCAAGCTCGGATAAGAATCTATAGCAACTAGTAAAAATACCCTCGATACTGCCCGCGTTCGTTCTCGCTTCTTGAACATCATTATAAAATCGATTGCCAATCAAGTTAATATTAAACTGACAATTAGCATCAAAATCACGAGCATGGGTTCTAAACAGATCCAGCGCAGAACGTATAAACTGTACGAACTGCTTATCTGCCTCAATCGGTAAATCATCGACGCTTAGGCGTGCAGCCAAATTAGCAATTGCATCCTGAAACTTCTGGGCCGCAAAAAACTCGGTAACCTCTTCCATTTTACAGTTTCTCCTAATTATTTAGCGATTTGAATAGGCTGCCATCCAGTCTTGCGACTCTGTTTAGCACGGTGGCAATTCTTGCTGAGCGGTGTGGAAGCCTAGTTCAATCGGCCCAAAGTAGCGTTTTAGTGCGGGAGCAGACGCTTGAGTTCATCTGTCTACCCCCCAACTCAACGCACCAGAACGGGGCGCCAGTCCCATATTGGTTCCATGAGGGTATTTTTTGAACGCCAAAAACCACAAACCCCCGACTTTCTCTAGGAAAATCAGGGGTTTGCGTTTTCAGAATGTGGCGGTGAAGGAGAGATTCGAACTCTCGATACAATTTCTTGTATACACACTTTCCAGGCGTGCTCCTTAAGCCACTCGGACACTTCACCGTATCTCGTCAAACCAGTTCAGTCTGTCGAGGCGCGCTAATGTAGTCGAAAGCCTTTCTGATGGCAAAGGTTTTTTTCAGAATTTTCATGCGGTTAGACGGCTATGCCGGGATGCGCCCGGCAAGGGGTGGTGATTCTGCCATTCTTGGGCATGGGCGGCCTGTGTCTGGGGTCGGTGTTGCGCCCTGCCCCAGGCCTTCCGGCGTTCTCCCTGCGGGGAAAGTCTGACTGGGCAGTCAGTCACGGCGCTTTACCGGGGCGGGCGTGGTGGGTAACGTCTGCGCATGCGCCTTTATAAACAGCCTCTCTATAACAAATCCTACAAGGAACCGCGTCATGAGTGAGTTGATTGCTTACCACCTCGAAGACGGTATCGCGACCCTGACCCTGAGCAACGGCAAGGTGAATGCCATTTCTCCGGATGTGGTCAGTGCGTTCAATACAGCGCTGGACCAGGCCGAGAAAGATCGGGCGGTGGTGATCATCACCGGCACGCCGGGGATCCTGTCGGGTGGGTATGACTTGAAGGTGATGACAGCCGGCCCTAAAGAAGCCATCGGCCTGGTGACGTCGGGTTCGACGTTGGCGCGTCGCCTGTTGTCCCACCCGTTTCCGGTGATTGTGGCGTGCCCTGGGCATGCGGTGGCCAAGGGTGCGTTCCTGTTGTTGTCGGCAGATTATCGGATTGGGGTGGAAGGCCCGTTCAGCATTGGCCTGAATGAGGTGGCGATCGGCATGACCATGCACCACGCCGGTATCGAGCTGGCGCGGGACCGTCTGCGTAAGTCGGCGTTTCATCGCTCGGTGATCAATGCCGAGATGTTTGACCCGCAAGGCGCGTTGCAGGCCGGCTTCCTCGACAAGGTGGTGGCACCTGAAGAGCTGCAGGCGGCAGCGCTGGAAGCGGCACGTCAGTTGAAGAAGCTGAATATGAATGCCCATAAGCACACCAAGCTGAAGGTGCGTAAGGCGCTGCTGGAAGCCTTGGACGAGGCGATCATTCAGGATCAGGGCCATATCCTGAGTTAAGCCCTACAACTGAAACATCAGAGCCCGACCTTGCGTCGGGCTTTTTCGTACAAATGAATCCGAAACATCTTTAGCCGCTCTAGCCTGCCTATATCGGCACATGTTGAAACATGTGCTTAAACATCGCCTATCTCCTACCTCTTTACGGGTAATTGCCGAATTCAGTGCACATCCGTACACTGCGCCACCTTTTATCCCGATGGGCCGTGTCGATGCTTTTTCTGTTACGCATGTTATTGATGGGCCTGCACTTTATGGTGGCCGGTGTACTGGGCGTGCTGCTCGGGGCCTGCCGGCCGTTCAACCCGGACAACAGCCGCTTGTGCGCGCGCCTCTATGCGCTGCCGGCCATGTGGATCCTGCGCCTGAAGGTGAAGACCGATGTCGACTCCCTGCGCAACAAGCCTGGTACGTGTGTGATCATCGCCAACCACCAGTCCAACTATGACTTGTTTGTGCTGGGCACCGTGGTGCCCCATCGCACCGTGTGTATCGCCAAAAAGAGCCTGAAATGGGTACCGCTGTTCGGCCAGTTGTTCTGGCTGGCGGGCAATGTGCTGATCGACCGCGGCAATGCGCACAAGGCACGTCGCGCGATGCTCACCACCACTCATACGTTGCAGCATCAGGACACGTCGATCTGGGTGTTTCCGGAAGGCACGCGCAACCTGGGCAAAGGCCTGTTGCCGTTCAAGAAAGGCGCGTTTCATATGGCCATCGCCGCTGGCGTGCCCATCGTGCCGGTGTGTGTCAGCAATTACGTTACCCATATGAAGCTCAATCGCTGGAACAGTGGTGATGTGCTCATACGCTCACTGCCGCCGATTCCGACTGTGGGCCTGACTTCGGATGACATCCCGCAGTTGATGCAGACCTGTCAGGCGCAGATGGATGAGTGCATTACAGCGATGGATCGCGAAGTGCAATCTGCCTGAACACCTTCCGGGGGGCCTGGCCTACCCACGCAAACAAGCTTGCTCGTCACAAAAAGCGAGCACCTGCAAACGCCGCAACGGAACGTCATTCAAGCTAAGCTGCCCAACACCTGTCCTCCTAATAAGAAGTGATCAGCACCATGGGTAGAGTTGTTGCGGCCGCCGTGTACAGCGCCGGAAAGAAAGTCACTGATATCACCCTCGACGAAGGCGCGGCCTGGGCCGCCAAACCCGGGCACTTTGTGT
The DNA here is from genome assembly GCF_059418085.1 of Pseudomonas sp. GW821-FHT09C10. Classification (NCBI taxonomy): domain Bacteria; kingdom Pseudomonadati; phylum Pseudomonadota; class Gammaproteobacteria; order Pseudomonadales; family Pseudomonadaceae; genus Pseudomonas; species Pseudomonas sp. GW821-FHT09C10. The sequence goes on from NZ_JBWKPE010000003.1 coordinate 69,507, forward strand.
GGATCGGCCTGGAAGAGCCCAACGCCCAGGAGCTGGCCAACCTGCAACGCCAGTTCAACCTGCATGAACTGGCCATCGAAGATGCCCTGGAAAAACACAGCCGCCCCAAGTTGGAAACCTTCGGTGATGCGCTGTTTATCGTCACCTATTCACCGGTGCGCGAGAACGGCAAGCTGGAGTTTATCGAGACCCATATCTTCGCCGGCAACGGCTACATCATCACTGCGCGCAACGGCCATTCGGCGTCCTACGGCTTTGTTCGGCAACGCTGTGAGGCCCGGCCGCTATTGCTGGAGCATGGGGAAGATTTCGTACTCTATGCCCTGCTGGATTTTGTCACCGAGAACTACCAGCCGGTCAGCGAGGCGATCCACGCCGAGATCGATGAACTGGAGCACAACGTGCTGTGCAGCTCGCTGAGCGAGCGCGATATCCAGAAGATCCATGGCCTGCGCCGCGACGTGCTGCGACTCAAGCGCTATGTGGCGCCGATGGTGGAGATCAGCCAGGAACTGCAGAAGCTGAGCTTCCCGTTTATCGACAAGAACATGCGCCCGTATTTCCGTGACGTGCAGATCCACGTGACGCGGCAGATGGAAGACCTCACCACCCTGCGCGATATCGCCAGCCAGACCATCGAGATCGGTGTATTGCTCGAAGCGTCGCGCCAGAGCGTGGTGCAGCGCAAGTTTGCCGCGTGGGCGGCAATCCTGGCGTTCCCCACCGCGGTGGCGGGGATTTATGGGATGAACTTCCAGAACATGCCCGAGCTGCAATGGCACTACGGCTATTTTGCAGTGCTCGGGTTTATTGCGTTCGGTTGCACGGGCTTGTGGGCCAGTTTCAAGCGCTCGGGCTGGCTTTAAACCCGGGCCTCAGGCTTGTGCGCCACGAAGCGCATCATCCATTCCGCCACGGTCACGCCGTGGTGGTCGCGCGCCAGGCTGGCCACGCCATTTGTGTAGACTTTTTCACCCAAGGTCGTCTGAAGAATCTCCAGCAACTCGCGGGAATAGTCATGGATAAATTCCGGATGCCCCTGGAAGCACAGCACCTGGTCGCCGATGTGATAGGCGGCGAACGGGCAAAACTCGCTGGAGGCGATGACCGTGGCATTGTCCGGCAAGGTGGTGACCTGGTCCTGGTGGCTGATCAATAGCGTCAGCTCTGGCACTTCGGGGCTCATCCACGGCGCCTGGGTATCCAGTTTGTAATCGTGAATACCCATGCCCCAGCCCTGGCCCGCGCGCTCGGCCTTGCCGCCCAGCAGCAGCGCGAGCAATTGATGGCCGAAGCAGATGCCCAGCAACTTGTCGCCGCGCTCATAGCGTTCGAGCAGGTAGGTCTTGAGGGTCTGGATCCAGGGGTCGGCACCGAAGGAATCGGCCTTGCTGCCGGTCACCAGGTAGGCGTCGAACACTTCGTCGTCCGACGGGTATTCGCCCTGCACCACGTTGTACACAACAAATTCGGCGGCAATCGGCTGCTTGGAGAACAGGCGCTTGAACATCTGCCCGTAGCCTTGGTATTGATCGATCAAGCCTGGACGCAGGATATCGGTTTCCAGGATACAGACGCGTAGCGACATAAAAAATACCTGACACGGTGATGGGAATAATGCACACCCCAGAGCCTGCCTTGAAATACCCTGACAAGGCAAGCCCTGTACATGCCCAAAACCGTCAGAAGGTCGTGTTCTGCGCAGCTTTGTCGAGCAACAACGCCGGCGGCGAGAACCGCTCCCCATACTGTTCCGCCAGGTAGCGGGCACGGGCGATAAAGTCATTGAGGCCGTACTGGTTGATAAACTGCAACGCGCCACCACTCCAGGCGGCAAAACCGATCCCGAAGATCGACCCCACGTTGGCGTCGGCGGTGGACATCAACACGCCCTCCTCTACGCAGCGCACGGTCTCGATGGCCTGGATAAACAGCAAACGGTCGCGCACATCCTGCGCTGAAATGCGCTGGTCGGCTCGCTCAAAGCGCGCTTTCAATTCAGGCCACAAATGCTTCTGCCCGCCCGCCGGATACTCGTAGAAACCTCCCCCCGCCGCCTTGCCCGCGCGTTTGTACTCATTCACCAACAGATCAATCACCACCGTCGCCGGATGGCTTGGGACTGTTTTACCTTCAACCTGCAGATCCTTGGCAGCCTGCTGTCGGATATGGCTCATCAGGCTGAGGGACACTTCATCGGACACCGCCAGCGGCCCCACCGGCATACCCGCCTTGCGCGCCTCGGTCTCGATCATCGGCGCAGCCACGCCTTCGCCCAACATGGCGATGCCTTCATTAGTGAAGGTGCCGAACACCCGCGAGGTGAAGAACCCACGGCTGTCGTTGACCACGATCGGAGTTTTCTTGATCTGCAGGACGAAATCGAAACCTCGGGCCAGGGTTTCGTCCGAAGTGCGGGCGCCCTTGATGATTTCCACCAGGGACATCTTGTCCACCGGGCTGAAGAAATGCAGGCCGATGAACTTGCCTTGATCCGGCACCGCCGTGGCCAGGCCGCTGATGGGCAAGGTGGACGTGTTGGAGGCGATCACCGCGTCATCGCCGACAACACGGTGGGCGGCAGCCGAAACCTTGGCCTTGAGTTCACGGTCTTCGAACACGGCCTCGATGATCAGGTCACAGCCAGCCAGATCAGCATCCGAAGCCGTAGGATGAATCCGCGCTAGGGTGGTTTCGCGCTGCTCGGCGGTCAATTGCCCACGGCTGACCTTCTTGTCCAACAGCGCCGTCGAATGCGCCTTGCCCTTCTCGGCGGCCGCCTGGTTGATGTCCTTGAGCACCACATCGATACCGGCGCAGGCGCTGACATAGGCGATGCCTGCGCCCATCATCCCGGCACCGAGTACCCCGACCTTACGCGTCACGTAAGGCGCAAAGCCCTGAGGCCGCGAGCTGCCGGCGTTGATTTCATTGAGTTGGAACCAGAAGGTGCCCATCATGTTTTTAGCCACCTGCCCGGTGACCAATTCGGTGAAGTAGCGGGTTTCAATCACATGTGCGGTATCGAAATCCACCTGCGCGCCTTCCACGGCGGCGCAGAGGATTTTCTCCGGGGCCGGGAAGCAGCCATTGGTTTTGCTGCGCAAAATCGATGGTGCGATGGCGAGCATTTGCGCCACTTTCGGGTGAGACGGCGTACCACCGGGAATCTGATAGGCCTTGTTGTCCCACGGCTGACTGGCCTGCGGATTGGCGAGAATCCATGCGCGGGATTTGGCCAGCAGCTCAGTGCGATCCGCCGCCAGCTCATCGACCCACCCGGCTTGCAGCGCTTGCTGTGGCCGGACTTTTTTGCCTTCGAGCAAATACGGCAACGCCTTTTCCAAGCCCAGCATGCGCACCATCCTCACCACACCACCGCCGCCTGGCAGCAGGCCAAGGGTGACCTCCGGCAAACCGAGTTGCACCGACTTGTCATCCAGCACGACGCGGTAGTGACACGCCAGGCAGATCTCCCAACCGCCGCCGAGGGCTGCGCCATTGATGGCGGCCACCACCGGCCTGCCGAGGGTTTCCAGGCTGCGCAGTTGCGCCTTCAACACCAGGACGCTGGCGTAGAAATCCTTGGCATGGGCCTTGTCGACCTTGATCAGTTCATTGAGGTCGCCGCCGGCGAAAAAGGTCTTCTTCGCCGAGGTGATAACCACGCCGGCAATGTCGTCCTTTTCCGCTTGCAGGCGTGCGACGGTGGCCGCCATCGCCTCACGGTACGCGGCGTTCATGGTGTTGGCGCTCTGGCCGGGCATGTCGAGGGTCAGCACCACGATCTGGTCCTGGCCTTTTTCGTAACGAATGGCAACGGTCATGACAAATTCCTTGGGCTCAGAGGCGTTCGATAATGGTGGCGATGCCCATGCCGCCGCCGACACACAGGGTGGCCAGGCCGTAGCGCTGCTGGCGCACCTCCAGTTCGTCGAGCAGGGTGCCGAGGATCGCGCAACCCGTGGCGCCCAACGGGTGGCCCATGGCGATGGAGCCTCCGTTGACGTTGACGAGTTCGGCGTCGATGCCCATGTCCTTGATGAACTTGAGCACCACCGAGGCAAAGGCTTCGTTGACCTCGAACAGGTCGATGTCTTCTACGCGCAAACCGGCCTTGGCCAGCGCTTTACGGGTGGCCGGCGCCGGGCCTGTGAGCATGATGGTCGGGTCGGTGCTAGTGACGGCCGTGGCGACGATGCGCGCCCGCGGTTGCAGGCCCAGCTCGCGGCCCTTCGCTTCGGAGCCGATCAACATCAATGCGGCGCCGTCGACAATGCCGGAGCTGTTGCCTGGTGTGTGGACGTGGTGGATGCGTTCCACATGGCTGTAGACCCGCAACGCGGTGGCGTCGAAGCCCATCTGTCCCATCATTTCGAAGCTGGGCTTGAGCTTGCCCAGGCCTTCGAGGGTGGAATCGGCGCGAATGAATTCATCATGGTCCAGCAGCACAATGCCGTTCTGGTCCTGCACCGCGATCAACGACTTGTTGAAGGAACCGTCTGCACGCGCCCTGGCGGCTTTCTGCTGGGACTGTAGGGCAAAGGTATCGACATCCTCGCGGGTGAAACCTTCCAGGGTGGCGATCAGATCGGCGCCGATCCCCTGAGGCGTGAAGTGGCTGTGCATATTGGTCTGCGGGTCGAGCACCCAGGCCCCGCCATCGCTGCCCATGGGCACGCGGGACATGGACTCCACGCCGCCGACCACCACCAGGTCCTCAAAGCCGGAACGCACTTTCATCGCGCCGAGGTTAACCGCCTCCAGGCCCGAGGCGCAGAAGCGATTGATCTGTACACCGGCGACGCTGACGGCCCAGTCCGCCACCAGGGAGGCGGTCTTGGCGATGTCGGCGCCCTGGTCGCCCACCGGGGTGACGCAGCCGAGCACGATGTCATCCACCTGCTGGGTGTCGAGGTCGTTGCGTTGCCCCAGCGCGGTGAGCAGGCCGGCCACCAGGTTTACCGGCTTGACGCTGTGCAGGGCGCCGTCGGCCTTGCCTTTGCCGCGGGGCGTGCGTATCGCATCAAAGATCAAAGCTTGGGTCATGACGTCCTCGAACCATTGCGCAGTAATGCCCTTACCTTAGGCCCGATTGACACGGTTTCAATGACGGATGCGCTCATTGCTTTTGACCGCCACGCTCGGACGAACGGTAGGCACCTAAGGTAATTGCTGGATTAATCGTTTTAGCTGTCTAGCCAAGGCATTGGCGCCAAGATGGCGTTATGCCTCATGCCTTTTTAAGCTGAAATGCTGATCAGGTGATATGAAATGGGTCTAAGCCGCGCAGAACGAGGGCTCTAAGGTTCAATCAGTAAGAAGTTGCTGCCGGGTTTTGCTGGAGCAGCTGTAAGAAAAGCGACACGTCACATTGCGATACTCATATTCAACGGCACGCATTTGACGCTCAGGAATAACAACAAAAGGCAGTCAGCCATGTTCAAACATTCGAAAGTACGTCAGGCGGGACTTATTCTGTTCGCCACCACATTGATTCTGATCTTGCCCAACTTGACCAAGGTCATTGGGTGACCTCTTCTTGAGCCTGTTCTGTACCTCAGGATTACCGCTTTTGGCAGCACCTGCCGGGACTTCGTGCATAGCGATCCTGTTGCAGGGGCTGCCTTTTTACCTGCGCTTTTCCGCTATCGTGGGTCCTATCGCCACTTAACACGGGGCCGCCGTCTTGAAACCGTTCTTTGCATTCCTTGCCTTGTTGCTCGTCCTGCCCGCTTCGGCGGCGCAATTGACCGTCGAGTTGGATCACAGCCGCAAGACCTGGCAGACCGCCGACCTGCTCAAGCATCCGGATGCGCAGACAGTGCAGGTCGTCGATGACGTTTCCTACAAGCGCAACATGACCTATCGCGCAGTACCGCTGGCAGTGCTCCTGCCGGGCCTACAGCCCGATAATCATCTGCAAGCCGTTGCCCTGGATGGCTTCGCCGCCGAACTGACGGCGGCACCGTTGCTGCAAAAAAACGGCGCCCGCGCCTGGCTGGCCGTGGAAGACCCGGCCCACCCATGGCCCCCGTTGGCAGACGGCAAGCCGAGTGCCGGGCCGTTCTACCTGGTGTGGACCGATCCGCAGGCCGGGCATATCAGCCCGGAGCAGTGGCCGTTCCAGATCTCCGCGATCAAGCAGTTGAAGACGGTGGCCGAACGTTTTCCGGCGCTGTTGCCCGACCCGACGTTGGCGGCGGATGATCCGGTCAACCAAGGCTTTGCGCTGTTCCAGAAGAACTGCCTGGCCTGTCACCGCCTCAATGGCGCCGGCGATGCACAGGTGGGGCCGGACCTGAATGTTCCCTACAACCCTACGGAGTATTTCAGCGGCGACTTCCTCAAGCGCTATATCCGCGACCCGCAGAGCCTGAGGCACTGGCCGCAGGCGAAGATGCCAGCGTTCGCCGCCAGCGTGTTGCCTGACAGCGAGCTGGAATTGCTGGTGGGGTACTTGAAGCATATGGCGGGGCGTAAACAACACCCCTGAACCCAGCCTGATCTCGGTGGCGAGCGGGTTATTGCTGCTGGACCAGGACCACCGGCGTCGGTGCCACGAACACCTTGGCATGCATCTGCTCATGCCCACCGCCACGGCGCATGCCGCGTACCGGGCAAGCGTCGAGGTAGTCCAGGCCCACAGCCAGTTTCAAATGCCGCTCCGGCCGGGCCAGTTGGTTGGTCACGTCAAAGCTGTACCAGGCGTCATCCAGCCAGGCTTCTGCCCAGGCGTGGCTGGCCAGGTGAGTGCTGTCTTCCGTGTACAAATACCCCGACACATACCGCGCAGGAATGCCCAGGCTGCGCGCGCAGGCCAGGAACGCATGGGTATGGTCCTGGCACACCCCCGCCCGCCCTGCGAAGGCCTGGGCGGCGCAGGTGTCGACTTCGGTGGCGCCGGGCGTGTAGACCATCGACTGGTTGAGGGCGTGCATCAGGTCGATCAGGGCCGTGCGATCACGACGCTGGTGGCAATGCTGTTGCGCGAAGGCGCGCAGGGCTTCGTCGGGCTCGGTCAGGCGGGTGCAGCGCAGGAACGGAAAGGCTGACTGGCTCTCGTGTTCAGCCTCACGCAGCTCGTCGATATCCACCTGGCCGCGGGCGCCAATGATGATGGCGTCGTGGGGTTCGTCCAGGGTCAGCACGTGCAGGATGTTGCCGAACGGGTCGATCTGCGCGCGCACCGGGCGAGGCAGGTCCAGTTGCCAACTGAGCACGTGCTGGCGCTCGCTGTCGTGGGGCGTGAGGCGCAGGTACTGGATGCTGGCGCGTACCTGGTCTTCGTAGTGGTAGGTGGTTTCGTGGCTGATGGAGAGTCTCATGCGGCCTCCAGGTAGGAACTGTAGATGGCGTCGCCCAACTGGCGGACCAAGGGGATAAAGTCGGTCAGCCAGGCGTGCAGGCCTTCCTCGAGGATTTCATCGATCGCGGTAAACCGCAGGCGCGCGTCCATCTCGGCCGCCAGGCGCTGGGCCGGACGGCCGTTGATGCCGGGCAGGCTGGCGAGGATCTGGTCGATCTCTTCGCTGCAGGCCCGCAGCGAGCGGGGTACATCGGCGCGCAACAGCAACAGCTCCGCGACTTGCCGGGCACCTGGGGCGTCGCGGTAGATCTCGGTGTATGCCTCGAACGACGATAACGCGCGCAGCAAGGCACTCCATTGATAGTAGGCGTGGGCGGTGCCATCGGTGACCGCTTCGGCCTGGTCGCCGGCCATTTCATAGCGCGCATCCAGCAGGCGCAGGGTGTTGTCGGCGCGCTCGATAAACGTACCCAGCCGAATAAAACGGAAGGCGTCATTGCGCATGATGGTGCCGTAGGTCGCCCCCCGAAACAGATGGGAACGCTCCTTGACCCACTCGCAGAAGCGGCTCATGCCGTAGCGGCTGAGGCCCTGCTGTGAGATTTCGCGAATCTCCAGCCAGGTTGCGTTGATGTTTTCCCACATGTCGGCAGTGATTCGCCCACGCACAGCATGGGCGCTGGCCCGCGCGGCACCGAGACAACTGTAGATGCTGGCCGGGTTGGCCGCATCCAGTGCGAAGAAATGCAGCAGGCGTTCGGCGTGCAATTCACCGTGGCGCTCACGGTAATCATCCAGCGTGCCGGTGATCAACAGCGGCATGGCCAGTTCATGCAGGCCATCACCGCGCCCATCCTGGGGCATCAGCGACAGCGAATAACTGACATCGAGCATGCGCGCGAGGTTTTCCGCGCGTTCCAGGTAGCGCGACATCCAGTACAAATCCGAGGCAGTTCTACTCAACATGGCATCAGTCCTCGACCACCCAGGTGTCTTTGGTGCCGCCGCCCTGGGACGAATTGACCACCAGCGACCCTTCACGCAGCGCGACACGGGTTAAACCGCCGGGTACCACACGGGTTTCCTTGCCGGACAACACGAACGGGCGCAGGTCGATATGGCGCGGCGCAATGCCGTTTTCGACAAAAGTCGGGCAGGTGGACAAGCACAGGGTTGGCTGCGCGATATAGGCGTGGGGCTTGGCCTTGATACGCGCGCGGAAGGCTTCGATTTCCGCGGCAGTGGACGCTGGGCCCACCAGCATGCCGTAGCCGCCGGAGCCCTGGGTTTCCTTCACCACCAGGTCCGGCAGGTTGGCCAGCACGTGGGACAACTCGTCGGGCTTACGGCACTGGAAGGTGGGAACGTTCTGCAGGATCGGTTCTTCGTCCAGGTAAAAACGGATCATCTCGGTGACGAAGGGGTACACCGACTTGTCATCCGCCACCCCGGTGCCGATGGCATTGGCCAGCACCACATTGCCCGAGCGATACGCCGCCAGCAGGCCGGGCACGCCGAGCATGGAGTCGGGGTTGAAGGCCAACGGGTCGAGGAATGCGTCGTCGAGGCGACGGTAGATCACGTCCACGGCTTTGGGGCCGTCGGTGGTGCGCATGAACACACGGTCATCGCGCACGAACAGGTCGGCGCCTTCCACCAATTCCACACCCATTTCCCGAGCTAAAAATGCATGCTCGAAAAACGCGCTGTTGAAGCGCCCAGGGGTCAGCACCACCACGCTGGGATTATCCAGGGGGCTGGCGCTTTTCAGGGTATCGAGCAGCAGGTTGGGGTAATGATCGATCGGCGCGATGCGCTGGGCGGCGAACAGCTCGGGGAACAGGCGCATCATCATCTTGCGGTCTTCGAGCATGTAGCTCACGCCGCTGGGTGTACGCAGGTTGTCTTCCAGCACGTAGTAGGTGCCGTCGCCGTCGCGTACGAGGTCGACTCCGGAGATGTGGGAATACAGGTCGCGGTGCAGGTTCAGCCCCTGCATCGCCAACTGGTATTGCTCATTAGCCAGTACCTGTTCGGCGGGAATGATCCCGGCCTTGATGATGCGTTGTTCGTGATAGAGGTCGGCGAGAAACATGTTCAGTGCCTTGACCCGCTGGATGCAGCCACGCTCGACCATCCGCCATTCGCTGGCGGGAATGCTGCGGGGGATGGTGTCGAACGGAATCAGGCGCTCGGTGCCCTGCTCGTCGCCGTAAAGCGTGAAGGTGATCCCGGCACGGTGAAACAGCAAGTCGGCTTCGCGCCGGCGCTGGGCCAGCAGTTCAGCGGGGGTGTCGGCCAACCAGCGGGCGAACTCGCGGTAGTGAGGGCGAACCTGCCCTGCCCCATCGTACATTTCGTCGTAATAAGTGCGGATCATGCCGTACTCCTTGTCACCCGGACGCAAGAACCATCGCAAGGCCCGTGCCAGCGGCATAAACACTTAAAAATCAGTGGGTTAAATATAAGCAAGGAACTGATCGCACCGTCCTGGTGCGCAGAATGCCCGCTGCCCTGCTGCACGCTTCATGGCAATGCAAGCTTTGGCTATCAACAGCATAGTCAGAGTTGATTTCACTGCCCGTCGAAGCGTGCGGATAATCGCCCCCATCCGCTGAACAGGACATGTCCTACAGCTTTAACCATTGCGTAATCGGTACCGTGATCACTCGTGTACCGACCGGCTCCTTCGGTCTTCCCTTTCAGCCACCCTTTTCTACGGGTGGCTTTTTTTTGTGCAAGAAAGAGCGGCGCAAGTTCCACAAACCTTCATATACCGCAAACAAAATCGGCCGACCCTAAGGCCAGCCGATACGCTGTGTTGCTCATACAATGGCGCTACATGGGTAACCCACGCACCTCCTGCTTGACGCCCCAACCTTCGATGATTCCGCCCAGCGGCTCGACCACCGCTCCAAAGTCCTGCTCGAAGTCTCCTATGCCATCGTAGGTTGCAAACATGATCTTGCTCAGTTCCAGGTACCAGGCGCCGTCGTCGCGCGCACTGACCTGGGCATTCAGGGACTCACCACGAAATTCACCCGCAGCCCTGCGCGCCCGTTCCTCATCCGGGAAAATGGCGTAGAACTCAATGGGGTGGAACCGTGAAAAGTCGAAGCCGCCTTCTTTCATGCGGCGCAGAACGTTGGTGCTGATGTCTTCTTGATAGGCTGTGCTCATGAAACGTCCTCCTCAAACCGATGGATAGACTTTCCGTGCTTCCCAAAGCCCGCGCCCTACTGGCGCGGGTACTACGGCAGGTACAGCACCGCAGGAAAACAAGCATGTAGCTGACAAGACCAGACCTTAGCGATTCATTCGCTGATCTCACTTGCAGAGTAGCGCGAAGCTATCACCTCCACCAGAGGTGCTTGAATGGCATACAGGGAATGTTCAGGCGGCGGGAGAGATGTCGAGGATCTGAATACTGTTCTGGTCTTTGAGGATCTTGACCGTGGGCTCGGGCTTGCGGCCCTCAAGGTCGTTGAGGTCCAGTTCGGCGGCCACGGGCACCAGCTTGTTGCGAATCATGTGTGCCGCATCTTCGAGGCTGGGCTTGTGCTCGCAGGTGAACTGCTCCACGGACTGTACGCCGTGATCATCAACGAAGGTAATCTGCCACTTTTGCATCGGTGCCTCCTCGATAAAACCCATGTGTGGGCTTACATCTATCTGGACCTTGAGGGCTCGGCAAACGTTCCACTCACCTCAGGAGGCACCGGATCAAGCGCAGTTATTTTTCAGCGTGTTCCTTCAGGGCTTTCAAGGTGTTGAACGGCGCGTCCACCACGAACTTGTTGGCCAGCCACGATGGCACGCTGCCGCCTGGCTCGGTGTGTACCTGGTAGGTGACTTCGGTCTCATTGGCGCCTTTAGGGACCAGTTTCCAGAAGCCCTCGACCTGAGCGACACGCACGTAGCCTTTTTCTTCGGGCTTGTAGGTCGGCACGCCCTGCAGCTTGCGGGTTACGCTGCCGTCGACGTCCTTGGTGGTGGTGACATGGATGTACGAATCACGATCGGTCACCGGGAACGGCGCCTTGAACTGGGTGTAGGTCCAGGCCTCATCGCCTTTCTTGTCCACCAGCTTCTGGGATTTGCACTCATGAATCCACGAGCAGGCGCCGGCCACATCTTCCTGCAGGGCCTGGATCCTGGCGACAGGCGCCTTGATCACGGTAACACCGCGATAGGCCTTGTATTTGGAGCCAGCGACTTCGCTCAGGGACACCTTGATACCGTCTTCATCCTTGGCAACCTGCCAATCCTCAGCCTGGGCAGTGGCAGCAAATACCAGCGTAAAACCGCACAGCACAGCCATTCGTTTCAGCGAACCCATTGTTGTATTCCTTATTGTTGAAGTTCCGATAGTAAAGCCCATCAAGCCGCCGTCATCTGCTCCCACCAGCCGATCAACCGAATCGCATCGGCCTGGTCGGTGCCGCAGACATCGATATCCGCCTTGAAATCACTGCACACGGCCGGGCGCTCCGGGCGGCCGAACAGTTGGCACAGCTGTTCGACCGATAGGTGCAGGCAGCGTTCGCCCGCCGGTTTGCCATTGGGCATCCCGGGTAAGGGCGAACTGATGGAGGGGGCGATGCAGCAGGCGCCACAGCCTTCACGGCAATTCATGACCAGCAGGTCCTCGACGACTCAATAGGGACGGCCGGGCTAGAGTACGCCCTTAAACAGCCGTTTTAAAATGGTTTAACAGGGGTTTTTCGCACAAAACAAAAGTGACCGACCAGTCTGCGACAGATGGTCGATGGCCCGCGTCACTGTGCAGGAAAAAGTTTACTGCTTGAACTCGAATTCCAACGCCGCACCTTCCACTTCACGGCGCTCTTCGTTGCGCAATTGCAGCTTCATCTCATTGCTGAGCAAACGGCCATTGATCTGGAACGCACTGTTGTCGGTAGGCTTTTCACCGAACATCGGCGGCAACAACGGCACGCTCTTGGGCTTGGGCACGGTACCCAGGGGCTGCAGGTGCCTGACCATGTCCGAAGGCAGGGACAAATCCAACTGTGCCGGTGGCAGTTTGGTCTGTGCCACTTCCTGGGCTGACTTGGATTTTTTCGCCGTTGACGCACGCTTTTTCGCCGTGGCGCTTGGCTTCTTCGTGACGGGGGCTTGCTTGGCGGAGGAAGGTTTTTTTACCGGGGCATCCTGCCGGGTGTTGGCAGCGGTCTTGTTTTCAGCCAAGGGTGCCGCCGCCAGCGCTGTGCCGACGTTACACAGGCTTAACAGGCCAATCACCAAAGCAGCGCGAACAATTGAGGTCATATTGCCTACAGCATTAACGGCAGAGGGCCATATGCTCGCTTGTTGTGCGCGGCATGACAAGCACGGTGATCATCCAGCTATCGGCGTTGTCCCTTTTCAACGCCTCAAAAGCCGGCTGCGGTTTCCTGGCATAACTGGCTGGCCAGCATCCCCAAGGTCATCAGCGCTCGCTCTGCCTCGCGGTTCCACGGTGTGCCGCAGTTAAGACGAATACAGTGGTTGAACTGCTCGGTATTGCTGAAGATCAACCCCGGCGCAATGCTGATGCCCTGTTGCAGGGCGCGCACGTGCAGTTCCTGGGTATTGACCCGCCCTGGCAAACTGACCCACAAGATAAAGCCGCCCGTCGGACGGGTCATCTGGGTGCCTTCCGGGAAATACTGCTGCACCGCCAGTTGGAAGGCGCTGAGATTCTTGCGGTATTCCTGGCGGATGTAACGCAGGTGCCGGTCGTAGCCGCCGTTCTCCAGATACGCTGCCACACCCATCTGGGTGACGCTGCAGGCCGAGTGGGTGCTGAACATTTGCAGGCGCTGGATTTCCTGCTGGTACTTGCCGGCGATCATCCAGCCGATGCGCACACCCGGCGACAAGGTCTTGGAGAAACTAGAGCAATAGATGACCCGGTCCAGGCGGTCGTAGGCCTTGAGGGCCTTGGTGCGGCCGAGTTCGAACATCAGTTCGCCGTAGATATCGTCTTCGACAATCTGGATATCGAAATCCGAGGCCAGGCGCAGCAACTGTTTCTGCCGTTCCTCGGGCATGGTGCCGCCCAGAGGGTTGCTCAGGCGCGTGGTCAACACCAGGGCCTTGATCGACCATTGGTTGGCGGCCAGTTGCAGGGCTTCCAGGCTCATGCCGGTGGACGGGTCGCTGGGGATCTCGATGACCTTGAGGCCCAACAGGTCGGCCAGTTGCAGTAAGCCGTAATAGGTGGGCGATTCAGCCGCGATTAAGTCGCCGGGGCGTGTCAGCACCCGTAGCGACATCTGCAAGGCGTCAACACAGCCGTGGGTGATTACCACTTCGGAGGGGTCCACCACCACGCCGGCGTCACGCATGCGAATCGCCACCTGGCGGCGCAGCGGCTCGAAACCGGGGCTGAACATGTAGCTGAAGGCGCGTGGGCTCTGGAAGCGCGTGACCTTGGCCAATTGCTGGTGCAGCGCCCGTACCGGCAGATAGTCGACGCTCGGCACGGCGGCGCCCAGCGGGAATACACCTTCGCGGCGCGACTCGCCCAATACCTGCTGGATAATGCTGCTGCGGGTGACCAACCCCGGGCGCTCGACCCGCGCGATGTCCGGCGTGGGCGCCGTGAGTGCCGGCGTCTGGTGCACGTAGTAACCGGACTGCGGCCGTGCCCGGATCAGCCCCTGGTCTTCCAGGTTGGCGTAGGCCTGCAATACCGTGGCGTGGCTGACATTGAGCTGGGAGCTCATCTTGCGCACCGAGGGCACGCGCTCGCCAGGCTGATAGACACCGCGACGGATGTCCTCAGCCAGTTGCTGGGCGATACGTTGGTAAAGCAACAGATTGGTCATGACGCAGCACTCGATTTCACGGGTATTTTATTTTTGTGTGAAACATACCGGCACAGTTTAGAAGTGTACGGGGACAGTTGCCACAATAGTCGAGCGCGCGCGGGAGTGACAGTAAAAACTGTAAGGTGAGTGGAGAGAATACTCAGATGTATACAGAACAATGTGGGAGGGGGCTTGCACCCGATGACGGAGTGTCAGTCGCCGAAAATAGTGACTGATCTACCGCTATCGGGGGCAAGCCCCCTCCCACACTTTTGATTTGCGCAAGGCTTCAGCGAGCGGCGCCCAACTGGCCCTTCTCGTCGGAGAACACTATTTCCACACGACGGTTCTGCGCGCGGCCACGCTCGGAGGCGTTGGCTTCCACCGGGTACTGGTCGCCGTAGCCTTCAACCTGGATGCGCTGCTCATCGATCCCCAGGTCCACCAGCACATCGGCCACCGATTGCGCACGATCACGGGACAGTTTGAGGTTTTCCTGCTGACCACCGGTATTGTCGGCGTACCCCTCGATACGCACCACACGCTTGGGGTTCAGTTGCAGGAACTGCACGATTTTCAACACCGTGCGGTTGGCCGAATTTTTCAACTCCGCTTCACCGGTATCGAACAGCACGTCGCCCAGGGTCATCACCAGGCCGCGATCGGTCTGGGTGGTGGTCAGGCTGGCGATCTGTTCTTCGAGCCATTTACCCTGCTGCTGCACGCTGATCAGCTTGCTTTCGCGCAGGGCCAATTGCAGGCGCTGGCGTTCCAGTTCGAGCTTGGCGGCACGCTCTTCATTAAGTGTCTGCTCGGTGTGTTCGCGGGCGATGGCACTGTAGCGCTGGCTCAGGTAGGCGTAATGCACCACGTCGGCACCGCTGCCCCAGTAACTGGACAAGCGGTCGGCCCGCGCCAGGGATTCACCGGCGCGGATCACGTCCTTGGGTGCGATACGCAGCACGTTGGCGTCTTCCTTGACCTTCTGGAAGTCGCTGCCCGCCTGTTGCAAGGCCTGTTCGCCATTGGGGTGGCTGGCACAACCGCCCAGTGCCGCACTGCCCAGCAGCACGGCACAGCCCAGACCACGGATCATTGGGTTCATTGGGCTTCTCCCAGCTGCAATTGCTTGCGCAGGCGCGTGATGCGGGTGTTGAGCACGTTCAGTTGTTCCTGGCTCTTGCGGGTCAGCACCTGGGCTTCGGCCAGGCGCGCATCCAGCTCGGCCTGTTCGGCCTGCATGCGCGCGTCCTTGTAGGATTGCTCGGCCATGTCGGCCTTGGCCTGGGCGAATTTGTCTTCGGCCAGTTTCAGTTCGGGTGATTCATCGGTGCTGGCGCCCACGGCGTTGGCTTGTTCCAGGGCTTGCTGGGTGAGGCGAATTTGTTCATTCGGCGCAGGATCGGCTGCACATCCCGCCAGAGCAACAACGGCGAGGGCCGCGAAAAAAGGTCGAAGAGTCACTGAAAATCCCTACTTTGTTGGGGTGCCGACGGGTTGTTGCAATTGCGCTTTCCAACGCTCCAGATTGCGCTGCAGCGCGGCTTCCGTCACACCAGACCCGGGCAATTCTGTCATCTTTTTGGCCAGCTGTCCGCGCAGCCACGGATCATTGCAGGCCGAGTTGTGGGAAATCGCCAGGTACAGGCCGGGCTGATCGACGGGCACGTCCCGGGCGACCAGGTCATTGCTCATCCCTAACGTCTGGGCCATGGCCATGCCGGAGTAACGCCCGGCCAGCACGTAGTCCACTTCCCCCAGCAGCAGTTTCTGGAAGGCCGGGGTCAACGTGGGCAGGCGTTGCAGGGTCAATTGCTGGCCGGCGAAGGTTTCAAAGTCGCGGCTCAAGCGTGCCCGCTCCGACACTGCGCCCTTGTGGCCATGCAGGTCGGCCGCCGTGGTGTAGACCAGCGCCGAATCCTTGCGGGTCCAGACCAGATAATCGAGCTGTACCAGCGCGGGGTGGATGTAGTCGAGGGTTTCCAGCTCGCCAAGGTTCAGCGGTGCATCGGCGAGGATGTCCATGCGCCCGCTGCGCACTTCGTCCAGGGCCAGGGAACGCTTGCCGCCGTAGAGCAGGTCAATTTTCAACCCAAGCTCCTTGGCTACCTGTTGCAAAACATCGGCGGTGGCGCCGATCAAATGCGTCGGGTCTTGGGGATCGCGCCACAGCAGCGGCGGTGCGTCCGGGCTGCCGGTGATCACCAGGCGATCACATTTGCCGGCTGCCTGGGTCAGGCTCGGCAGCAGCGTAAGTCCCAGCAGTACGGCCCAGGGGCGCAGTTCCATGGCGGTTTCTCCGGCGTTCAAAAAAGCCCGGGCCAAAAAAAGCCCGGTCACTAGACCGGGCTCTTTATAAGTGAAGCGGCTGGATTAGACCAGCTTCTCCAACTCAGGTACGGCTTCGAACAAGTCCGCCACCAGGCCGTAATCGGCCACCTGGAAGATCGGTGCTTCTTCGTCCTTGTTGATCGCGACGATCACCTTGGAGTCTTTCATACCGGCCAAGTGCTGGATCGCGCCGGAGATACCGACGGCGATGTACAGCTGTGGCGCAACGATCTTGCCGGTCTGGCCGACCTGCATGTCGTTGGGTACGAAGCCTGCGTCGACGGCCGCGCGGGAGGCGCCGACCGCAGCGCCGAGCTTGTCGGCCAGGGCGTACAGGTGCTTGAAGTTGTCGCCGTTCTGCATGCCACGGCCGCCGGAAACGACGATCTTGGCAGCGGTCAGCTCAGGACGGTCCGACTTGGCCAGCTCTTCGCCGACAAAGCTGGAGGTGCCAGCGTCGTGGGCCGCGGAGACGGCTTCAACGGCAGCCGAGCCACCTTCAGCGGCAACCGGATCGAAACCGGTGGCACGCACGGTGATGACTTTGACGGCAGCGGTCGATTGCACGGTGGCAATGGCGTTACCGGCGTAGATCGGGCGCTTGAAGGTGTCGGCGCTTTCAACCGAAACGATCTCGGAGATCTGGTCAACGTCCAACTGTGCGGCAACGCGCGGCAGGATGTTTTTGCCGTTGGAGGTAGCGGCAGCCAGGATGTGGCTGTAGCCAGCGCCCAGCTCTGCTACCAGAGGGGCGACGTTTTCCGGCAGTTGGTGAGCGTAAGCGGCGTTGTCGGCCAGCAGTACTTTGCTCACGCCAGCCACTTTGGCTGCAGCCTCAGCCACGGCGCCAGCGCCTTGACCGGCGACCAGTACGTGGATGTCGCCACCGATTTTAGCGGCAGCAGCAACAGTGTTCAGGGTGGCCGGGGCCAGCACCTTATTGTCGTGTTCTGCGATTACCAAGATAGTCATGATTAGATTACCTTCGCTTCGTTTTTCAGTTTCTCGACCAGTTCAGCCACCGACTTGACCTTGATGCCCGCGCTGCGTGCAGCCGGCGCTTCGACTTTGACGGTCTTGTTGGTGGAGGCGGTGGAAACGCCCAAAGCATCCGGAGTCAGCACTTCGAGAGGCTTCTTCTTGGCTTTCATGATGTTTGGCAGGGACGCGTAGCGCGGCTCGTTCAAACGCAGGTCGGTGGTGACGATGGCCGGCAGCTTCAGGGAAACCGTCTGCGCGCCGCCGTCGATTTCGCGGGTTACGGCAACCTTGTCGCCGCTCACTTCGACTTTGGAAGCGAAGGTGCCCTGGCCGTAACCGGTCAGTGCAGCCAGCATCTGGCCAGTCTGGTTGTTGTCGCTGTCGATCGCCTGTTTGCCGAGGATCACCAGCTGAGGCTGTTCCTTGTCGACAACGGCTTTGAGCAACTTGGCCACGGCCAGGGAGGTCAGCTCTTCAGCGGACTCGACCAGGATAGCGCGGTCGGCACCCAGTGCCAGGGCGGTACGCAACTGCTCTTGAGCAGTGGTCGGGCCGATGGAAACCACAACGATTTCAGTCGCCACGCCTTTCTCTTTCAGGCGTACGGCTTCTTCCACGGCGATTTCACAGAAAGGGTTCATCGACATCTTGACGTTAGCAAGGTCGACGCCGGAATTGTCCGCCTTGACGCGAACTTTCACGTTGTAATCGACAACGCGTTTGACAGCTACAAGAACCTTCATGGATTCCTCGTTACTCTCCGGTGAAAAGAAAGTCGCCTAGGCGAACCTGGCGGTTGATGCTCATCGGCACACAAGGGCACCTCCAAAAACGGCGGCGAATGACCTTGCTCACGGGAAGTGATGACCGTTCGTCAGTGGTGACTGGGAGGTCATTCTTTATCGCGGCGTGTAAACTGCGCGCCATCAATTAAACGCGCGTCACCTGTTTTGCCTTTGCCGTGCTTTTGGACGTGCTCTTGAAACCTACAGTCTGCCTACGGTCTGTGCAAAACCGACCGTATATTGACCGGAACGCCTATTCTGGTCAATACGGCAAAATGGCCAGTCATAAGCCGCGTTGCTTTGATTTACCTAGCCTGCGGGCAATTCAAACAAACGTTTGTATTGGACGCTGACAGTGGTCTATATATAATGCGCCACCTAGAGAGACAGGTGGGTCATCCCCTGCCGTTGCGCACGGCGATGACGGACACGACACCGAACCTCCACCCATTAGAAAAAAAGCCTGTTGAGCCTTGAGTAGGAGATAGCCTGTGGAACGCGAATACATGGAATTCGACGTGGTCATCGTCGGCGCTGGCCCGGCGGGCCTGTCTGCCGCCTGCCGACTGAAGCAGAAGGCCGCCGAAGCCGGTAAGGAAATCAGCGTCTGCGTGGTCGAGAAAGGCTCCGAAGTGGGCGCACACATCCTCTCCGGTGCCGTGTTCGAACCCCGCGCCCTGAACGAACTGTTCCCGGACTGGAAGGAACTCGGCGCCCCGCTCAATACCCCCGTGGTGCGCGATGACATCTATGTGCTGCGCAGCGCCGACACCTCCACCAAGGTGCCTGACTTCTTCGTGCCCAAGACCATGCACAACGAAGGCAACTACATCATCTCCCTGGGCAACCTGTGCCGCTGGCTGGCCCAGCAGGCCGAGAACCTGGGCGTGGAAGTCTACCCAGGCTTCGCCGCCCAGGAAGCACTGTTCGATGAAAACGGCGTGGTGCGCGGGATCATCACCGGCGACCTCGGCGTCGACCGTGAAGGCCAGCCAAAAGAAGGCGTCTACACCCCGGGCATGGAACTGCGTGGCAAGTACACGCTGTTCGCCGAAGGCTGCCGTGGGCATATCGGCAAGCAGTTGATCCAGCGTTTCAACCTGGACAGCGACGCCGACGCCCAGCACTACGGCATCGGTCTCAAGGAAATCTGGGAAATCGACCCGGCCAAGCACCAGCCAGGCCTGGTGGTGCACACCGCCGGTTGGCCGCTGGACATCATGAGCAACGAGAACACCGGTGGCTCATTCCTCTATCACCTGGAAAACAACCAGGTGGTGGTTGGCCTGATCGTCGACCTGTCCTACAGCAACACCTTCCTGTCGCCGTTCGATGAGTTCCAGCGTCTCAAGCACCACCCGGTGCTGGCCCAGTACCTGGAAGGCGGCAAGCGCATCAGCTACGGCGCACGCGCCATCTGCAAAGGCGGCCTGAATTCGCTGCCGAAGATGGTCTTCAAGGGCGGCGCGCTCATCGGCTGCGACCTGGGCACCCTAAACTTCGCCAAGATCAAGGGCAGCCACACTGCCATGAAGTCCGGCATGCTCGCCGCCGACGCCGTGGCCGACCGCCTGTTTGCCGATTCCGAAGGGGGTGATGAGCTGACCGCTTACGTTGACAGCTTCAAATCCAGCTGGCTCTACGAAGAACTGTTCGCCAGCCGCAACTTCGGCCCAGCGATGCACAAGTTCGGCCCGATCATCGGCGCCGGCTTCAACTGGTTGGACCAGAACATCCTCGGCGGCAAGATGCCGTTCACCCTGCACGACACCAAGCCGGACTACGCCTGCCTGAAGCTGGCCAAGGACAGCAAGAAGATCGACTACCCGAAACCCGACGGCAAGCTGAGCTTCGACAAACTGAGTTCGGTGTTCATCTCCGGTACCAACCACGAAGAAGAGCAGCCGTGCCACTTGAAGTTGAAAGACCCAAGCATCCCGATCGGCACCAACCTGCCGCTCTACGATGAACCGGCGCAGCGTTACTGCCCGGCCGGCGTGTATGAAGTGATCACCCAGGAAGACGGCGAGAAGCGCTTCCAGATCAACGCCCAGAACTGCGTGCACTGCAAGACCTGTGACATCAAGGACCCTTCGCAGAACATCACGTGGGTCACACCGGAAGGTGCGGGTGGGCCGACTTACCCGAATATGTAAGCCAAGCGAGGCTCCCGAATGGGAGCCTTTTTTATGCAGTCAAACTCGGTCAACTGTGGGAGGGGGCTTGCCTGAAATGACTATGCAGCCCGCTCTTCGCCAGGGTTACGCTCGAAGTAGCGCTTGTACTCGCGACTGAATTGCGACGTACTCTGGTACCCCACGCTGTGCGCCGCCTGCGCCACGCCCATGCCCTCCACCAGCAGCAACTGCTGGGCCTTGAGCAAGCGCAAACGCTTCAAGTACTGCACCGGCGACAGCAGCGTGCAACGCTTGAAATGCTCGTGAAACGTCGACGCACTCATATGCGCGTACCCCGCCAACGTCTCGATATTCAACGGCTCGGCGTAATGGGCATGCAGGTGGTTCAACGACGTGGCGATCCGCGAAAACTGCCCCTGCTGTTCCACCAAGGCGCGCAGCACATCGGCCTGGGGGCCACGCAAGGCGGTGAACAATAATTCCCGCACCCGCGCCGGGCCCATGATCCGGCTTTCCAGTGGATCGTGCAGGCACTGCAGCAGCCGTTCGACGCAGTCACGCATGGCGTCATCCAGGACCACCGAACTCATCGACTCCAGGGTTTGCGCGGTCGGCGGCGGACCGGCCTGCATGCCCATGGCCATCACCAACTCACCCAGCACCACGCGGTCGATGCCCACGGTCACCCCCAGCAGCGGCGCACCGGGCGCCATGGCGAACGTCTCGCACTCGAAGGGCACCGGCATCGCCTGGATCAGGTAGTGCCCGGCGCCATACTCCAGCGTACGCGGGCCCAGGTAGGCGACCTTGCTGCCTTGGGCCACGAACATCAGGCTCGGCTCGTAGATCTGCGGGCCGCGCGCTACGTCGCAACTGGCGCGCAACACTTGCACACCCGGCAGGTGGGTCGGGGAGAAACCGTCGCGGGACGTCAGCCCCTCGATCAGGGCAACCAGCGTGGCGTTGGCATCAACATGGCGGGTCAACAGCATGGCAAAAAACTTCGCGAATAAGGGATGAGAACATCATCGCAGGTCTGGCCGCCGATGAATCCAAACAGGGGGCACTCCCGGACGAATAGGCATGAGACTCGGAGCAATCGCCATGGCCGCATCAGGGGGTGACGCGGAAAATGGCCCGCCTCATCTGTCCCTGCTTTTGCGAGGTTTTCGCCATGTATACCGCCATCGGTTACGCCGCCCAGTCGGCCACCACTCCCCTCGCCCCCATGTCGTTTGAACGCCGCAGCCCGCGCGCCGATGACGTGGCCATCGAGATTCTCTACTGCGGCGTGTGCCATTCCGACATCCACCAGGCGCGCAACGAATGGGGCATCGCCGTGTACCCGCTGATGCCGGGCCACGAGATCGTCGGCAAAGTCACCGCCGTCGGCGCCCGCGTGACCGCGCATAAAGTCGGCGACCTCGTCGGTGTCGGCTGCATGGTCGATTCGTGCCGCCACTGCGAAGCGTGCAAATCGGACCTGGAGCAATATTGCCTCGAAGGCCCGACCATGACCTACGCCACACCGGACCGCGTCGATGGCAGCAACACCATGGGCGGTTACTCCGACAGCATTGTGGTCAGCGAGCACTTCGTGGTGAAGATCCCGGCCAAGCTCGACCTGGCCAGCGCCGCGCCGATCCTGTGCGCAGGCATCACCACCTATTCGCCGCTCAAGCACTACGGCGTCAAGGCTGGCGACAAGGTCGGGATTCTCGGCATGGGTGGCCTGGGCCACATGGGCATCAAGTTCGCCAAGGCCATGGGCGCGGAAGTGACACTGTTCACCCGCTCGGCGAGCAAGGCTGAAGAAGGTCGTCGCCAGGGGGCCGACCATGTGATCGTGTCCACCGATGCCGAACAGATGCAAGCCGCCGCCGGCAGCTTCGACTTCCTGCTCGACACCATCCCGGTGCAGCACGACCTGAACCCCTACCTCGACGTATTACGCTTTGATGGCGTGCACATCCTGGTTGGCCTGATCGAGCCCGTAGACCCACCGGTCAACGCCGCCAAACTGGTATTGGGGCGTAAAGTGCTGGCCGGTTCGCTGATCGGTGGCATTGCCGAAACCCAGGAAGTCCTGGATTTCTGCGCCGAGCATGGCATCACCTGCGACATCGAAATGCTCGACATCCGCCAGATCAACGAGGCCTACACCCGCATGATCGCTGGTGATGTGAAGTACCGCTTTGTCATCGACATGGCGACCTTGAAGGCCTGATCAGGCCTTCGCACCCAACTCCGCCGACAGCCGCGCTGCGACCTGTTTGATCACAGGGATCAGCTCGGCCATTTTCTCCAGCGGCATGTAGGGCACGGTACTGGCGATGCTGATGCCGGCGACGATTCGCCGGCTGGCATCGCGCACCGGTGCCGCTACGCAACGGATCGACGGTTCGTTGTCTTCCAGGTCGAACGCATACCCGCCCACCACATACTCACGCATGCGCTGCTCGAACTGCGCCCAGGACTGTTCTGGATGCTGCGGCCATTGCAGGTTTTTCCCACCCGCCGGCAGGCTGGTCTCGTACAGGCGCTGCCACTCTTGCACCGAGTCATCCAGCAGCATCGCCTTGCCCACGCCCGTGCGCGCCAACGGCATGCGATGGCCGACCCGCGAGCGCATTTCCGGACCGTTGCGGCCAGGGTTCTTGTGCAGGTAGAGCACATCGTCGTATTCGCGAATGGCCAGGTGGATAGTGTCGCCGGTCAATGCCGACAACTCGTCCAGGTACGGCACCGCCAGGGTCACCAGCGGCAGCTCTTCGCGGGCCTGAAACCCCAGCTCGATCAACTTCGGCCCCAACAGGTAGCCGACTTGCGGCACCACGCGCAGGTAACGCTCTTCCACCAGGCAACTGGCCAGGCGGTGGGTGGTGCTGCGGGTGGTGCCGATGCGCCTGGCGATCTCTTTCAGATCCCGCGCACCGGCCGCCACCGCCTGCACGACGCCCAGGCCACGCAGCAGGGTCTGGGTGCCGGTGGGGGCAGCGTCTTTGACGGGGGTGTGGGCGTTTTCCTGCATATCGGGCCTATAGGTATGAAAGCGGGGGCATTATGGCAAATACCGCCCCTCAATACAGTGGCGATCCAAAGGTGGGAGGTGTTCGATCTAGCGCTGCTTCATGCGGTCGATGATGACCGCCAGCAACAGGATCGAGCCGCGGATCACGTACTGGTAGAAGGTGTCGATGTTCTTCAGGTTCATCGCGTTCTCGATGATCGCCAGGATCAGCACCCCGGCAATCACATGGCGGATCATGCCGATGCCGCCGCTCAACGACACCCCACCCAGCACGCAGGCGGAAATCACCGTCAGCTCGAACCCCTGGCCGATCATCGGCTGGCCCGAGGTCATGCGCGAAGCGAGGATCACCCCGGCCAGCGCGCCGATCAGGCCGTGCACGGCAAAGATGATGATCTTGGTGCGATCAACGTTCACCCCGGCGAGCAACGCGGCTTCCTGGTTGCCGCCGATGGCCATGGTGTTGCGCCCATAGGTGGTGTAGTTGAGCAGCCAGCCAAAAAATACAAAGCACAGCACGGTGATGATGATCGGCACCGGCACGCCCAGCAGTTGGCCGTTGCCGAACACAAAGAAATCCTCGTTCATCACCCCCACCGCCTTGCCGTTGGAGAAGATATAGGCCAGGCCGCGCACGATCTGCATGGTCGCCAACGTCGCGATCAACGCATTGATACGCAGCTTGGCGATGACAATGCCGTTGATCAGCCCCACCACCAGGCCCATGGCCAATGCAGCGGACACACCGAGCGCCACGCTGTCGGTGTCACGAATCACGATCCCCGCCACCACACCGGCGCAGGCGATCACCGAGCCCACCGACAGGTCGAAGTGCCCCGACGCCAGGCAGAACAGCATGGTGCAGGCGGCGATGCCCACGGTGGAAATCGCCAGGCCCAGGCCACGCATGTTCAGCGGCGAGAGGAAGTTGTCGATAAACAGCGCGCTGAGCACAAAGATGCCCAATGCCGCCAACAGCATCACCCAGTCATCGAGAAACTTGCGCTGGTTGAAACCCGGCCAGAAGCCCTTTGCAGTTTTTACCTGAGACATGCCTACACCCTCTTATTCTTCAAGCCCGCGAACGCGGGAGTGCCAGTTGCAGCAGGCGTGCTTCATCCGCTTGATCGCGGCTCAGTTCGCCGGTCAGCGCGCCTTCGCTCATCACCAGGATGCGGTCGGAGATGCCCATCACTTCCATCAGGTCACTGGACACCACAATCACCGCAATGCCGCTGGCGGCCAGGTTATGAATGATCTGGTAGATCTCCGACTTGGCGCCGATGTCGATGCCGCGGGTCGGCTCGTCCAGCAGCAGGACCTTCATCGGCATCGACAGCCAGCGGCCAAGAATGGCTTTCTGCTGGTTGCCGCCGGACAGGTACATGATCTTTTGCGCGGCAGTCGGGGTTTTGACTTTCATCGCCTTGATCTGCTGGTCGGCATTGCCCTTTTCCCAACCGTCGCGCAGCAACCAGCCAAACGAAGAGTGGGCGCCACGGGCGCTGATATTGATGTTCTCGGCAACGCTGGACAGCGGAATGATGCCTTCCTTCTTGCGGTCCTCGGGACACAGCAGCACACCGGCGGCGATGGCGTCCCGGGGTGAGCGCAGTTGCAGGGCCTCCCCGCATAACTCAAGGCTGCCGGCGCTGGCGCGCTCCAAGCCGCTGAGCAAACGGAACAGCTCCGTGCGCCCTGCCCCCACCAGCCCGAACAGGCCAAGGATTTCGCCTTTACGCACCTCAAAACTGATCGGCTCACGCAAACCCGGGCCCAACAAACCGTCGACCTTGAGCGCCACCTCGCCGTGCTCGCGCGGGCGGTAGTCGTAGATGTCCTGGATGTCGCGACCGACCATGCAGGTCACCAACTGGTCGTGGGTCAACTCACTCATGTCGTCGAAGGTACGCACGTAGCGGCCGTCCTTGAACACCGTGACCGCGTTGCAGATGCGGAACACTTCTTCCATGCGGTGCGAGACGTAGAGCACCACTTTGCCCTCGTCCCGCAGGCGCGTGATGATCGCCATCAGCCGGTCGATCTCCCGCGCCGACAGGCTGCTGGTGGGTTCGTCGAAGGCGATCACATGGGCGCCACGGGACAGCGCCTTGGCGATTTCCACCAGTTGGCGCTGGCCCAGGGACAGGCGCCCGAGTTTTTCCTCGGGGTCGATTTCATCCGCCAGGCCCTTGAGACAGGCCAGGGCCTGCTTGCGCAGCAGGCCCCGGTTGACCACGCCGAAGCGCGAGGGCAAATGCCCGAGGAACAGGTTTTCGGCGACGGTCATTTCCGGCACCAGGTGCAGCTCCTGGTGAATCACCGCCACGCCACTGGCGATGCTGTCGGCGGCGCACTTGAACGCCATGGTCTGCGCGCCGATCTGCACGCTGCCGTTGCTGGGAATATAGGCGCCACCGAGGATCTTCAGCAGCGTCGACTTGCCCGCACCGTTCTCGCCCATCAAGGCGTGCACCTGCCCCGGGTGGGCGGTGAAGCTGATGCCGTCCAGCGCCTTGACCCCGGGAAAGGTCTTGCCGATAGCGTCGAAACGCAGGGCCGCCGCCGTCATTTCCACAGCCCGATCTTGGTCAGTTCTTCCTGGAAGTTGGCGCGGGTGATCAGGGTCACTTCATCCATGGCCGTGTATTTAGGCGGCTCGGTGCCCTTGGTGACCCACTCGTACATCATCAGCGCAGTGTTGTAGCCCTCGATGTGCGGGCTCGGCAGCATCGAGCCGAAGAAGCCGCTGTTGGCTTTCTTCAATTCGCCGATGGCGTCGGTGCCATTGATACCGATACCGATCACATTGGCCGCAGCGAAACCGGCGCTTTCGGTGGCGCGTACGCCGCCGAGCACGGTGTTGTCGTTCATGCCGCCGATGATCAGGTTTTTCGCACCGCTGGGCAGCTTGACCAGGGCCGAGTTAGTGGCATCCATACTGCCGGGAACGTCGAGGGTTTTCAGTGCGGCGGTGAGGATGTGGTCCTTGGGAATGCCGGCTTCTTCCAGGGATTTGATCGAGCCGTCGGTGCGTTTCTTGCCGGTGTCGAGTTCATTGAAGGTGTTGATCACCGCGTAGGTGTCCTTCCAGTCCCAACCGCGTTTTTTCGCCTCGGCAGCCATGGCCGCGCCCTGTTTCTGGCCGACTTCAAACGCGGCCATGCCCAGGTACGGCACGTCCTCCATGAAGTTGCCCTTGGCATCGACAAAGCGGTCATCCACGGCAATCACTTTCAAGCCGTTGGCCTTGGCCTTGGCGACGATGGCCGGGCCCAGGGACACGTCCGGCGGGCAGATCACAAAGCCCTTGGCGCCGTTGGCGGCCAGGCTGTCGATGGCCGAGAGGGTTTTCTCGCCATCGGGCACGGCGATCTTGATCACGGTAAAGCCATGTTCCTTGCCGGCTTTTTCGGCAAAGGCCCATTCGGTCTGGAACCACGGTTCCTCGGCCTGTTTGACCAGGAAGCCGATCTTCACTTCCTCGGCAAATGCGAAAGTACTGAGGCCGCTGAGCACGGCGGCAGCTGCCAGTACGCGTATTGCTTTTTTCATGAACGGCACCTCTTGTTGTTATTGGGAGTGGCAAGTTCTAGTCGTGGTACATCACCGACCGCCCGCCATCGATCATCAGGCAGGTGGCATTGATAAAGGGCGCCTCGTCGGTGGCCAGGAACAGCGCCGTCATCGCCACCTCGACGGGCTGGCCGATGCGCTTGGGCGGGTGCAGGTCGAACGCGCGCTGGCGCTCGGCGTGGGGGTCTGGGAAACCGTTCCAGTAGTCGACGTTGAGCTGGGTCTCGATATAGCCAGGAGCGATGGCATTCACGCGGATGCCCTTGGACGCGTATTCGATACCCAGGGCGCGGGTAAGGCCGAGCAGGCCATGCTTGGCCACCGGGTAAGGGAAACAGCCGGGAATGATGTGGCTGGAATGGGTGGAGGCGATATTGATGATGTTGCCGATGCCCT
Organism: Pseudomonas sp. GW821-FHT09C10; assembly: GCF_059418085.1. Classification (NCBI taxonomy): domain Bacteria; kingdom Pseudomonadati; phylum Pseudomonadota; class Gammaproteobacteria; order Pseudomonadales; family Pseudomonadaceae; genus Pseudomonas; species Pseudomonas sp. GW821-FHT09C10. The sequence continues at coordinate 96,869 of NZ_JBWKPE010000003.1, forward strand.
GCTCGAGCATGTGCGGCAACACCGTGCGGCAGCCGTACCAGGCGCCGTCGAGGTCGATGGCGAAGCAACGGCGCCAGTCTTCGTCGCTCATCTCCAACGGGTCGCGGAACACGTTGACCCCGGCGCAGTTGACCAGCACATCCACCCGGCCGAAGCGCTCAATGGCCACATTGACCAGCGCCAGCCATTGCGCTTTGGAGGTGATATCGACGGGTTGGGCGTAGATCTCGGCGCCGCGTTCGCGCCAGTGGGCAGCGACTTTCTCGACCTTTTCGCCCTGGATATCGGCGATCACCAGGCGCGCCTGCTGGGCCTGGAAACACGCGACGATCGCCTCACCAATGCCCTGAGCGGCGCCGGTGATGATCACCACCTTGTTCTTCAGGCGCTCGCCGTAGGTTGGCTCGGGCACGGCGGGTAATGACAACGGTTGGGGCTGCATCGCTTCACCTGTTTTATTTTTGGCAGTGAGTGCTGATGCAGACGACTATAAACCCATCATTTGAAATATCTCAATATATAAATTTGCATCCCATATAGTGAGCAAAATCAAAAAATAATGTGGGAGGGGGCTTGCTCCCGATAGCGGCACGTCAGCTACAGAAAGGCTGACTGATTCACCGCTATCGGGAGCAAGCCCCCTCCCACATTTGATCTACAGTGTGTTCAAGAAGGTGGCTTCAGCCGAGGGCGAAGTCCCGCAGCGCATCACCTTCCATGCGATAACGCACCCACTCCTCCTGCGGCTGGGCGCCGATGGATTTGTAGAAGGCAATCGCCGGCTCGTTCCAATCCAGCACGCTCCACTCGAAGCGCGCGCACCCGTTATCAAAGGCAATCTTCGCCAGGTGGCGCAACAACTTCTTGCCCGCCCCGCCGCCACGTTGTTCCGGGTTGATGTACAAGTCTTCCAGGTACAGGCAGTTGCTGCCCAGCCATGTGGAATAGCTGAAAAAGAACACCGCAAACCCAATCGGCAAGCCATCCCGCGAGCAGATCAGGCCATGGGCCGTGGCGCCTTCGCTGAACAGGCTGCGCTGGATGTCCACCACGCTGGCGATCACCTCATGCCGGGCTTTCTCGTACTCGGCGAGTTCGGTGATGAAAGTCAGGATCTGCGCAGCATCGCTGGGCACGGCGGGGCGAATCTCGATGGTCATGGGCGAGCCTTGGGCAATTTCAAAGCACACATACTAAGGCGCTTTGATGACTGATTGCAGTGCAATTTATGGGGAACCCGGCAGCCGACACACAAAATCTTACAGGTGTCACGGCACCGTTCGTCGCCACCCAGGCACGATCATCAAGGCACAACTGACCAATAGAGGGTAAGGACATCAATCATATGGAGACACCCTCATGAAGCATTCCAAGTTTGCCGCCCTCGCATTTGCCGGCCTGTTGTCTTCGGTTTCGCTGAGTGGTTTCGCTGCCACGTCGTCCACCGGTCCTACCAACCCGGACGCCACCACGGAATCGCAGAAATCCATGGGCACCGGCCTGGACACCAACGGCGGCGCGGTCATCGATAACACCAATGGTGCCGACCCGCATACCCAGGGCCACGATACCCAACGCCAGGCTCCCGCTGCCGTCGGCAACGGCAAAATGGGTCCTTCGGTGAATGAGCCGAAGATCAATAAAGGCGATGACTCGAACCTGCCGGGCGCGCCGAAACAGCCTGCGCCTTAACGCTTCACACACAATCGCAACACCCGATCATTCCCCAATGAAGAGGTACGCATGAACGTCGATAAAGACCTTGAAAAAGAAGTCCTCACCCGCCTGCTGCACGCTCATCCCCAGGGGCTGGGCAAGGAGGTGCTGGATAACTACCGCGGAGAGAAAGTGGTCGCCAGTGCGTTGGCATTTCTGCAGGACCGCGGGTTGATCAAGGATGGGCATGTGACCACCGACGACGCCGGTGAATACTCGCTGAATCTGCCGATCAAGTTGACGGCGTCAGGTGTAGATGAAGCGCGCAAGCTTGAAGGTGAGACGCGCCAGTAGCCCTCATGCAAAACCCAATGTGGGAGGCCCCCTCCCACATTTTTTCCGCGCTTATTCGGTGAGTAATACGTCGACTTCGGCGCTGCCTGGGGAAGTTGCCGGCCCCCAACGCGTCACCGCCAAGGCTGCCGCTGCATTCGCCCGCCGTGCTGCCGCCGCTGGTTTCAAACCCGCCGCCAACCCCGCAATAAACACTCCTGCATGCGCATCCCCCGCACCATTGCTGTCGACCGCCTGTACCTTGAAGCCAGGCACATGCTCGATCTGACCCGCACGCCCCACCCAGCAGCCATTCGGTCCGTCACGCACCACCAATAGCGTCTCGGCGCGCAGGTGCTGGCTGAGCGCCGGCAACGCGGCAGCGATGTCCGCCACGCCGGTAAACGCCAAGGCTTCAGGACCATTGCTGGTCCAGATATCGATACGTGGCAACAGCGCACCCATCAAGGCCGAATCCGGCGCTTTGACCAGCGGCCCCGGATCGAACACCACCACGACTTCCCGGGGCAGTGCCAGCAGCCAGTCGATCAGCGCCTGGGCCTTGCCTTCCAGGAGCAGGCTGTAGCCACTGACATAGACGTAGTCGTCGACACGCGGTACGACGGTGGTCAAATCCTCCTGGCTGAGTTCACCCTCGACGCCGATATGGGAAATGAACGTGCGCTCGGTAGTGGCTTCGGTCAGGGACACGCACAAACCAGTGTCCTTTGCGCTGCTGGCTGCCAGGGCCATGTCAATGCCCTCGGCCTGCATCGCCGCGCGGGCCAGATCGCCGAAGCGGCCAGTGCCGTGACGGCCCAGATAGACCACCGACAAGCCATTGCGCCGCGCCGCCGCCATCACATTGAAGCCCCCGCCAGCTTCGAAGCTGGCGGACTTGGCCAGCACGTCGCCGCCGGTCGCGGGCAAGGTGTCGAGGGCCATGACCAGGTCGACGATGACCTGGCCGGTGTGCAGCAATCTAGACATTAGGGCTCTCTACCAACGCCGGACGACGGTCAGCCGCGCCGCCCAGTACCGCATAAATCCCACCGGCAACCAGGAAGGTGACGATCCAGCCCAGGCCGTTGTGGCCGAGCCAGGAGTCGGACAACGGCCCGGCGAACCAGATGTTCTCGGCAGTGGTGCCGATGGTGGTGAAGCTGAAACCCAGCACGATGGCCACGGCCCAGGCGCCGAAGGCACGCCATTCCACACCGCCGCGATACCAGTAGGCGCTGCTCGGGCTCACGTCCAGCAGGTCCTTGGGGCTGTAGTAGTGACGATGGATCAGGTCGACCACGAAGATCCCTACCCACGCGGTGATCGGCACCGCCAGCAACGAGATGAAGGTGATGAACGGGCCGTAGAAACTGTCGGCGATCAGCATGAAGTAGATGGAACCGGCGAAGATCGCCACGATGTCGACGATCACCGCATGCACGCGCTTGACCTTCAGGCCAAGGGTCAAGGTGGTGAGGCCGGCCGAATACACCGACAGGTTGTTCGACAGCAGCAGCCCGCCAAACGCGGTGATCAGGTACGGCACCGCCATCCAGGTGGGCAGCATGTCGCGGATCGCGATGATCGGGTCAGTGGCCGCGGCCAGGTCGTTGTTGCCGACCGACAGCAGGCCGCCAAGGGTAATCAGCAACACCAGCGGAATGCCTGCACCAAATGCCGCCGACGCGACCAGGCGCACGGCCGTGACGCTGCGGTGCTGGTAGCGCGACATATCGGCACCGGCGTTGGCCCAGCCGATACCGGTACCGGCGGCCATGGTGCCGATGCCGATGATCATGGCGCTCAGGGGAGCCGGGGTGGCGTTGAACACCGCGCTCCAGTCGATGGTGGCGCAGAGGAAACCGCCCACCAGGATATTCAACGCGCCGAACACGTAGGTGGCCCACTTCTGGATCACCAGCAAGGTGGCGTGGCCCAGGCCCGATACGGCCAAGGTCAGCAACACGAAAATGCCGATGAAGATCAGGGTGAGGACCGGTGCGCTTTTCGCTTCCACCGCAGAGCCGAACAGAATCGAACACAACGACAGCAACACGAAGGCCGCCGTGGTGGTGTTGACGGTTTCCCAACCCAGGCGCGACATCAACGACACCAGCGTCGGGCCAATATTGCCGCGCACGCCGAAGATGGCGCGGGACAAGGTCAGGCTGGGGGCACGGCCGCGACGGCCGGCGATGGAGATGATGCCCACCACGGCGAACGAGCCCGCGGCGCCGAGGATCGCGACGATGATCGCCTGCCAGATGGCCAGGCCGCGAAACGCCACGAGGGTGGCGCCGAGGGGCAGGCCGAGGATGCTGATATTGGCGGCGAACCACACCCAGAACAGTTGCAGTGGATGGCCGTTGCACTCGCCTTCAGGGACCGGTTCGATACCGCGGGTTTCCAATTGCCCGGCGCTTTGGCCGGAAGAAGTGCTGCTCATGAGTGGTGCTCCTGGTGCCTGTATTGTTGTGGTTGTGGCGGATACGCGGTCTTCCTGACTCAGCGCAATGCGAGCAAGCCTTGAACCAACGGCTGCAGATCGAGGCCGTTGACCTGCTTGACCTGTTCGATCATCGATTCGGGCCAGCACTGCAGGCCGAGGCAGGCACCGAGCATCGCGCCGAGCATCGCGGCAATCGTGTCGGTATCGCCGCCCAGGCTGGCGGCCAGGCACAGGGCTTCGAACGCGTTCATGGCCCCCACCGCCACTTGCTGGGCGAGGGCAAACGACACCACCACCGACTCCTGGGAGGCGACGGAGGTGCCGATCAATTCATACAGCAGGTCGGCGAACAGGGCTGTGTCGCCGCTGCCGACGCTCAGGGTGCGCGCCCAACTGATGCGGGTGGAGATGCGCCCGCCGGCAATCCAATGGCCATGGCCTTCCGCCTGTTGAGCCACCTGGGTGCCGATATTCAAGGCCTCACCCAAGTCCACACCGTTGATGCCTGCGGACACCACCGCCGCCACTGCCGCGGCGCTGGAGATGCCCAGGGTGGTGTTGTGGGTGACCTGGCAGGCCTGGATCACCGCCTGGATAAATCGCGCCGGGTCGCTGACATTGGCGGCGATCCCCACGGGAGTGATGCGCATGGCGGCGCCATTGGTGGTGCCGTAGCGCCCGGATTCTTCCGGGGTATGGCCGTTGAGGATCATGTCGATTGCACGCTTGGTCGACGGGCCGAGCAGATCCTGGGAGCCCTTGGCGCGCATCACCGCTTCCCAATCGATCAGGCGCCGGGCGAGCACGGCGGGGTCGATCTTGCCTTGGCCCTCGACCAGCAACTCACCCACCAGGATCGCTTGCTCGGTGTCATCGGTGATGGAACCCGCCGGCATATTGGGCGCGATGGGTTGGTCGGCGTCGGCATCTTCCAGGCCGGTAATGGCACCGAAGCGCTGTTGCACTTGCTCACGGCTCAGGGATTGGGTGGGCATGCCCAGGGCATCGCCCAAGGCCAGGCCGTAGAAAGCGCCGAGGGCGCGGGTATTCGGGGTCATTTCGAAGATCCAAACTGCAGGTGCAGGCGAAAGTGCAGAGGGTCGAGCAGGCTTTCGACGTACTCCATGAAGCGCTCGCGGCGATCGTAGGTGGTGCGCGAGGCCTTGAGGAACACCGTGCCCACCGGGCGGCCAAGCAGCTCGGCGTCTTCATCGCTGAGGGGCTCGGCGCCGATCCACTGGTCACCTTCGGCACCTACGTAACCGTAGGCTGCCAGGGTGATGGTCAGGGAATTGTCGATCAGCCCAACGCGCGGCAGGCTTTCCACGCCACCGGACGCGGGCATCAGCGAGCGCTCAAGGGAAACGGCCGTGCCATCAGTCGTGCGGCGACGGCGGTCGAGGGCGATAAATTGGTCGGTGCCGAAGCGACTGAACAGATCGGCGCGCGTCACCGCTTCCAGGCGCAGGATATCGGTGGTCACCAGGGCCCCGGTGTCCGCCAGGGCCTGGGCCCAACCGCTGGTTTGATCCAGGGCCATGCCATCAAATGTGACGATGGAGCCCACGCCGCTCTGGGTCGCGATGTAATTGCGCCTTTTGAGTTCGGCGAGGGCTTCACGCAGCGTGCCCCGGCTGACCGCAAACTCTTCAGCCAGTTGATGCTCGCCCGGCAACAGGAAACCGTCGGCCATCACCCCTCCCTCGATACGGCGGATGAGCTCGTCGACGACGCGTTTTTTCTTATCAAATCGGACATGTCTAATCATGTACAAATTGATAACCGAAAGCGGCCATTTGCAGCAAGGGAATTATTTCAGGGAGATGAAAAAACCGGCTTCACGGCTCCAGGCCAATACGGAAAAACTCGCCGCCGCTCCATACGCCAAGCCAGTTCTGACCATTGATCGGGCGGCTCACTGCCAACTCCACCAATTGATAGAACACATTGCGATGCACCAGGGCTTCGAGGTTGGTACGCACCCGCAGATAAGGGGACGGTTCCTGGGTGACGGGGTCGATCACCACCCGCAGTGGATGCTCGATATCGGCTGCAACCTGTTCGTCGACGTTGGTGGTGAAGCGCAGCACCTGGCTTTCGCCCTGCCCTTCGACGTCGAGGGTAACCGCGACAAAGGGCGCATCATCGACGGTGATACCGACTTTTTCCACCGGGGTGATCAGGAAGTAATCATCGCCATCACGGCGGATGATAGTAGAGAACAACTTGACCATCGGCTTACGCCCGATCGGCGTGCCCTGGTAGAACCAGGTGCCGTCACGGGCGATGCGCATATCGATGTTGCCGCAGAAATCCGGGTTCCACAGATGCACCGGCGCCGGTCCCTTGCCCTTGGGCAATTGAGCCAACAGATCGTTGGCCTTGGCGGAATCGGTCATGGTGTTCTCCTTGGTGTTACTGATCGCCCATGCCCAGCAGGCCTCGGGCGTACTGCGCCAAGGGGCGGGCAATCAGGTCTTCTGGCTTGTTGTCGTGGAACGTCAGTAAACCGCCACGACTGCGTATACGTGCAGTATCAATCAAATACTGGGTGCTGGTCTCGATCAACATGATCTGGATTACCCCGTTGTCCAGGCCAAGCCGGTCCAGCGCCTCTTGATCAGCCCATTCGTCGGCGTTGCCGATACGGTCATCGGCCTTGGCGAAGCGGCAGTACAGCAGGTAGTGGGCACCCGCCGCACGGGCCTCGGCCATCGCCTGCTCCAGGCCTTCCGGCTGACGAGCGCGGCGCACCATGGGAAAGTATTCGACGAAACCGTTGAAGGCTTCCTCGGCCACCACATTCGGCCGCGGGTAGGCGCTGCCGGGCGGTACAAATGCACCCTGGGCGATAAAGACAAAGGAATCCGGCTGTATGCGCACCGAGGCAGTCCGACGAGTGTCGCTGTGGTCCAGCAACCCGGCGTCGCTCATCTGATAACGGGTGCCTTCGGCCATATCGCTGACGGTCATGCAACCACTCAGCGTCAACGACGCCAGCAACAAAACCAGACTACGCATCCTAATCCTCCAGAAGCCGGTGACGGAAAACCGGCGAATGGGCACGAGATGCAGAATCCGCGCCATTTGGAAACAACGCAGAACTAAATGTGGGAGGGAGCTTGCGCCCTCCCACATTGGCTGATGTTTAATCTTGGGAAAGCATTATCCGCCGATGATCTTCATGACCGTCGCGCCGCCGGAGAAAGCCACTTCCTGCTTGTCTCCCAAGGCCTTCATCAGCAGGCCTTGCAGGGCCGGCAGCGCCTGGTGGCGAGGCTTGTCCAACAGGTCGCCGACATAGTGACGGTTGCTCGACGACAGGCAGCCATGCAGCCAGCCGGTCGACGACAAGCGCAGCCGTGAACAGGTGCGGCAGAACGGCACGCTTTCGTTGGCGATCACGCCAAAGAAGCCTTTGCCCGGCACCTCGTAGCGTACCGCCGTAGCGTCCACGGGAGCGTTGGCTTGCAGGTATTCATGGTGTTCGCCGATCAGGCCGAGCAGTTGTTGCAGGCTGACGAACTGCTGCAGGAATGCATTGGAGTCCTTGGCCAGGTGGCCCATGCGCATCAACTCGATAAAACGCAGCTCGTAGCCACGCTCCAGGCAGTAATCGAGCAGCGGCATCACCTGGTCGAGGTTCTGGCCGCGCAACGGCACCATATTGACCTTGATCTTGATCCCCGCAGCACGCGCCTGGTCCATGCCATCGAGCACGGTGGCCAGGTCGCCGCCACGGGCGATGCTGCGAAAGGCATCGGCATCCAGGGTGTCGAGGGAAACATTGATACGCCGAATCCCGGCATCCACCAGCAGCGGCAGTTTGCGCGCCAGCAACTGGCCGTTGGTGGTCAGGCTGATGTCGCTGAGGCCCATGCCGCCCACCGCGCCCATGAAGGCTTCCAGCTTGGGGCTGACCAGCGGTTCGCCGCCGGTGATACGTAAGCGGTCGATGCCCGCCGCCTCGATCAGGTAGGCCACGCCACGGGCCATGGCCTCGGCCGAGAGTTCGTCCTGGGCAGCCACCAGCCGCTTGCCGTTCGGCACGCAGTAGGTACACGCGTAATTGCAGGCTGAGGTCAGGCTGATCCGCAAATTGCGAAAACGCCTGCCTTGACGATCAACGATCATGGATCACTCCGGCAGAGGATGATTCGGGCGCGCTAAAAACTGACTGATAAATCAGCTTTTAGCAAGATCCTTGCCTGAGTATATTCCTGGGTTACTGCGCCTGGCAGTAAATCATTACGTGGCCGGGGTTTCGACGGGGGCCGCTTCAACCAGTGCCGGCTCGGAGCTGTGCTTGCGCTTGTTGCCCATGCGCACACCGATATCCATCAGGAACTGGAAGAAACCTTCCTGGTCTTCCAGCACATTGCTCCAGAACGGCGAGTGGTACAGCGCCACGGCGCCGTGCACCAAGGCCCAGGCGGCGCAGTAGTGGAAGTACGGCGGTACGTCTTCAAGCTTGCCTTCGCTGATGCGGCCCTTGATCAGCAGGGTCAGGCGCTCGAAGTTCGAGGCGCGAATCTTGTGCAACTCCTCGACCATCTCCGGCACTTGATGGCCCTTGACCACTTTCTCTTCCAGGCGGTCGAACAGGCGGTAGCGCTGCGGGTCGCGCATGCGGAACTCGAAGTAGGCGCGGGACAGCGCTTCCTTGTCCTTGTCGACATCGGCCGAATGCAGCAGCTCGTTCAAGTCGCGCTCATAGTCGAGCATCAGGCGCAGGTAGATCTCGGCCTTGGACTTGAAGTGTTTGTAGATGGTGCCTTTGCCGATACCCACGGCATCCGCGATCATCTCGACGGTGACGCTGTCTTCGCCTTGTTCGAGGAACAACTTGAGTGCGGTGTCGAGAATTTCCTGCTCACGGCGGCGAAACTCACGGACCTTACGGGGTTCTTTGTGCATGAGGAAGAGGTCTGCAAAGGTCGGAATAGGGAGGGCTGCGCAGGGCCACGAATACATGGCGATACGATTTACCCAGTGCGAGGGATTATCCCGACTGAACGGTCGTTGGGCAACGTCTATGTGAACCCGCCCTGCACTTTACTTTCAAGGCGCCAACGTTTTCATGTCTACCAGTCAGAAATAATACGCAACAACTGCGCCCGTGCACTGCCCAATGAGAACTCAAGCGAAGCGCATGTATTCCAAATCTGTTTAAAAAACGATCAGTCGCGACTGGACTGAATCAGATACTGATCAATACTTGAACTGTCGGCGTGACATCTCCCCCAAGTGAAGCGCCGACCTGGGTACCGACGGACTGTGTGCCCTTGTTTTACTCCTAATGGTCTTAACCCGGATTCCCCCCCCAGAACCCGGGTTTTTTTTGCCTGCGATTCAGTCCTGTCATGCAGCAACGTGGGCCAGCGGGAACAGGCGCTTGAAGTTCTCGGTGGTCTGCTCGGCAAAGCGCTCATAGGACTCACCGCGCAGCATCGCCAGGTAGTCCGCCACATCCCGCACATATTCAGGCAGGTTCGGTTTGCCACGATGGGGAATCGGCGCCAGGTACGGCGAGTCGGTTTCCACCAGCAGGCGGTCGGCTGGCACTTGGCGCGCCACGTCGCGCAGGGCATCGGCATTGCGGAAAGTGACAATACCCGACAGGGAAATATAGAACCCCAGGTCGAGTGCGGCCCTGGCCATGTCCCAATCCTCGGTAAAGCAATGCAACACGCCGGCCTGGGGCAACGCGGCTTCGCGCAGCAGGGCCAGGGTGTCGGCACGGGCGCCACGGGTGTGGACGATCACCGGCTTGCCGGTTTGCCCGGCGGCCTGTAAATGCAGGCGAAACGAGGCCTGCTGCAACTCGGCGGCTTCCGGCTCGTAATGGTAGTCCAGGCCAGTTTCGCCAATGGCCACCACGCGCGGGTGATTGAGTTCGCCCAGCAGCCAGTCGAGGGCCGGGGCTTCGCCGGGCTTGAGGTCCAGCGGGTGTATACCCACCGAGCAATCCACATCGGCATAACGCTCGGCCAGGGCTTTGACGTCGGCAGCATTGTCGGCGCTGACACCAATGCACAGGAAATGCCCTACCCCACGCTGGCGTGCAGCGTCGAGGGCAGCATCCAGGGAGCCGCCGTGCTGGGCGAGGTCAAGGCGATCAAGGTGGCAATGGGAATCTACAAGCATAGGAAATTACGACTTAGGTCACGGAAAGTGTCTGGCCAACGATACACCCGTCGGCCACGGAAATTAACGCCGGCCGAGCAAGCCAACCCACTGCACCAGCAGCGCTTCAAGCAACAGCACACGGTTGAGGTTGGCCTTGCCGAGCACCTTCTGGCGCTGGGCGAGGATCCAGTCCTGGATAGTCAGCACCTTGTCCTGGGCACTTTTCTGCGCGAGGTATTGCACCACCTTGCGCATGTCCGGCAGGCCCAGGCCGTTTTCATCCTGGGTCAACTGGTAGCGCAGGATCAGGCTCGACCAATCACAGAACCAGTCGAACAGCAGCAGCAAGGGAATGTCCTTCCAGGCGCTTTCAGCCAACTGGGTGGCGGACAGCTCTTGCTTGAGCAGTTTTTTCACCCCATCCACAACCAGGGCGCGTTGCTCACGCACACCTTGGGCTTGCAGCTTGACGGCCGCCAGCGGGGAACCGGCCGCCAGGGTCAGCAACTCGATCCGCTCCTCTGCGGAGCAATCCGGCAGCGCCTTCGCCAGCCATTGCAGGCTCATGGCCTCGCTCGGCAACGGGCAGGCCTGCTGTACGCACCGGCTGCGAATGGTCGGCAACAAGCGGCTGGACTGGTGGCTCACCAGCAACAGCACCGTGTCGCCGGAGGGTTCTTCCAGGCTCTTGAGCAAGGCATTGGCGGCGTTGATGTTCATCGCCTCCACCGGCTCGATCAGCACCACCTTGCGCCCGCCCATCTGCGCGGTCTGCACCACGAAGCTGACAAGGTCACGCACCTGGTCGACCTTGATCGCCTTGTCGGCTTCCTCGGGTTCGAGCAGGTAGTTGTCCGGGTGGCTGCCGGCCTTGAGCAACAGGCAGGATTTGCACGCGCCGCAAGCTTCAAGGTTGACCGGGCGCTGGCACAGCAGGCTGGCCATGAGTCGCTCAGCCAGATCACGCTTACCAATCCCTGCCGGCCCGTGCAGCAAATAGGCGTGGGCGTGCTGGGCACGGCCGGCCAACTGCTGCCAGAGACCGTCCTGCCACGGGTAGGCTTCAGCCACGGGCGCGCTCCAACAGCTTGGGTAACAGGGCGTCGATGGCCTGCTGCACCTGCGTCAACGGCTGGGCCGCGTCCAGCAGGTGGTAGCGCGCCGGTTCAGCCTGGGCGCGCTTGAGAAACGCGCTGCGCACAGCATCGAAAAAAACCTGGCCTTCCAGTTCGAAACGGTCGAGACGCCCACGGGCGCTGGCGCGGGCCATGCCCACTGCCACCGGCAGGTCGAACAACAGGGTCAGGTCGGGACGTAGATCACCCTGCACAAAGGTTTCCAAGGTGGCGATACGCGCCAGGGACAACCCCCGGCCGCCGCCCTGGTAGGCATACGTGGAGTCGGTAAAACGGTCGCAGATCACCACGGCACCGCGGGCCAGGGCCGGACGAATCACCTCGGCCAGGTGCTGGGCACGGGCAGCGAACACCAGCAGCAGCTCGGTGTCCGGGTTCATCTGTTCTTCGCCTGGGGCCAGCAACACGTCACGGATGCGCTCGGCCAGGGGTGTACCGCCGGGCTCACGGGTTAACACCACCTCGACACCTTCAGCCCGCAAGCGGCCGGCCAGGTAATCGCGGTTGGTGCTTTTGCCGGCGCCTTCGGGGCCTTCCAGGGTAATAAACAAGCCAGTCACAGGCAGTCCTTAGTCAGAGTCATTGCGGGCTTTGCGGCGCGGCGTCATCCGGCGCGGGCTCGGCGGGTGCATCAGCAGGCGGCGCCAGGTCTTCCGGCGGTTTTACCAGCGGTGCCGGGCTTGAGCGGTAATCGGCACGGCGCTTGAGCTGGAACTCACGCACAGCGGCATTATGCGCACCCAGGTCATCGGAGAAAATATGGCTGCCGTCGCCACGGGCGACGAAATACAGGCTGCTGCCCGGCACCGGGTTCAACGCGGCATGGATCGCCTCGCGGCCGACCATGGCGATGGGTGTCGGCGGCAGGCCGGCCACCATGTAGGTGTTATAGGGGTTGGCTTCCTTGAGGTGTGCACGGGTCAACTTGCCGTTGTAGCGCTCACCCAGGCCGTAGATCACGGTGGGGTCGGTCTGCAGCAGCATGCCGATCTTCAGGCGGCGTACGAACACACCGGCAATCTGCCCACGCTCTTCCGGCACACCGGTCTCTTTCTCCACCAGGGAGGCCATGATCAAGGCTTGATAGGGGTCGGTATAGGGCGCGTCGGCAGCACGCTTGCTCCACTCCTGGGCGAGGACATCATCCAGGCGGTTATAGGCTTTTTTCAGGAACTCGACGTCGGTCATGCCGCGCACGAAGCGGTAGGTATCCGGGAAGAACCGACCTTCGGGGAACACGCCAGGATGGCCGAGCTTGTCCATCACTTCGCTGTCACTCAGGCCCGCCAGGGTCTGCACGATCTTTTCATGCTTGGCCAGGGCCGAACGCACCTGGCGGAAATTCCAGCCCTCCACCAGCGTCAGGCTGTATTGCACCACCTCGCCGCGCTGCCACAGGCCGATCAGGCCTTCGGCGGTCATGCCCGGGGTCATGCGGTATTCACCGCTGTGCAGCGGTTGGCCGTCGAGGTTGAAGCGCCAATACAGGCGTAGCCAGAACGCGCCGTCGAGCACGCCATCCGCCTCCAGACGATTGAAGGTGCCGGTGGGGGTGGCCCCTGCCGGCACATCGAGCAATTGCTCCTGGGTCAGATTCAACGGCTGCTTCAAGGCAGCGTCATATTTCCACGCGGAAAACCCCAACAGCAAAGCCGCCGAGAACAGACCGATCAGCAGCAGTACAACCAGTTTTCGTATCAACTCAAATATCCAATAGCGCGCGAACAATGCCCTGCAGTTTACGGGTGAGCGGCCCAACCGACCAGCTCATCGCAGCGCACCCACGCACCGGCCAAATGCCATAAACGCTGTTGCACACAAAGACTTCGTCAGCCTCCCGCAATTGCTCGAGGCTAATGTCAGCCACGGCCACCGGGATGCCCAGGGCGCTCGCCTGAGCCAGAATCTCGGCGCGCATGACGCCTGCAACGCCGCAACGATTCAGATCGGCGGTTAGTAACAAGCCATTACTTACCAGGAACAGGTTGCTGAATACGCCTTCGATGACACGCCCGGACACATCCAGCATCAACCCTTCGGCATGTTCGGCATCCTGCCATTCCGCACGGGCGATCACCTGCTCGAGGCGATTGAGGTGCTTGAGACCGGCCAGCAGCGGCTGCTCGGCCAGGCGGGTGGCGCACGCAAACAGACGAACACCGTCGGTTCCATGGGTCTGGGGATAGGTCGCAGGCGGATTGCCCTGCAAGATACGACGCACCGGGGCCTCGGGGTTGATGCCATAACCGCGCAGGCTGTCGCCACGGGTGAGGATCAGCTTGAGGACACCGTCGCCGAGAGCGGCGGCATAGGCCTGCACTTCGCTGCGGACCAACGTCTGATCCACAACGAAAGCGAGGCGCCTGCAGCCCTCATCCAGGCGCTGCAGGTGACGGTCAAGCAGCACGGGCTGCCCGGCCTTGACGGCGATGGTCTCGAACAGGCCATCACCGTAAGCCAGGCCGCGATCTTTCAGGGGCACGCTGTCCGCTGGCTGACCGTCGACCCAGCTGTGCATCACTCGGCGAACCGGCGGAACACCAGGGAACCGTTGGTGCCACCGAAGCCGAACGAGTTGGAGATCGCAACGTCGATCGGCATCTGTTGCGGCTCATGCGGCACGAAGTTCAGGTCGCAGCCTTCGTCCGGCTCATCGAGGTTGATGGTCGGCGGAGCGACCTGATCCTTGATGGCCATCACGCTGAAGATCGCTTCTACCGCGCCCGCCGCACCCAAGAGGTGGCCGGTCATGGACTTGGTGGAGCTGACCGCCAGCTTGTAGGCGTGCTCGCCGAACACCGACTTGATGGCTTCGGCTTCCGCCAGGTCGCCCGTCGGGGTCGAGGTGCCATGGGCATTGATGTATTGCACCTGGTCGGCATTGACCCTGGCATCGCGCAAGGCATTGGTGATGCACCTTGCAGCGCCGGCACCGTCGGACGGTGGCGAGGTCATGTGATAGGCGTCGCCGCTCATGCCAAACCCGATCAACTCGGCATAGATGGTTGCACCACGCGCCTTGGCGTGCTCCAACTCTTCGAGCACCAGGGCACCGGCGCCGTCGGCCAGTACAAAGCCGTCACGGCCCTTGTCCCACGGACGGCTGGCACGGGTCGGCTCGTCATTGCGGGTCGACAGAGCACGGGAGGCGCCAAAGCCGCCCATTCCCAGGCCACAGGCAGCCATTTCAGCACCACCGGCAATCATCACGTCGGCTTCGTCATAGGCGATGTTACGCGCCGCCATGCCGATGCAGTGGGTACCCGTGGTGCACGCGGTGGCAATCGCGTAGTTAGGCCCCTGCGCCCCCAAGTGGATGGACAGGAAACCGGAAATCATATTGATGATCGAGCCAGGCACGAAGAACGGTGAAATTCGACGAGGGCCGGAATCATGCAGCGTACGGCTGGTTTCTTCGATATTGGTCAAACCGCCAATACCCGAACCCATGGCCACGCCGATGCGCTCACGGTTGGCGTCGGTCACTTCCAGGCCAGCGTTACGCACTGCCTGGAAACCGGCTGCCAGGCCGTATTGAATGAACAGGTCGAGCTTGCGGGACTCTTTGATCGAGAGATATTCCTCGACATTGAACCCCTTTACCGAGCCGCCAAAACGGGTGGAATAGGCAGAAAGGTCCGTGTGTTCGATCAGACCAATACCACTGCGGCCAGCCAGAATGCCCTGCCAACTGCTCGGCACATCCGTACCCAGTGGCGACAACATACCCATACCGGTGACTACGACGCGTCTACGCGACACAGCACTCTCCTTTTTCTAATGACGACACTTTACTTCAGAGCTTACTTTTCATCAGCGCTAAAGAAAAAACCGCACGCCGTTACAGCAGTGCGGTTTTTCCCTAACAGCAGGCGACGACTACAAACTATTACGCCTGGTGGTTCGTAACGTAGTCGATAGCAGCTTGAACAGTAGTGATTTTTTCAGCTTCTTCGTCCGGGATTTCGGTCTCGAATTCCTCTTCCAGAGCCATCACCAGCTCAACGGTGTCAAGGGAATCGGCACCCAGGTCTTCTACGAAGGAAGCAGTGTTGACCACTTCTTCTTCTTTGACGCCCAGTTGCTCGGCAACGATTTTCTTGACGCGCTCTTCGATGGTGCTCATACCTTGTTTAACTCCTAATGGACAAATTCAGGCAGCTGGCCAGTGGGTAAGTGTATAGAAAGCCTTTTCAGCTTTTCAACTGAAAGCTTCACCCTGTACCCGGTTTGCCACCTGCCTATAAATTAAGTTGCAGCTTTATAACGGATTTTAGACAGCTCGTATGACATTTTTTTGAAGCGATCCGTCACAATTTAGCTCATGTACATCCCGCCGTTCACCGGGATTGTAGCCCCAGTCACGTATGCCGCACCGTCGGATGCCAGGAAAGCGACCACATTCGCGATCTCTTGGGCCTGGCCCAGACGGCCCAGCGGAATCTGCGTCAGCAAGCCTTCACGCTGTGCTTCCGGCAGTTCGCGGGTCATATCGGTGTCGATGAACCCTGGGGCCACCGAGTTGACCGTAATCGACCGCGAACCGACTTCACGCGCCAGTGCACGGCTGAAACCTTCCAGGCCGGCCTTGGCGGCTGCATAGTTTACTTGGCCTGCGTTGCCCATGGCACCCACTACGGAGCCAATATTGATAATTCGACCCCAACGGGCCTTGGTCATGCCGCGCAAAACACCCTTGGACAGGCGAAACAGACTGTTCAGGTTGGTATCGACCACGTCGTACCATTCGTCGTCTTTCATGCGCATCATCAGGTTGTCGCGGGTGATACCGGCGTTGTTCACCAGAATCGCCGGCGCGCCGAACTGGGCGGTGATCTCGGCCAGTACGGCAGACACGGACTCATCGCTGGTCACGTTCAGCTCAAGGCCGGTGCCTTGAACGCCGTTTTCCTTCAGGGTCGCGGCGATACGCTCGGCGCCCGAGGCGGAAGTGGCGGTGCCGATCACGACGGCGCCCTGACGGCCCAGTTCCAGGGCGATGGCCTGGCCAATGCCACGGCTCGCGCCGGTAACCAGTGCAACTTTACCTTGCAGACTCATGCAGGCTTCTCCTAAGTTCGGGGATCAGGCCAGCGCCGCACGAGCGGCAGCGAAGGCATCCGGGGTATTGAGGTTGGCAGTCGACACGCCGTCGGCGCAGCGCTTGTTCAGGCCAGCCAGGACTTTGCCCGGGCCGCACTCGACCAACTCGGTGGCGCCATTGGCGGCCAGGGTCTGGACCGACTCGACCCAGCGCACAGGCTTGTAGAGTTGCTCCAGCAGGTCGCGCTTGAGGGTGTCGAGGTCGGCGGCCACGGCTGCGCTGACGTTCTGCACCAGCGGGATCTGTGGCGCCTGCCAGTTGATGGCAGCGATGGATTCGGCAAAGCGCTCGGCAGCCGGGCGCATCAGCTCGCAGTGCGACGGCACGCTCACCGGCAACGGCAATGCACGCTTGGCACCGCGCGCCTTGCAGCCTTCGATGGCACGCTCGACGGCCGCCCTGGCACCGGCGATCACCACCTGGCCTGGGGAGTTGAAGTTTACCGCGCTGACCACTTCACCCTGGGCCGCTTCGGCGCAGGCTTCGATCACGACGGCATCGTCCAGCCCCAGGATAGCGGCCATGCCGCCCTGCCCGGCCGGAACGGCTTCCTGCATCAGCTGGCCACGACGCTCGACCAGCTTGACCGCTTCAGCAAGGGTCAGGCTGCCCGCCGCCACCAGGGCGCTGTATTCGCCCAGGCTATGACCGGCCACGAACGCCGGACGCGCACCGCCTTCGGCCAACCACAGGCGCCACAGGGCGATCGAGGCGGTCAGGATGGCTGGCTGGGTTTTATCGGTTTGATTGAGCTGCTCTTCCGGCCCTTGTTGGGTCAGCGCCCACAGGTCGTAACCCAGGGCCTCGGAAGCTTCCTTGAACGTGTCCAGGATCAGCGGGTATTGCGCGCCCAGCTCGGCCAACATGCCGAGGGACTGCGAACCCTGCCCTGGAAAGACGAATGCGAGGGATGTAGACATGTAACAAGCCCCTAATGATCTGGTCGTCGGAAATGGTCGCTCCTCGGTGGGAGCCCACGAAACTGACAGATTGGATGGTCAATTGAACTGGCCGGTCACATTTAAGCATTCCCCGGCCGATTCGCCTAAGGCAACAGGTCCTCGAGACGGCCGTGCAAGCGGTGCGGCAGGTTTTCCTGGATCTCGATCACCGCGCGCGCAATCGCACTCTGGAAGCCTTCGACCCCGGCCGAACCGTGGCTTTTCACCACGATGCCCTGCAACCCCAGGAAGCTCGCACCATTATGCCGCGCCGGGGCCAGGTCGGCCTGCAGGCGACGCATCAACGGCAGCGCCAGGGCGCCCACCAGGCGCGATACCAGGTTACGCCTGAACAAGGCCTCGATACGCGAGGCGATCATGGTCGCCAGGCCTTCGCTGGACTTGAGCAGGATATTGCCGACAAACCCGTCGCACACCACCACATCCGCCTCGCCCCGGTACAACCCATCACCCTCGACAAAGCCGATGTAGTTCAGGCCTCGCGCACCTTGCAGCAAGGTGGCGGCAAGCTTGACCTGCTGGTTGCCCTTGATGTCTTCGGTGCCGATATTCAGCAAGGCCACCCGCGGCCGGGCCACGCCCAGCGCTTCGGCGGCCACCGAGCCCATCACGGCAAACTGGAACAGGTGCTCGGCACTGCAATCGACGTTCGCACCCAGGTCCAGCAACTGGCAATAGCCCTTCTGCGTCGGAATCGCCGCCACCATTGCCGGCCGATCAATGCCAGGCAGCGTCTTGAGCACATGCCGCGACAACGCCATCAGTGCGCCGGTGTTGCCGGCACTGACACAGGCTTGCACCTTGCCATCACGCAGCAGCTCCAAGGCCACCCGCATCGAAGAGTCAGGTTTGCCACGCAGGGCCGTCGCCGGCTTCTCATCCATGGTGATGGTTTCGCTGGCTGGCGTAATCGTCAGGCGCGCGCGATCCACCGCCGGATGGCTGGCAATCAATTCTTCAAGGAGGGAGGGTTGACCGACGAGGGTCAGGTGCAGCGAGGGCGTGGCAGACAGGCTGGCAATGCAGGCCTGAACAATGCTGCGGGGACCGAAGTCCCCGCCCATTGCGTCAATCGCGATGACTTGAGCAGACAAGTGATTACTCGTCAGCGCCCTTGTCGATCACTTTACGGCCACGGTATACGCCTTCTGGCGATACGTGGTGACGCAGGTGAATTTCACCGGTGGTTTTTTCTACAGACAGAGTGCTTGCCGTCAGGGCATCGTGGGAACGACGCATGTCACGGGCAGAGCGGGATTTTTTGTTCTGCTGAACAGCCATAATTGATTAACTCCTAAACGTTTGGGTCACGCTTTAACTGCGCCAATACACTGAACGGGTTGGACCGCGTTACCTCGTCCTCGCTCGGTTCGGACTCGTCATCGAGACCCGCCGGCTGCTGGCATTCTTCCGGATGATGAGCAGGCACAATGGGCAAGGCGAGCAGAAGCTCCTCCTCGATCAGTGCATGCAGATCCAAAGGATCTTCGCCCAGTTCCAGCACGTCATAACCTTTCGGCAACGACTGGGTATTCGCACCCTCCTTTACCACAGCATAACTGCACTCGCTGTGAATCGGCAGGGTGACCAGCTCAAGACAACGCTGGCAAACCATTTTGACCTCGGTGTCGATAAAACTGTGAATTACCACAGATTTACGTTCATCTCGTTCAAAAAAGAATTTGGCCTGCACCGTACCGACAGTGTCGGAAAGCGGGTCGCAGAGTCTCTCCAAATCGGCCAGCAGCAACTCACCTTGAAGGGAAGTGCCACGATCAGCCAATTTGCGCGGGTCAACGTGAGGTGGAATCGGGTCATTCAACATAGGCGCAGCATTATAGGGATGCACCCAGCCATGTCAAAGGAAATTCAGCCCTGTGCGTCGGCCGGTCGCCCCGCTAGAATCGGCGGCTGCCTTGAGGAGACGTATATGCTGCCTTTATTACTCGCTTCCAGCTCTATTTATCGCCGGGAATTACTCAGCCGCCTGCACCTGCCGTTCATCTGCCGCTCGCCGGATATCGACGAAAGCCATGCTGCACATGAGTCCGCCATCGAGCTGGTCAAGCGCCTGGCCGAAGCAAAGGCCCGCGCCCTCGCCGCCAGCCACCCGGGACACCTGATCATCGGTTCAGACCAAGTCGCCGCGCTGGAAGGCCGCATCATCGGCAAGCCCCACACCTTCGAAAATGCGCGCGAGCAGTTATTGGCCGCCAGCGGCAAGCGTGTCAGCTTCCTCACCGGCCTGGCCCTGCTTAACAGCGAGACCGGGCGCTGCCAGGTGGACTGCGTGCCTTTCACTGTGCACATGCGCGAGCTGGATGCAGCGCGCATCGAGCGTTACCTGCGGATCGAGCAGCCGTATGACTGTGCGGGCAGCTTCAAGGCGGAAGGGTTGGGTGTGAGTTTGTTCCAAAGCACCGAAGGGCCGGACGCGACCAGTCTGGTCGGCTTACCGCTGATTCGGCTGGTGGATATGCTGCTCAGCGAGGGCGTGCAAATCCCTTAAGAACACAACCAAATGTGGGAGGGGGCTTGCCCCTCCCACATTTTGATCTACGACAGACTTGAGATATTAACGCAGCGTCGGGCCCTGGAAGCCCATGTACAGCGCCAGCTTCTCAGCCACGCTGGCGCCGAGCTTCTTGGAGAAACGATCAAACGGCGATTCTTCAACGGTGAAGTCCACCAGTTCTTTCTCGCCGACCACATCCCGCGCCACCGAACTGGCACTGCCCAAACCATCGATCAGCCCCAGCGGCAATGCCTGCTCCCCCGACCACACCAACCCGGAGAACAGCTCCGGATGGTCTTTATCCTTCAGGCGATCCCCACGCCCCTGCTTCACGCTGGCGATGAACTGGCGATGGGTGGTATCGAGTACCCCCTGCCAGAACTGGGTTTCATCGGCCTTTTGCGGCTGGAACGGATCAAGGAACGACTTGTGCTCGCCCGAGTTGTAGGTACGACGCTCAACCCCCAGCTTTTCCATGGCACCGACAAAGCCGTAGCCGGCCGCCGTCACACCAATGGAGCCGACAAGACTGGCCTTGTCGGCGTAGATCTGGTCGGCGGCACTGGCAATGTAATACGCGCCCGAGGCCCCCAGGTCGGAAATCACCGCGTACAGCTTGATATCCGGGTGCAGGCCGCGAAGGCGGCGAATCTCGTCATACACATAGCCCGACTGCACCGGGCTGCCGCCTGGGCTGTTGATGCGCAGGATCACACCCTTGACCTTGGGGTCTTCAAACGCGGCACGCAGGCTGCTGACGATATTGTCGGCGCTGGCAGGCTCCTTGTCGGCGATCACTCCCCGCACTTCGATCAACGCGGTGTAGTTGGCGCCACGGGTCGCGCTCTTTTCCATGTCCATCAGCGGGCTGAACAGCGCCAGCATGAGCAACAGGTAAGTGAAGGTCAGCAACTTGAAGAAAATCCCCCAGCGCCGCGCACGGCGTTGCTCCTGGACGCTGGCCAGGAGCGTCTTCTCCAGCAATTTCCAGCTCTTGTCGTCACCGCTTTCAGCCTTTTCAGGCGCTTTCCAATCGTCACTCATGCCATCAACCCCAGCAAAGACTTATTGGGCCCGACCGAGCCAGGCCTGCAATTCAGAAAAATGATCAATCGTGACCCTCGGCTCGTATTGCTGCAACGCCTCGGCGGACTGGGCGCCATAGCTGACTGCCACGCTGTCCATGCCGGCGTTGCGCGCCATCATCAGGTCGAAGGAAGCATCCCCTACCATCAGCGCCTCACGCGGCGACACGCCGCAATGGGCAAGGATCTGCTCCAGCATCAGAGGGTGAGGTTTGCTCGCGGTTTCATCTGCGGCACGGGTGATGTCGAAATAATCTTCCCAGCCATGGGCGCTGAGCACCCGATCCAGGCCGCGACGGGCCTTGCCGGTGGCGACGGCCAGGTGATAGCCCTGGGCGCGGAAAGCCTCCAGCGATGGCAACACACCCTCGAACAACGGCGAAGGTGTGGCCTCCAGCGCAATGTAGTGATCCGCGTAATGCTCGCGGAACGTCACCAGTTCAGCATCGCTGATCTCTGGGTACAAGGTGCGGATCGCCTCAGGCAAGCCCAGGCCGATAATGCCTTTGACCGCCAGGTCAGTGCACACGTCGAAGCCCGAGCGGGTCGAAGCTGCGTGCATCGACTCGACAATCCGACCGATGGAGTTACACAGGGTGCCGTCCCAATCGAAAATCAGCAGCTTGTAGTCAAGGTGCGACACTCAAACGCTCCACGGTCTTGGTCCACATCTCATCCACCGGCGCCTGCAGCTTCAGCTCGCCGCCGTCAGGCAGCGGCACGGTGAGCATGTAGGCGTGCAGGAACAGGCGCTTGCCGCCCAGGTCACGGATTTCCTTGGAGAAACCCTCGTCGCCGTACTTGGTATCGCCGGCGATGCAGTGACCGGCGTGCAGGGTGTGCACACGAATCTGGTGGGTGCGCCCCGTCACCGGCTTGGCCTCGACCATGGTGGCAAAATCACCGAAACGACGCAGCACCTTGAAGAGGGTCAGGGCTTCTTTGCCCTCCTCGTCCACTTCGACCATGCGCTCGCCGGAACGCAGGTTGCTCTTCTGCAACGGCGCGCGGACGCTCTTGATCGAGCTGGCCCAGTTACCGCGCACCAGCGCCATGTAGCGCTTGTCCACACCATCGCCGCGCAGGGCGGTGTGCAGGTGGCGCAACATGCTGCGTTTCTTGGCGATCATCAACAGGCCGGAGGTGTCCCGGTCCAGGCGGTGAACCAGTTCCAGCTCCTTGCAATCCGGGCGCAGCTGACGGAAGGCTTCGATCACGCCGAAGTTCAGGCCGCTGCCACCGTGAACCGCAATACCGCAGGGCTTGTTGATCACAATCAGCTTGTTGTCTTCGAAGACAATCGATGCCTCAAGGCGCTGCAACAGGCCCTGGGCCAATGGCACGGGCTCATCGCGTTCAGGCACGCGCACGGGCGGCACACGGACAATATCGCCCGCCTGCAATTTGTACTCAGGCTTGATGCGGCCCTTGTTCACGCGCACTTCGCCTTTGCGCAAGATGCGGTAGATCAAGGTCTTGGGCACACCCTTGAGCCTGGCCAGGAGAAAATTATCGATGCGTTGGCCGGCATATTCCGGCGAGACCTCGAGCAGCTGGACGCTGGGGGTCTGGGGGGCGGTAGTCGTCATGGCGGCGATGATAACAATTTTTTATGGAATTGAAGCACTTAATCATTGCTGCTATAGTCGCGAACGCCGCCAAAAGCGGCCTGGGCAGAGGACTAGCGGCAAACTGCCGGCCCTGACCATCGCAATTCATCAGGACGCGAGGCCGTCCTACGGGGCTTTCGCCACCCTGGAAGGCTCGAGATTGTAACAAGCGCAGGTGACATGAGGCCTGAAGCGAGTGCAGAAAGCAGAGTGAATACTCGCGTTCTGCGCCGATATTTACGGCCAGTTCACAAAGTGCAGTCAGTCTTGAGCCGGACCACGGCGAATGCTTCGGAAACAACGCCTGTTAAGAGCTGAGTGTGAGCGCAGTCGCCCACATTCAGTCTTGTTTAGCCATGAGCGTGGACTCCCCATTGGAGAACACGGTAAATGCCAACCCGCTGCGGATTCTGCGCGCGGCAGCACCCGAATTATCAGGGATACGTGTAGGGTGGAGATGCACAACCGTCGGACCGTGTAGCACTAGGCTTATATTTAGACGCTTCATCTCGTCCACAGTCGCCGGTTGATTCCTCCTCCTGACCTTAGCTTTTGTTGAAGTGGTGCCTTTGTCACCACCGCTAACAAGCAGGACGCGTCCGTCGCGATACCGGCCCAATTGGCCGATTTTGCTGGACACTGGAGTGGCCAACCACTCTTGACGCACCTGACACCGACCGTGAGAAGTCGTGTGTGCCGAACGCCGTTTCCGGCAGCCCGGAAACCGACGGTACAACATGAAAAGAATGCTGATTAACGCAACTCAACCCGAAGAGTTGCGTGTTGCACTGGTAGATGGCCAACGCCTCTACGACCTGGACATTGAATCCGGTGCACGCGAGCAAAAGAAGGCCAACATCTATAAAGGCCGTATTACTCGCATCGAACCAAGCCTTGAGGCTGCCTTTGTCGATTTCGGCTCCGAGCGCCACGGCTTCCTGCCCCTCAAAGAAATCTCCCGCGAATACTTCAAGAAATCCCCCGAAGGCCGCGTAAACATCAAGGACGTCCTGAGCGAAGGCCAGGAAGTCATCGTTCAGGTCGAAAAAGAAGAACGTGGCAACAAGGGCGCCGCCCTGACCACCTTCATCAGCCTGGCCGGCCGTTACCTCGTGCTGATGCCGAACAACCCACGTGCCGGCGGCATCTCCCGTCGCATCGAAGGCGAAGAGCGCAACGAACTGCGTGAAGCGTTGAACGGCCTGATCGCACCGGCCGACATGGGCCTGATCGTGCGCACTGCCGGCCTGGGCCGCAGCAGCGAAGAAATGCAGTGGGACCTCGACTACCTGCTGCAACTGTGGACCGCCATCAAAGAAGCCTCCCTGGATCGTTCCGCGCCGTTCCTGATCTACCAGGAAAGCAACGTGATCATCCGTGCCATCCGCGATTACCTGCGCCAGGACATCGGCGAAGTGCTGATCGACAGCGTCGAAGCCCAGGACGAAGCCCTGACCTTCATCCGCCAGGTGATGCCGCAGTACGCCAGCAAGATCAAGCTGTACGAAGACAGCGTGCCGCTGTTCAACCGTTTCCAGATCGAAAGCCAGATCGAGACCGCTTTCCAGCGTGTGGTCGAACTGCCTTCCGGCGGCTCCATCGTGATCGACCCGACCGAAGCCCTGGTGTCCATCGACATCAACTCGGCGCGCGCCACGAAGGGTAGCGACATCGAAGAAACCGCCCTGCAGACCAACCTGGAAGCGGCTGAAGAAATCGCCCGCCAACTGCGCCTGCGCGACATCGGCGGCCTGATCGTGATCGACTTCATCGACATGACCCCCGCCAAGAACCAGCGCGCCGTGGAAGAGAAAGTCCGCGAATGCCTGGAAGCTGACCGTGCCCGCGTGCAAGTCGGCCGCATCTCGCGCTTCGGCCTGCTGGAAATGTCCCGTCAGCGCCTGCGTCCATCCCTGGGCGAGAGCAGCGGCATCGTCTGCCCGCGTTGCAACGGCACCGGCATCATCCGTGACGTTGAATCGCTGTCCCTGGCGATCCTGCGCCTGATCGAAGAAGAAGCCCTGAAAGACCGCACCGCCGAAGTCCGCGCGCAAGTGCCGATCCCGGTCGCAGCCTTCCTGCTCAACGAAAAACGCAACTCGATCACCAAGATCGAACTGCGCACCCGTGCCCGTATCGTGATCCTGCCGAACGATCACCTCGAGACGCCGCACTTCGAAGTACAGCGCCTGCGTGACGACAGCCCGGAAGCCCACAGCGGCCAGTCCAGCTACGAAATCGCTGCTGCCGCCGCCGAAGTGGAAGAAGTCCAGCCAGCCGCCGCGACCCGTACTCTGGTGCGCCAGGAAGCTGCCGTGAAGACCGCCCCAGCCCGTGCCAACGCACCGGTGCCGGTTGAAGCCGCTGCCCCGGTTGCCGCCCCGGCCGCCCTGCCTGAGCCAAGCCTGTTCAAGGGCCTGGTGAAGTCGCTGGTCAGCCTGTTCGCCACCAAGGAAGAGCCTGCGGCACCGGTCGTGGTTGAAAAACCTGCGACCGAACGCCCGGCCCGCAACGAAGAGCGTCGCAACGGTCGCCAGCAGAGCCGTAACCGCAACGGTCGCCGTGACGAAGAGCGCAAGCCGCGTGAAGAACGTGCGCCTCGCGAAGAACGCGCACCACGTGAAGAGCGTGCACCTCGCGAAGCGCGTGAAGAAACCCCGGCCGTGGCCCGTGAAGAACGTGCACCGCGTGAAGAGCGCGCACCACGTACCCCACGTGCACCGCGTGAAGATCGCAAGCCGCGTGGCGAGCGTGAAGAACGTGTGCGTGAACTGCGCGAGCCATTGGATGCCGCCCCTGCCGTTGCAGGTGTTGCAGCCGCTGCCGCTGAAGAGCGTCCAGCTCGCCAGCCGCGTGAAGAGCGTGCGCCACGTGAGGAGCGCCAGCCGCGTCCACCGCGTGAAGAGCGTCAACCACGTGCCGAGCAAGCCGCTGCCGCCAGCGAAGAAGAAGTACTGACCGGCGAAGAGCAATTGCAGGAAGACGGCCAGGACAACGCCGAAGGCGATCGTCCACGCCGCCGCTCCCGTGGCCAGCGTCGTCGCAGCAACCGCCGTGAGCGTCAGCGTGATGCCAACGGCAATGTGATCGAAGGCTCGGAAGAGGCCGGCGAGAACGCAGAAGCCGCCACCCACGAACCGACCGGTGCCGAACTGGCTGCCGGCCTGGCCGTTACTGCAGCGGTTGCCAGCTCGGTGATCAGCGCACCGGCTGAAGCCCAGGCTCACGAACAGGCTGAACGCGCGACTGCTGCTGTCGAAGAAACCGTTGCCGTTGAAGCGCCCGTTGCCGAGACCCCAGCGGTTGAAGCACCGGTCGTTGAAGCAACCTCTCCTATCGAAGCCCCAGTGGTTCCGGAAGTGGAAGTGGCACCGACCCGCGACGCCCAGCCAGAAACCGAAGTGGTCGCAGTTGAAGCCGCTCCGGTGGTTGAGCCTCAGCCAGTAGTTGAAGCCGCCGCTGAAGCCTCGGTTGTCGAAGAAGCTGCCCCGGCGGTGCGTGAAGTTCGCGAAGAACAAACCGCCTTCCAGTGGACTGCCGAACCGGCCGCCCCGGCTGAAGCGCCAGCCCCTGCCCCCGTGGTAGAAGAAGCGCCAGCACCGGTTGCCGAAGTCTTGGTTGTAGAGCAAGCACCAGTGGTTGAGGCTGCTCCGGTGGTTGAACCTGCGCCAGCGGTTGAAGCGCCTGTGGTTGCCGAAGTTGCCGCCCCGGTGATTGAAGCCACTCCGGCCAGCGCCCTGACCGAAAACGGCCGTGCGCCGAACGACCCACGTGAAGTGCGTCGTCGTCGCAAGGAAGCTGAGGCAGCTGCTGCCGCTGCTGCTGCCGCTCCAGCCGTAGTCGAAGCTGTCGAGGCTCCGGCCCCGGTTGCTGAAACTGTGGTTGAACACCCTGCTGCTGAAACAGTGGTAGAGCACAAGGCCCTGGAAGAAGAACACGAGCCTAAACCCCTCGTCTGATTCCATCAGCCACTAAAAAGCCCCGCCTGAGTGATCAGGCGGGGCTTTTTTATAGATCTCGAAAACAACGAAGATCAAATTTAGTCTGGGTTAAAAATTAACCGTTTCGGCAGATCCACATCCCACAGAACACCCGCATCTTCCACCTGCACTTCCCGCACCCTGGCACGTGTGAACAATGGCTTGCCTCCACGATCCCCGGTCAGCGCCATCAAGTCCAGACCAAAAGCACGACCAAAGGCCACCGGATGCCCATATTCACCCGCCTGCACCGGCACGCTGATGCCATCCTCCTCCAGCACGTCAATCACCCGTTCAATGCTCGATGATTGGATAAACGGCATATCCCCCAACACCACCAGCCAGCCATCCGCCGAGGCACTGGCCGCGACGGCTGCGGCGATGCTCTCGCCCATGCCGGCTGACTGCAACAACAAGACCTGGCAGCCATATGCCTGGGCCAACCGAATGACCTCCGTACGATCCGGCGAGGTCACCAGCCAGCGCGCCACCAGGCGATCCGGCAAACTCACCAATACCTGCTCGATCACCGGACGCATCACCCCATCACGGCCCACGCAATTGGCGAGCAACTTATCCTGGCCAGCCCCCGCTTCGGCTCGGAACCGGGTGCCCTGCCCCGCCGCCAAGACAATCGCCGCCAGCATTATTCAGCAACCGCCGGCAGGGGCTTTTTCTGCATCGGCGCCACGCCGTTCTTGATCGCGACAATTTCCGCCATCAACGACAAGGCGATCTCCGCCGGCGTATGGCTGCCGATATGCAGGCCAATCGGCCCATGTAAACGCGCAATCGCGTCCGTCGACAACCCCAGCGCCGCCAGGTTCTCGCGACGCGTCTGGCTATTGACCCGCGACCCCAGCGCGCCGATGTAGAAGGCACTGGAGTTCAGCGCCGTCAGCAACGCCATATCGTCAAGCCGCGGGTCATGGGTCAGGCAGACAATGGCCGTGCGCTCGTCGGTCTGGATGTTCAGCACCGCCTCATCAGGCATACCCGGCACGAAGCGTCCGTGCTGCTCTTCCCAGCCGTAGACAAACTCACTACGCGGATCGCATATCAATACTTCGAAATCCAGCAGGCGCGCCATTTCCGCCACGTAGCGCGACAGTTGCCCGGCACCAATCAACAGCAGGCGCCAGCGCGGGCCATAGATAGCCCGCAGGCGTTCGCCATCGAAGGTGACCACATCGGTCTTGTTCGCACTGCTCAACGTGACTTCGCCGGAGACCAAGTCCAGTTCCCGCGCGACAATCTCATGCGCCTCGCAACGCTCCAGCAACTGCGCCACCCAGGCCCAGTCTTGCACCCGCTCCTCGGTCAAGCGCAGGGTGCCGCCGCATGGCAGGCCGAAACGCGCCGCCTCGTCGCGCGTCACGCCGTAGGTCACCAACTGCACCGGCGGCCCGTCGTGCGTCAGGCGACCATCCTGCAAGCGGGCGATCAAGTCGTCCTCGATGCAACCGCCGGACACCGAGCCGATCACCACGCCATCCCCCCGCAACGCCAACATGGCGCCCGGTGGACGCGGCGCGCTGCCCCAGGTCTGGACAACGCTATACAACACCACCTGCTGCCCGGCGCGGCGCCATTCGAGCACGCTGCGCAGGACATTCAAATCAACACTGTCCATATATCCTCCTGCCAGTCTGCGTTTGGAACATGCCGCGTAGCGCGAATTTCATCAGTCGCTGACTCTAAGTGAAAATATTGCAAAAAAGTAATCCCGCACAAACGCAAACGCCCCGAACCAGTCGGGGCGTTTGCGGATAACTGTCGGCGCGGATTCACGCCATCAGCGGTTTACTTGATCACAGGGGCTGGGCCCTCGGCCACGCCTAAGTCATCGACTTCGCGGGTTTCAGAGATACCGGTACCGCCGGATGCCAGTTCGCTTTGCAGCTTGTCGGTGTCCAGTTCCTTGACCCACTTGGCCACAACAATGGTAGCAACGGCGTTACCCACCAGGTTGGTCAGTGCACGGGCTTCGGACATGAAGCGATCGATACCCAGGATCAGCGCCAGGCCGGCAACCGGCAGGTGGCCGACAGCCGACAGGGTGGCGGCCAGTACGATAAAGCCGCTACCGGTCACGCCAGCAGCACCTTTGGAGGACAGCAGCAGCACCAGCAGCAGGGTGATCTGGTGGGTGATGTCCATGTGGGTGTCAGTCGCCTGGGCGATGAACACGGCCGCCATGGTCAGGTAGATCGAGGTACCGTCGAGGTTGAACGAGTAGCCGGTCGGGATCACCAGGCCGACTACGGATTTCTTCGCGCCCAGACGCTCCATCTTGATCAGCATGCGTGGCAGTGCGGATTCGGAGGAAGAAGTACCCAGTACGATCAACAGCTCTTCACGGATGTAGCGGATCAGTTTCAGCACGCTGAAACCGTGGGCGCGGCAGATACCACCCAGCACCACCAGCACGAACAGCAGGCAGGTGATGTAGAAGCAGATCATCAACTGGCCCAACTGCACCAGGGAACCTACACCGTAGGCACCGATGGTGAACGCCATGGCGCCCAGGGCACCGAGTGGCGCGAGCTTCATGATCATGTTGATGATGTTGAACATCACGTGGGCGAAGCGATCGATGAAGTCCAGCACCGGCTTGCCGTAGGCGCCCAGGCGATGCAGGGCGAAACCGAAGATCACCGAGAACATCAGCACTTGCAGGATGTCGCCGTTGGCGAAAGCGCCGACGATGGTGTTCGGGATCACGTTAAGCAGGAAGCCAACGATGCTCTGGTCGGCACCGGCAGTCACGTAGGCAGCGACTTTGGAGGCGTCCAGGGTTGCCACGTCGATGTGCATGCCGGCGCCCGGTTGCACGACGTTCACCACGATCAGGCCGATCAACAGTGCGATGGTGGAAACGATTTCGAAGTACAGCAGCGCGTAGCCGCCGGTTTTGCCGACCGATTTCATGCTTTGCATGCCGGCGATGCCGCTGACAACGGTGCAGAAGATGATCGGGGCAATAACCATTTTGATCAGCTTGATGAAGCCGTCACCCAGTGGCTTGAGCGCCACGCCGGTCTGCGGGTAGAAGTGACCGAGCAAAATACCGATAACGATTGCAACGATCACCTGGAAATACAGGGATTTGTAGATTGGCTGACGAGTCGTCATTGCAAAATTCCTCAATCGTCCCGTGTGGCAAATATCCGCCATTGCCCACGACACTTGAATTGCGAACCCTCCTGCACTGGAGGGATTTGTTGTTTGCGAAGCCTGTAGGACCAGGCCTGCGCTGTAATCCTTATCGCAAACGCCGTGCCACTTTGCTGAAAACCCCTGGGAGCCTTAATACATCAGGGTTGCGGATTTCAAAGCCGCCACCAATGTGCCGAATAGGCTGGCGGATTTCCGCCACGCCGCCCAATCCCGTCCTACAATTTGGCGGATATCCGCCTTGTCGCCCTGCCAGGTGATGACTACCATCCGCCATTCCATGGACGAGGGCCCCACATGCGTGAACGTACCATCGCCAGCCATTACGCCCGGGCAGCCCTGGGCGGTGCGCGTCGAGCCGGTTACGACTATTCGGGGCTGTTGCAACAGCTGGGCATCACCCCGGAACTGTTGACCGAACCCCGCGCCCGCATTGCACCCGAGCAATTTACCCGGCTGCTGCAAATGCTCTGGCTGGCGCTGGACGATGAGTACCTGGGGTTCGCCGACGGGCCGAGCAAACGCGGCACCTTCGCCATGATGTGCCATGCGCTGATCCACTGCCGCACCCTGGAGAAGGCTCTGGAACGCGGCTTATTATTTTATAGCCTATTCCCACAAGGCCCGCGCTGGCAGCTGACACGAGAAGGCGAAATGGCCCGCCTGAGCCTGGATGATTCTCACCTGTGGGACCCGGATCACTTCCTCAGCGAATGCCTGCTGGTGATCTGGCACCGCCTGGGCAGTTGGCTGATCGGCCAGCGCATTCGTTTGCACCAGGCCACGTTCAGCTACCCGATGCCGGCCCACGCCGGTGAATATGACCTGCTGTTTCCCTGCGCCCAGGTGTTCGGTGCAGCGCACAGCAGCCTGGTGTTTCCCGCCCGCTACCTGAGCCTGCCGCTGTTGCAGGACGAGCGCACCCTCAAGCATTTCCTCGAGCGCTCCCCCGCCGACCTGCTGTCACGCCCGGATGAAGGCGACAGCTTAAGCAGCCAGTTGCGACGCTTGTTGAGCCGCGACCGCACCCCTTGGCCAGACCTGGAAGCCGTCGCCCAGCACTTGCACGTCAGCCCGCAAACCCTGCGCCGACATTTGCGCGAAGAAGGCACCAGCTTTCAGGCGCTCAAGGATGAATTGCGGCGGGACATCGCCATCTACCACCTGGGGCGGGCGGACTTGTCCTTGCAGGCGATCGCCGAGCAGCTGGGGTTCTCAGAACCGTCGGCGTTTCATCGGGCGTTCAAGAAGTGGACGGGGCTGACACCGGGGGCCTACCGGGCGCAGGAGAGCTAGCGCTGCATCGTGTGTGCGGGCCTCATCGGGGGCAAGCCCCCTCCCACCTTTGACTGTGTTTACAAAGTTTGATCTGTGAATAAGTTCAAAATGTGGGAGGGGGCTTGCCCCCGATAGGGCCAGCCCAGCCACTACCGTTCACAAGGCCGGAAAGTGAATCTTGAACGCCGCGCCACCCAGCGGCGAATCCCCCAGGGTCAATCGTGCGCCGTAGCTTTCTATGATGTCCTTGACCACCGCCAACCCGATCCCCTGCCCCGGATGCTGACGGTCCAGGCGCTCGCCCCGTTGCAGGATCCGTGCACGCTGGTCCGGTGGCACTCCGGGGCCGTCGTCCTCGATGCACAACTCGAGCCCTTCGGAATTTTCCACCAGGCTGATGCGTACTTCACTCAGGCACAACCGGTAGGCGTTTTCCAGCAGGTTGCCGAGCAATTCAAGCAGGGCGCCCTTCTCGATCGGTACATCGCATTCGTGCGGCAGGTCAAAGGACACCTTGACGCCCTTGTCGCGGTAGACCTTGCCCAGCGTATCGCAGAGGCTTTGCACTACCGGCTCCAGGCGCACCTGATGGCGCACCAGGCCGCTTTTGCGCAGGCTGGCACGCTGCAGCTGGTAGCCGATCTGCTGGCTCATGCGTTCGATCTGGGATTGCAGCACCCAGGCCTGGTCGCGATCTTCCGGACGTTGCGCCATGTCTTCGCTCACGCTTTGCAACACGGCGAGTGGCGTTTTCAGGCTGTGGGCCAGGTCATCGAGGGAGTCGCGGTAACGTGCCCGTTGTTCGCGCTCGCTGTGCAGCAGGCGGTTAAGGGAGCCGGTGAGACGCAGCAATTCGCGCGGGTGTTGCTCGGAGAGGCTTTCGCGGGTACCGCCTTCGATCTGGTCAAGCTCCTGGCTCAATCGCCGCAGGGCCTGCAGGCCCCAGGTCAGGCCCAGCCACAGCAAGGTCAGCAGCACCAGGAGTGCCGCGCCGAAGCCCAGGTAGAGGTTTTCGCGCAGGCCTTCGAGGGTCAATTGGTATTCGCGCACCGGTTGCAGGGCCACGATACTGAACGCCGCACTCTTGCCGCCGAGCAGCCTGACCTCGACGTCGTAGACGAAGAACTCCTGGCCGT
The DNA here is from genome assembly GCF_059418085.1 of Pseudomonas sp. GW821-FHT09C10. Lineage (NCBI taxonomy): Bacteria > Pseudomonadati > Pseudomonadota > Gammaproteobacteria > Pseudomonadales > Pseudomonadaceae > Pseudomonas > Pseudomonas sp. GW821-FHT09C10. Next base: position 129,422 of record NZ_JBWKPE010000003.1, read on the forward strand.
CGGCCTCGCGAATCCGCGCGAACTCATTGCCGCGCCCGTCATAGCGCGGCTTGTAGTTGATGTTTTCGTCCCGGGTGGCCCGCGAACGCCACACCAGGTGGCCTTCGCGGTCATAGATATAGCCGAGCAACCGGCTATCGGTGAGGTTGAAGCGTTCATCCGGCAACTGCGCCGGCATCAGCAGGCGATTGTTTTCCACCCGCGCGGCGGAGATCAGTGTGGTGACGTCCGACGCCAGGCGCTGCTCGATGGAATCCTGCAATGCCAGGCTGAACGCGCCCTGCATGGCGGGCAACAGGCCCAGCATAAACAGCACGGCCAGGGTGGCGGCCGCCAGCATCAAGCGCACACGGAGCGAGCGAATCAACGGCAGCGCTCATTGAACAGGTAGCCCAGGCCGCGCACGGTATCGATCGGCTTGAACCCGGCCGGGCCTTCCAGCTTGCGACGCAGGCGGCCGACCAGCACTTCAATCACATTCGGATCGCGTTCATCGTCGTCGGGGTAGAGCTGCTCCATCAGGCGGTCCTTGGCGACGACCTGCTGGTGATGGCGCATCAGGTATTCGAGGATGCGATATTCATAGGCGGTCAATGCCAGGGGCTGTTCATCGAGGGACGCCTGCTTGCGGTTGAGGTCCAGCAGCAAGGGCCCGGCGACGATAGTCGACTGGGTAAACCCGCTGGAACGGCGCAGCAAGGCGTTCATCCGCGCCTCCAGCTCTTCGAACTGGAACGGCTTGACCACATAGTCGTCGGCGCCGGCGGCCAGGCCTTCGACCTTGTCCTGCCAGTTGCCGCGCGCGGTGAGGATCAGGATCGGAAAGGTCTTGGCCTGGCTGCGCAGTTGGCGGATCAGGTCCAGGCCGCCCATGCCGGGCAGGCCCAGGTCGATGATCGCCAGGTCATGATTGAATTGACCGGTCTGGTACAGGGCCTCTTCGGCATTGGCCACGGCCTCGACCACGTGGCCGCTGTCGGTCAGGCGGGTAAACAGGTGATGGCGCAACAGCGCCTCATCTTCCACCACCAGCAATTTCATAAGGCTCTCCAAAGCAAATCAACTGTCCGACAGAGGGGTATCATAGCGGCCCTGCAGGTCTTGCGGGCGCAGTTTAATGCCGTTGAACCGGCCGGTCAGGTGTTCATAGCCGGCGCGATAGCTCGGCTGCGGGGTGGCCTGGCCCAGGGACTGGCCCCAGGGCGTGGGCTGACTGCCAGCATCTTCGATGCTGACGCGCTGCATCAGGATGCTGGATTTCTTGGTTTTCTCACGGCCGAATGCGGCAAAGGCACCATCGGAGGCCTGAACCCCGACGGTGGCACTGAGCATGGTTAAGGCCAACATCAGCTTCTTGATCGCAGTCATGGTGTTACCTCATTGCGCGTTTGGCTGTGAGGCCAGACTACGCAGGCGCCCCTGAACTCCCCCTGAACAGGCTCTGAACCTCGCCTGAATCACGGCGGGCTATCCTCTTGCCCATCAACTCGGCAAAATACCGCCCATGACGCCCCTACCCGCTTGCTGCACCCCACTCGACGCCCATTGGCCGCTACCCGACCCCTTGCCGGGCACGGTGTTTCTCAGCACCCGGTTCGATCCCGCATTGCTGGCACCTGGCGACTTCCAACACTGCGCCGTGCCGCCACCGGCGAGTATCCAGCGTTCGGTGGCCAAGCGTCAGGCCGAGTTTCTCGCCGGCCGCCTGTGCGCGCGCGCGGCCCTGCAACAGCTCGATCAGATCAACTGCATCCCGGCGATCGGTGAAGACCGCGCACCGGTGTGGCCCGCCCACATCAGCGGTTCCATTACCCACAGCACCGGGCATGCCGCCGCGATTGTCGGGCACAAGGCGCAATGGCGCGGGTTGGGGATGGACCTAGAGAACCTGCTGAGCCTGGAACGGGCGGAGCGCCTGGCCGGGGAGATTCTGACGGCGCAAGAGCTGCAGCGTATGGCCGACCTGCCGCGAGAGCAGATCGCCTTGCTGGTGACGCTGACGTTTTCGGTCAAGGAGAGTTTGTTCAAGGCGCTCTACCCGATCGTGCAGAAGCGCTTCTATTTTGAACATGCCGAGGTGGTGGAGTGGTCAGAGGCCGGGCATGTGCGCTTGCGCTTGCTCACGGACCTGTCCAGCGAGTGGTGCCACGGCAAGGAGCTTACCGCGCAGTTTGCGGTGAATGAGGGGCAGTTGTTGAGCCTGGTTGCCATCGCCGCTTGATAGACCGACATCAGGGTTTATCTTGATCCCTTGGCCAACTCAGGCTGAAACACGCACCGCCCAGGTTGTTGCTCTTGCTGATCAACGCTCGCCCGCCGTGCCAATAAATGATGCGCCGCACAATCGACAACCCCAGGCCATGCCCGCCCGAGGCACGGGTGCGGCTGTCATCCAGGCGCAGGAACGGCGTGAAGATACGCTCCCAGGCACTTTCCGGTACGCCGGGCCCGTCGTCTTCCACATCTATGCGACAGCGCACCTGGCCCACTTGATAACTGATCAGCACCTGGCCCTGGGCGTGGCGCATGGCGTTGCTCACCAGGTTTTGCAGGGCGCGGTGCAAGTAGCGCGGCTCGGCATCGACCCAAGCGTCGTCCCAATGTGCCGACGACAGGCAAATCCCCCTGGCCACGCTCACCTGCGGGCGCAGTGGCGATAATTCGCCGATCACCTGGTCAAGCAGCGCATCGAGGTCGACCCGTTGGAAAATCAACGCCGGCGCACCCTGCTCAAGCCTTGCGTAAGTGAGCATTTCATCCACTAGGCCGTCGAGGTCCTGGATATCACTGTCCATGCCTTCCAGGTACTTGCGCCGCGCTTCAGGCGTGGCGGCATCGCCGATCATCTCCAGGCCGAAGCGCAGGCGTGCCACCGGCGTGCGCAGTTCATGGGACACCGCGCGCACCAGTTCACGCTGGATCGCCAGCAGTTGCTGCAGGTGCTCGGCCATGCCATTAAAGGCCGCCGCCAGACGCCCCACCGAGTCGGCACCCCGGGCCGGCACACGCACCTCGAGATTGCCTTTGGCGATGCGCGTGGCGGCGGCTTCCAGGCCTCGGAGCCGGCGCTCAAGCTGACGCACCAATAAATAGACAATCAGGCCGATCAGGGTCAGGCCGATCAACGCGATCAGGACCAGCCATTGCGCCGGATACGGGTTCATCTGATACAGCGGGCCAAGCTCCAGCACCCAGGGCGTGCCGACCATGCCGGCAAACACGCGGATCGAATCGCCGCCCTTGCCCAGGGCCATGACCGTATCGCCCTCCGATACGCGGCGGCGTTGGTCGTCGTCCATGTCGGCCTGGTCGAGGGTCATCAGGTGCATTTCGAAACCAAAGCCCTTGGCTTCCTTGATATCCGCCAGCCGTTGCGGCTGCTCGGCCACGGGGAAGCGCACCAGTTCATCGGCCAGCAGGTAAATGGTCGCGCGGGCCAGTTGCTCGCTGATCTGCTGCACCTCCCCGGTCAGCACCCACTGTTCCTTATCACTGACCAGGCGCAGCACCCGGGCGGCATGGGGGCCGGTCTGCTCAACCAGCACCTGGCCGCGTTGCAGGCGGGTGCGCTGGCTGAGGTCCAACTGGGCATCGGTGAGGCTGCGTAATTCCAGGGGAATACCGAGCAAACGCTCCCACACGGCCAGGGCGCGCTGGCGCTCGATGGCGCTCATGGGCTGCAGGTTGTCGCCCATCAAGGCAAAGGTGCCGTGGGCCAGGCGCTCGCGGTATTGGCCGCTGCGCACCTCGTTGAGCAGGTGCAGGGCCAGCACGCCGAGCAGTGCCACCAGAATCAGCGCCGCGCACATGCCGCCATAGATTCGCAGGAAGATCGAGTTCACAACGGCATATCGGCAGCGGCTTCAGGGACGAACAGATAGCCTTTGCTGCGGATGGTCTTGATCAGCCGTGGGTGGATCGGGTCATCGCCGATTTTCGGGCGAATCCGTGAGATGCGCACATCAATGGAGCGGTCCTGGCCGTCGTAGCCGATACCGCGCAGGGCGATAAAGATTTCTTCGCGGGACAGGATGCGCCCGGCATTCGCCACCAGCAGCCACAACAGGTCGAACTCGGCACTGGTCAACTCGATACCTTCACCCTGCAGCCAGGCTTCGCGCAGGGCGTTGTCCACCAGCAGCGGGCCGAATTGCAGGCGGCGCTGGCTTTCCACGCTGGCGGGTTCCGCCGGCTCACTGCGGCGCAACAGGGCCTGGATACGCGCGAGCAACAGGCGCGGGCGCACGGGTTTGCACACGTAGTCGTCGGCCCCCATGTCCAGGCCGAGCACCTGGTCCATGTCGTCGGTGCGGGCGGTGAGCATCAGGATCACGCCGTCGTAGCGTTCGCGCACTTTGCGGCAAATGCTCAGGCCGTCTTCGCCGGGCAGCATCAGGTCGAGAATCACCAGGTCCGGCTGCTCGGCGATGATCCGCGCCGCAGCCAGGGCGCCATCACCTTCCACAGAAACCCGCAGGCCGTTGCTCTCCAGGTAATCGCGGGTCAATTCGGCGAGTCGCTCGTCGTCCTCGACGATCAGGATGTGCCAGGCTTCTTGCTCCACGGGTGAACCTCGTTGTTATAAAGGGATGCGTTGACCGAGTCGGCCACACCTTATTTGTAATGTTTTGAGGGCATAACAGAGGCCGATTGTAGCCATGCCCAAGCCCTCTCGCACAAGCCGGGAAATCCATTCGGTGATCGCGCTTTTCTGTGATAGGGTTCGCGCCCTCAAAAATCCAGCCGGCTGTTTTCAACTTGGAATATTCAGTGACAAACGGCCGAATCCAGCAGTGCTGCGGCCTACACGGGTGTTCCACGTTTCATACACATTTTACCCACAACGTTATCCACAGGTAGTGCGTTGCTAAGCCCCCCAAAACGCATTATCTTGTAGCTCGGCGCAAAAAAAACCCTACATGTAGGGTTTTCAGCGAAAAGACCCAACACAAATCAGACAAGAAACTCAAGCCCTTTCTTGCTCCTGTTGGGTCTAATCCAAGCATTTTTTGAAAGCCCAAACCGCTCAAGCGGATGGCAGCCGTTTTCAAGCTCCAACAGCGGAAAACGGTACGGGTGTTGCAGTGCTTGAACCTGGCAACTGTCACCCACCAGGAATACGGCCAAGGGCGTTTGAGCCCCGAACCGAAGACTTCGGCATGGAAGCGGCGCGTTCAGCTCCCTTCCTCCTGTCCCGAAGTTGTTATGCCAGGCCCAGGCCTGCTGTAAGTGCTTCAGGACGGAACGGTGGGCACCGTGATGGTGCCCAAATAAATATAGAAATGTGGAGACAACCCCCCATGCAAACCGACACAACTCGCGAGAACCCGCAAGGCTCCGTGCCGCAGGCCGCCGATTCGACTATGGATCTGTCCGCCACTGCACCTGGCCAATTGCGCGTGATCAAGCGTAACGGGACTGTCGTTCCTTACACCGATGACAAAATCACCGTCGCCATCACCAAAGCGTTTCTTGCAGTTGAAGGCGGCACCGCTGCTGCCTCGTCGCGCATCCACGACACCGTTGCCCGCCTGACCGAACAGGTCACCGCGACCTTCAAGCGTCGCATGCCGTCGGGCGGCACCATCCACATCGAAGAAATCCAGGACCAGGTCGAACTGGCCCTGATGCGTGCCGGCGAGCAGAAAGTGGCCCGCGACTACGTGATCTACCGCGATTCGCGCGCCAAGGAACGTGCCGTCCGCACTCCGGCCGAAGAAGCCGCCGTGCAAGCGCACCCGTCGATCCGCATCACCCTGGCCGACGGCAGCTTCGCGCCGCTGGACCTGGGCCGCCTGAACACCATCATCACCGAAGCCTGCGAAGGCCTGGAAGAAGTCGACGGTGACCTGATTCAGCGCGAAACCCTGAAGAACCTGTACGACGGCGTGGCCCTGACCGACGTCAACACCGCCCTGGTGATGACCGCCCGTACCCTGGTTGAACGCGAGCCGAACTACTCGTTCGTGACCGCGCGCCTGCTGATGGACACCCTGCGTGCCGAAGGCCTGGGCTTCCTGGGCGTGGCCGACAGCGCCACCCACCACGAAATGGCCGACCTGTACGCCAAGGCGCTGCCTGCCTATATCGCCAAGGGTATCGAATTCGAATTGCTGAACCCGGTCCTGGCCACCTTCGACCTGGAAAAACTCGGCAAGGCGATCAACCACGAGCGCGACCAGCAGTTCACCTACCTGGGCCTGCAAACCCTGTACGACCGTTACTTCATCCACAAGGACGGGATCCGCTTCGAACTGCCGCAAGTGTTCTTCATGCGCGTGGCCATGGGCCTGGCAATCGAAGAAAAGCACAAGGAAGACCGTGCGATCGAGTTCTACAACCTGCTGTCGTCCTTCGACTACATGTCGTCCACTCCGACCCTGTTCAACGCCGGTACCCTGCGTCCACAGCTGTCGAGCTGCTACCTGACCACCGTGCCGGATGACCTGTCGGGCATCTACCACGCGATCCACGACAACGCCATGTTGTCCAAATTCGCCGGTGGCCTGGGCAACGACTGGACACCAGTGCGTGCACTGGGTTCGTACATCAAGGGCACCAACGGCAAGTCCCAGGGCGTCGTACCGTTCCTGAAAGTCGTGAACGACACCGCCGTAGCGGTCAACCAGGGCGGCAAGCGCAAAGGCGCGGTGTGTGCCTACCTGGAAACCTGGCACATGGACATTGAAGAGTTCATCGAGCTGCGCAAGAACACCGGTGATGACCGTCGTCGTACCCACGACATGAACACCGCCAACTGGATCCCTGACCTGTTCATGAAGCGCGTCTTCGATGACGGCAAGTGGACCCTGTTCTCGCCCTCCGAAGTACCGGATCTGCACGACCTGACCGGCAAGGCCTTCGAAGAGCGCTACGAGTACTACGAAGCCCTCACCGAATACCCAGGCAAGGTCAAGCTGTTCAAGACCATCCAGGCCAAAGACCTGTGGCGCAAAATGCTGTCCATGCTGTTCGAAACCGGCCACCCATGGCTGACCTTCAAGGACCCGTGCAACCTGCGCAGCCCACAGCAGCACGTGGGCGTGGTCCACAGCTCGAACCTGTGCACCGAGATCACCTTGAACACCAACAAGGACGAGATCGCCGTTTGCAACCTGGGCTCGATCAACCTGCCGAACCACATCGTCAACGGCAAGCTGGACACCGCCAAGCTGGAACGCACCGTCAACACCGCCGTACGCATGCTCGATAACGTGATCGACATCAACTACTACTCGGTGCCACAGGCGCAGAACTCCAACTTCAAGCACCGTCCGGTCGGCCTCGGCATCATGGGCTTCCAGGACGCGCTGTACCTGCAGCACATTCCCTACGGTTCGGACGCTGCGGTCGAGTTCGCCGACAAGTCCATGGAAGCGGTCAGCTACTACGCGATCCAGGCTTCCTGCGACCTGGCCGACGAGCGCGGCGCCTACGAGACGTTCCAGGGTTCGCTGTGGTCCAAGGGCATCCTGCCGCTGGATTCGCAACAGATCCTGATCGAAGCCCGTGGCCAGAAGTACATCGACGTTGACCTGAACGAATCCCTGGACTGGGCACCGGTACGTGCCCGTGTGCAAAAAGGTATTCGTAACTCCAACATCATGGCCATCGCACCGACCGCGACCATTGCCAACATCACTGGCGTATCGCAGTCGATCGAACCGACCTACCAGAACCTGTATGTGAAATCGAACCTGTCGGGCGAATTCACCGTGATCAACCCGTACCTGGTCCGCGACCTGAAAGCCCGCGGCCTGTGGGACTCGGTCATGATCAACGACCTGAAGTACTACGACGGTTCCGTGCAGCAGATCGAACGCATCCCGCAGGAACTCAAAGAACTCTACGCGACCGCCTTCGAAGTGGACACCAAGTGGATCGTAGACGCCGCCAGCCGCCGCCAGAAGTGGATCGACCAGGCTCAGTCGCTGAACCTGTACATCGCCGGCGCATCGGGCAAGAAGCTCGACGTGACCTACCGCATGGCCTGGTACCGTGGCCTGAAAACCACTTACTACCTCCGTGCCCTGGCCGCGACCAGCACCGAGAAGTCGACCATCAACACCGGTAAGCTGAACGCTGTGTCCAGCGGTAACCACGGTGATGATTCGGTGCTCGCCGCCCCCGCCGGCCCGGCGCCAGTGCCAAAGGCCTGCGCGATCGACGAGCCGGATTGTGAAGCTTGCCAATAAGCTGAGGCACTTTCAGGTTTAACTATCTGAAACAGCCAGCCCCCTGTAAGTCCAGGACTTCAACCAGGCTTACAGAGGGCTTTTTTTGCAAGAAATCTCTCTTCTTACTTACGCATATCCCCGCTTAAAACCCCAGGCAATCAAATTGGGATCAGTGCGTGCATCGCGGAATCTCGTACCCCATCGATCCTCACTACGGCCCATTACCGCCACCGAATGTGTCGAGCTGTCCAAGGTACCGGGCCTGCCGCTGGCCAATTCAGAAGGACTGACTCTCTCAACAAGATTTTTATAGCCCAACCGATCAAAAGTCTCCTTAGCCCACTCCCCATCATTGATGCTGTTAATGGCTTCGCTGAAACTTCTCCCGGAAACCCCATCGTTACGCTGGTTCATTGCCTGAACGTTGTTCACGGCCAACATAAGATTCATAAACCCAAGCAACTTGGGATCCTGTCCCCATAGTTGAGCCTTTGCTGCTGACTCACGGTACTGCGCTTGTGTAACCCGGACATGCTTGCCGTCTTTGAGCGTTACATCATAATTACCCGCCGAATCCCGCTTGATATCTTTAAACACACCCGCCGGCCCATACTGCGCAATCATGGCCTTACAAGCCGAGATAGCCCCGCAATTGCCTGCTTGCCCCTGATAAGCACCGGAAAAGAGATTTTTCGGCATTTCACCAGGTTTGTAGCTACCCGGCTCGAAATTGGTTTGATGAGTTCCCGCCGTGACCGGCAAGTTACCCACCCTCTCTCCTAACGCTAAGCCCCCACGGTCTACCCCCCCGCCCTCGTAGCGACCGCTTCCACCACCGCCACCACCTGAACCACCGATACCTCCCCCGCGGCCCGTTTGCGATTCAGCATCAGTAGATACGTCATCTGGAAACAGCTCAGGAAACAGTGCCTTCATAAACTCAAGCCAACTGTTAGGCGCGTCTTTCTTTAGCTGTTCAATAATCTCCTTGAACTTTTCCTCCCCCAACTTTTTGCGCAAATCATTCAGCTTGTCACGCAAGTCTTGAACAGTTTGGTTCTTGGAGGTTTTCTGAGCTTCCTCCAGTTCCTTGAGTAGTTTTAAAACGGCGTCCTTATCTTTAGTTATGCTGTCTCTGGTTTCCTCAGTGCGCGGTGCACCCGTTCCACCATGCCAATACACCTGATCCCTGTTGCCCGATATCAATCCGCCCCACATAGCCGTCGCCCTTTACAGACCTATGGCCCAATGGGTGGAGCAAAAGGCGTAGGCAGTTCCATCAAGACGTGTGATTTCTTGAACAGGCAGCCCTTCCAAAAAATCAATGCAAAAAAAACCCCTCGGCTGAGGGGTTCTTTCTTCTGGGGTCAGACCAACAGCATCAGGTCATCTGAATGATGGTCTGCATGATGGTGCTCTGGGTCGAGATGGTCTTGGCGTTCGCCTGGTAGTTGCTCTGGGCCTTGATCAAGTCCACCAGTTCGTTGGTCAGGTTGACGTTGGAGTTCTCCAGGGAGTTGGCCACGATCGAACCCAGGGTACCGGATTGCGGGGAGTCATAACCCGGCTGGCCCGAAGCGAAGGTCTCTCTCCAGGTAGTGCCGCCCGATGGCTGCAAGCCTTGTTCGTTGTTGAAGCTGGCCAGGGAGATCTGGCCGATGGCCTTGCTCTGCTGGTTGCTGAACGTGGCGAACATTACGCCATTGCCGTCGATTTTCAGGCCGGTGATCTGGCCAGTGGCGTAACCGTCGGTGGTCGGCGGGTTGCGGTAACTGGCGGAGTTGTACTGGGTGATATTGGCCATGTTGACGGCAATGTTTGGCGCTGTAGCCTTGTTAGGCGTCCATACGCCATTGGTCACCGAGCCCGGGATCCAGCCGGTGAGCGTCAGGGTCGTGCCGGACACGCCTGCGGTGGTGATATCCGTCAGTTTACCGGCACCGTCAAAGCTCAATACCGACGGTACGGGAGCAGTGGTACCCGTCGTTGTAGGCTTGGAACCATCCAGGTTACGGCCATCGATCAGCGTGTAGGCGCTCCACTTGTTGGCGTCGGTTTTCACCATGTACTGCACCATCTCGTGGGAGTTGCCCTGGGAGTCGTACAGGGTGGTGCTGTACTGGGTGGTGAAAGTGGTGGTGTCAGTCGGGTCGAACGGCTTGGTGGTCTGGTTGATCACCGGCTCCGACGAGTTCAGGTTACTGGTGGAGTCCACTTTGGTGGACGCCTTCGGTGGCAGGTACGACAGGTTCAGTTGCAGGTCGGTCAAGCCGCCTTTGATGATCTTGCCGTCGTCATCTGCCGCGTAGCCCTGCAGGCGCGAAGTACCGGTGTTGTTGGTGATGTAGCCATCTTTGTCGGCACGGAAGGCACCGCTACGGGTGTACTCCAGCGAGCCATCGCTGCCCTTCTGCACGAAGAAGCCACCGCCCTGGATCGCCATGTCCAGCACGCCGCCGCTGTTGTTGACGTCACCCTGGGTGAACTGCTGGGACACCGCTGCCAGGTTCACACCGTTGCCGATGCTGTTCTGGCCGGTGCCCAGTTTGGACGCGGCGTAGATATCCGCGAATTCCGCACGGGACGACTTGAAGCCAGTGGTCGCAACGTTGGCGATGTTGTTGCCGGTTACGTCCAGTTGTTTGTTGGCCGCATAGAGGCCGCTAAGGCCGATATTAAAAGACATGTTTCTCTCCCTCTGCCGTATTTAGCCGGCTCTATGTACCGATAGTCTGAATTTGCGACAGCTTGACGCTGCCCATGCCACCTGCAAGGTTCAGCAGCATTTCGCCGCCGGTCTTGCTCAACGTCACACTGGTCACCGTTGCCGGCAACGAAGTCGCCATGGCCACCGATTCACCCTTGTCGTTCTTGGTCGTCGCCGCGAAGGTGTAGGTGCCGGCTGGGGCGACCTCGCCCTTGTCGTTCTTGCCATCCCAGATGAAGTCGGACGAACCCGCGCTTTGGGCACCCATATCGATAGTGCGCACCACGTTGCCGTCTTTATCGGAGATCTTGATCGAGACGTTGCCTGTCGCCGCAGTCACCGCCACCGAACCGGTCATGCTCTTGCTCGTGTCCACCAAGGCCTTGTTGGTCTGGGTGATGATCGAGCGCCCCACCAGCGACGAAGCCTGCAGCGCCTGCGACGAGCTGAAGTTGCTGGAGATCGCATTGACCGAGTCGTTCAGGGTGTTGATGCCTTCCAGGCTGCTGAATTGCGCCAGCTGGGCCACGAACGCACCGTTGTCCTGAGGCGACAGCGGGTTCTGGTTTTTCAGTTGGGTCACCAGCAATTGCAGGAACGCATCCTTGCCCAGGGACTGGCTGCCTGTCGCCGTCTTGGTAGCGTCGGCGACGGTGGTGTTGTCGGTGGCGGTCTTGACCTTGGAGTTGAAAAGGTCCTGGACTGCCGTATTGGTCGTGGTATCAACGATGGCCATTATTTGGCGCCCCTTATCACTGACCCAGGGTCAGGACCTTCTGCATCATGGTTTTGGCGGTGTTCATCATTTCCGCGTTGGTCTGGAACGAGCGGCTGGCGGAGATCATGTCTGCCATTTCCTCGACCACGTTGACGTTGGGGTAATAGACATAACCCTTTTCGTTCGCGGCAGGATGGTTCGGCTCGTAACGGGCCTCGAGGTTGCTCTGGTCTTCGACCACACCGAGGACCTGCACGCCCTGGCCGGCAGCATCCTGGTTCTGGAACAGCGAATCGCTGCCACCGCTCTGGCCACCCTGGAACATGGTGGCGAACACCGGGTGACGGGCGCGGTAGGTCTGGTCGATGCTCGAAGACACGGTCTCGGCGTTGGCGATGTTACTGGCGACGGTGTTCAAGCGCGTGGTCTGCGCGCTCATGCCACTGCCGGCAATATTGAAAACACTGGACAGGGACATGGCTTACTCTCCACGCAGGGCTGACATCAGCCCTTTGAATTTACTGTTGAGCAGGGTAAAGCTGGCCTGAAAGTTCACCGAGTTCTCGGCATAGGCCGATTGCTCCAGCTGGGCGTCGACGGTGTTCTGGTCGATCGACGGCTGCATCGGCGTGCGATACAGCAACGACTCGTCCCCACTGCTCAGGCCTTGCGCTTCGATATGACGGCTGTTGGTCATATTCAAGGCGAAGGTGCCGTTCTTGGTCTTGTCCTGCTGTGCGGCGAGCACGGCAGAGAAATCCAGGTCCCGAGCCTTGTAGTTCGGGGTATCGGCGTTAGCAATGTTGTTGGCCAGGACTTCGGCACGCTGGGCGCGGAAGCCCAGGGCTTGTTCGTGGATACCGAGCGCTTTATCGAAGCTGATGCTCATGGCGGAAACCTTTAGGCTGACCTGCTGTTCGTTAACAGGGTTATAGCAAGGCGCATGCCAATATCTGATACCCCCGTAAATCAAGGGGTTGCGAGGAGCTTGCCGGCGGCAATGCCAGAAAAGCGGCAACGGGTTTCCGCGTGGCGCCAGTAAAGCGGCAATGGGGAGTTGCCGCTTTCTTCAACTTTGCCGCAGAAACAAATGTGGGAGGAGGCTTGCCCCCGATAGCGGCTGATCAGTTGATGTCTCTATCACTGATACACCGCTATCGGGGCGCAAGCCCCCTCCCACATTATTATTTGGCCTGATTATTTCGCCTGGTAGATGATCCCAGGGCTGCATTGCACCATCTGGAAGTGATCCGGCAAACCATTGAGCGCCTCGGATGCACCGAGAAACAGGTAGCCGCCACGCTTGAGGGTGCCGTGGATGCGCAACAGGATGTCTTTCTTCACCTCGGCCGAAAAGTAGATCAGCACGTTGCGGCAGAACACCATGTCGAACTTGCCCAGGCTGGCGTAGCTGTCGAGCAGGTTGAACGAGCGAAACTCCACACGGTTCTTGATCGGCGCCTTGACCGCCCAACGCCCTGCCCCTTTCGGGTCGAAGTAGCGTTGCAAACGTTCCTGGGACAAGCCACGGCCCAGGGCCAGGCTGTCGTACTCACCGGTCTTGCAGTTGGTGAGCATGGTGCCGGACAGGTCGGTGGCGACAATCTGCGCCCCGGCTTTAAGCTGGCCCATGTTGGTCCGCTCGAACTCATCGATGGACATCGAAATCGAGTACGGTTCCTGACCCGAAGAGCAGGCGGCCGACCAGATACGCAGGCGCTGGCCCGGGCTGGCCTTGATGGCCTCCGGCAGCACTTTGCTCTTGAGCACTTCAAAGGGGTAGGTATCGCGAAACCACAGGGTTTCGTTGGTGGTCATGGCATCGACCACCATCTCCTTAAGGCCACTGCGCGGCTGCCCCTGGATCCGCTGAACCAACTCGCCCAGGGACTTGATGCCCTGCTGCTCCATCAGTTTGTTAAGACGGCTGGATACCAGGTATTGCTTGTTTTCACCGAGCAATATGCCACAGGCTTTTTCCAGGAAGACCCGGAACTGTTCAAAATCCAAATTACCCGTAGACACTGATACCGCCTCTAAAATCGTATGACCGCCAGGGGAAAACCCTAGCCGTGATCTGCTGCCTTGATCCGGTCGACTACCCGGGATGCCAGGTCATCAGGGCGGAATTTGGCCAGGAAGTCATCGGCACCGACTTTCTTGACCATCGCCTGATTGAATACGCCCGACAACGAAGTATGCAGGATGATATGCAGTTTTTGCATGCGTGGATCGCTGCGTATCTCTGCAGTGAGGGTATAGCCGTCCATTTCCGGCATCTCGATGTCAGAGATCATCATCAAGAATTCTTCTTCCGGCTTCTTACCTTCATCCACCAGCTTGCGCAGGTAATCCAATGCCTGGCGCCCGTCATTGAGGGCGACAACGTCCACGCCGACGGTTTGCAGGCAACGAGTCACCTGTTTGCGCGCTACCGAGGAGTCATCCACCGTCAGTACACGCAGCGAGACCGCCTTGTGCGCCGTTTCGGCGTCGACCACTCCCACGGAAATCGACTCCGAGGTGGGCGCCACTTCGGCGAGGATCTTCTCCACGTCGATGATCTCGACCAACTGGTTATCGACCCGCGTCACCGCCGTGAGGTAGTGATCGCGACCGGTGCCCTTGGGCGGCGGATGGATCTCTTCCCAGTTCATGTTGACGATGCGTTCCACCGAGCGCACCAGGAAACCCTGGGTCTTGGTGTTGTACTCGGTAATGATCACGAACGGGTTCTCGCGATCCTGCAGGCCGGCCGAGCCGGTGGCCAGGGCCAGGTCAAGAATCGGGATAGTCGCACCACGAATATTCGCCACACCGCACACCACCGGACTGGACTTGGGCATGATCGTCAGCTTGGGACATTGCAGCACTTCCCGCACCTTGAATACGTTGATGCCATACAGCTGCTTGCCATCCAGGCGAAACAGCAGCAACTCCAGGCGATTCTGCCCTACCAGCTGTGTACGCTGGTTTACTGAATCCATTACTCCTGCCATGCCATGACTCCTACGCTAAAACCTTTGGCTATACCTACAAGGGCGGCGCGCCCCAACACTAAAACGGCACGAGCTTTGCTATTTGTTCAATTATGGACATTACAACGACAGTTTCCCGACGCCTTCACCTGACACGGTTTTGCAGATCGCTCTGCGCACCGCTGGCGCTGCTTGCCTTCAGCCTGGGCACCACGGCCCGTGCAGAGAACCTCACCTTGCCTGATCTACTTATCGGCGTCACTCAAGGCTTTCTTGAGTTCACTGTAGAAGATTATCTGGCAACCACACAGACGCCGGGGCGTTATGAAATCCAGGTCAACCAGTTGGACCCGCGTCTGCGCATGCCGATGTGCGACAAGGAATTGACAGCGACCCTGGAAAGTCCCGCCCAACCCATCGGGCGCGTAACGGTCAAGGTACGCTGCGAAGGCGCCTCGCCCTGGACCGTGTTCGTACCGGCCCAGGTCAAATTGTTCCGTGATGTGGTGGTGGTTGCACGCCCACTGAAGCGCACGGGCATCATCGATTTCGAGGATGTCGTACTGCGTGAGCGCGACATCAGCCAGATCAGCCAGGGCTACCTGACATCCCTGGACCAGGCCATCGGGCAGAGATTGACCCGACCAGTGGTCACCGATCAGGTGATTACCCTGGTGCACCTGGAACAGGCGGAGGTCATCCGCAAGGGCGACCAGGTGGTGATTTCCGCGAGCAGCGGCGGCTTGAATGTGAAAATGCCGGGCGAAGCGCTGTCCAACGGCGGCATGAGCGAACAGATTCGCGTCAAGAACCTCAACTCCAACCGCGTGATCAAGGCGCGAGTAACAGCCCCAGGGCAAGTCGAGGTCGCTTTATAGATTACTGGTACAGGACGCTGGGTTTTCCTACACTGTGCACGAGAGGCCCCGTGCGGAGATTTATTGTCATTCGCGCCTAAAGTTTGTCCGGGTATGGCCGAAAACATGGCAAGCGTCCAAATACCCAGAGGTTTTTTTATCATGGTCATCGATTTCAGCCGTTTGAATAACACCCCGACGACGTCAGGCACTACGCGCACTACCAGTCCCAAGGACAGCGTAGAAGCCAAGGCCCCGGCGCTGCCCGCCAAGGCAGAACAGGCCAGTGCCAGCCAAAGCGGGGAATCCGTACACCTGAGCAATGAGGCTCAACAGTTGCAGAAGGTCACTGACTCGCTGCGCGATCAACCGGTCGTCAATAAAGCCCGCGTGGCCGAATTGAAACAGGCGATCGCCGATGGCAGCTATAAAGTCGACAGCAACCGTGTAGCCAGCAAGCTGCTTAACTTCGAAGCCGAGCGCTAGGCAAAGGCCTGCGCAGGGCTTTTGGACGCTTAAAACCCAAGGCCAGCCATGCATCACGACGAACATTTGCTTCAACTGATCATTGATGATCTAGCGCCGACGCAACAATTGCTCGAGCTGCTCAAAGAAGAATCACTGGCCCTCTATGGCCGGGACATGCCGCTGCTGGAAGAAATTCTGGCACGCAAGCAGTCGTTGATCGTCCTGCTGGAACAGCACGGCAAAAAACGCAGCCAGATCCTCATCAGCCTCGGCCTGCCGGCAGACCACGACGGCCTGGCGCAGTTGGCCAGCCACTCCTCGGTCGGCGATCAACTGCTGAGCCAGAGCAAAGAACTCAACCAATTGCTCGCCCAGTGCCAGGAAGCCAACCTGCTTAACGGTCAGTCGATCCAGCTTCAGCAAGCTACGACCGCCAACCAGTTGCGTATACTCCACGGCGGAGAGCCTCCGGCACTCTATAACGCCCAGGGCTCCACCTCGCGCCTGGTCAAGCCAAGCACCCGCAGCCAAGCCTGACACCGGTTTACAGCGCGCCCTATCCAAGGCCCGCCACATGCTGGCAAAATGCCGGTTCTTGCGTGTAGTCGTATTTTGTCTGGAGATGGAAGAACCGTGTTCAACGCCCTTAATGCGGAAGATGCCCCGCAGCCACCCAAGGTCCTCACCACGCCTCTGGAAATCGCCGGCACCTTGCGGATGCTGCAAGACAGCCATGACCCGCTGATCATCACTTTCCACGAACGCAGCCAGCGCTTCCAGAGCTACCTGGTGGATGTCAACCGCGACAGCAACTCGCTGGCGCTGGACGAAATGATCCCCCGCGACGGCGAGCGCTACCTCGAAAACGGCGAACCCTTTCGCATCGAAGGTTTCCATGATGGCGTACGCGTCGCCTGGGAAAGCAATGGCACCCTGACCATCAGCGAAAAAGGCGGGCACCGTATCTACACCGGCAGCCTGCCGGACGAGGTGGTCTACCATCAGCGCCGCAATGCCTTCCGCGCCGCATTGAAGCTGGCGCAACTGGTGAATATCGAGCTGGGCGGCGAAAAGCTTCAGTTGCCGATCAACGGCAAACTGCTGGATATTTCCGCCACCGGCTGCAAATTGCGTTTTGAAGGCGATATTTCCGAGCGCCTGCAACTGGGCCAGGTCTACGACCGATTTATCGCAGCCCTGCCGTTTGGCAGCATGACCACCGCCGTCGAACTGCGATACCTGCACTTCGAGGAAAGGATCAACACGACCTTTGCCGGTGTGCGCTTCCACAACATGAGTGGTTTGGTGCAACGCCAGGTCGAGCGTTTTGTGTACCAGCTGCAGCGTGAAGCACGACGGTTCGACAAAGACGACGATTTTTGATCCTTAACCATCGCAGCAAAAAAACGGGCAGCCCCCTTTGGGATCTGCCCGTTTTTGCTTTCAGGGGCGCGCCCTGCTCAATTCGTGGGGATGCTCGTCCGGCCCCAGAGGCTCGGGTGGTCCTTCGAAGGCGGGCTCATCCACCGGCAGCTCCGGATCGACCTGCGGCTCGGGATCGGGGACAGTCTGCATCTGCTCCTGCACCACCTGCTCGTCCACCCGCGGGTCCAGCGCCGCCACCAGCGGTGAACTCGACATACTGTCGGGCATTGCCACGTGATGCAGGGGGGCATCTTCCACCTGGTGCAGATTGGTCACCGCCTTAGGCCGGATTCGCCACACCAGGATCAGCGCGCACAGACTGAAAAACGCATACAGCATCTGGCTGCCGAACAGCTTCATCACCACACCCGCCAGCAACGGCCCGACACTGGCGCCGATACCGTAGGTCACCAGCAGCATGGCCGTCAGCGATACCCGGCGATCCCCCTCTACATGGTCGTTGGAAAACGCCACCGCCAATGGATACAGGCAAAACTGCACGAGAGAACACAGGAAGCCCGCCACAAACAGCACTTCCAGCGGCACTTGGGTCATGATTGCCAACGGCAGTGCCGCCACCGCCAGGCACAAGGCGAAGCAGCGGATCAGCAGCGCGCGATCATAACGATCCGACAACCAGCCCAACGGCCACTGCACCAGCAACCCGGCAAAAATGCAGCTACCCATGAACAGGCCCACCTGCTCAGTGCTCAACCCTTGCTGAGAGGCATACAGCGGCGCCAGACCGTAGAACGAACCGACGATCAACCCCGCACCCAACACCGTACTCAGCGACTGCGGCACACGCTTGATAAAGAAGCGCGGCTCCATCGGCGCAGGATGCAAGGCCGCCGGGTGAATGCGTCGGGTCATGGCCACCGGCACCAGGCACAAGGCGAAGCACAGCGCCACCAGCATCAGCAACTCCAGGCCAAGCTGGGGATGCATCACCAGTATCAACTGGCCCAATACCAGACCCAGGTAGGAGGCGATCATATAACCGCTGAACACCACGCCACGCTGCTTGGCATCGGCCTGCTCATTGAGCCAGCTCTCGATGACCATGTACTGGCACATCATCCCCAGGCCCACGATTACCCGCAGCACAATCCAGGCCGGCAGCCAATCGACCAGGCCATGGCCCAGCACCGCCGCACCGACAATCCCGGCACAGGTGGCGTAGGCACGAATATGCCCAACCCGGGCAATCAGGCGATGCCCGATCTTGCCGCCCAGCACCAGGCCAAAGTAGTTGGCCGCCATCAGTGCACCCACCCATAGGCTGTCGACGTGGTCGGCCGCCAGGCGCAAGGCCAGGTAGGTACTGAGCAGGCCGGAGCCAATCAGCATCATCAAGGAGGCGAAATAAAGGGCTCGAAAAGATTTCCAGATCTGGCGCATCGGCGTTCCGAGCGGCTCCTTGCGGTGAGAGACAGGGCTATCGGCATGATAGTCCGGGGTGACCGGGTCCGGACAGGCAACATGTGCTGTTTCCGGGGATTATTTTGCTTAACAGCTCAGACGCTGTCGGATGGCGCGCAAGGTACATCGTTGCGACAAATACATCATGGCACCTGCTGTGAACCTTGATCGGCGGCAAGGTTCGACCCGGGTGCAAAAAGATCAGAGCCCACAAAAAAACCCCGCCAGGAGGTTCTGTGCGGGGCTTTCTTTATGAGCTACGAATCTGGTGTCCCAGGGCCGGTTCGAACGGCCAACCTTCCCCTTAGGAGGGGGATGCTCTATCCAATTGAGCTACTGGGACAAATGACAGCCATCAGGCCAAGGGCACTGCGACAGACGGCGTGCATGTTAACGGCCGGACTGGGTTTTGTCATGTCGTCCGTGGGCTTTTTGAGTGTAGGCCGAGCCTTACCGGAACGATGGCGGTTTCACCCCGCAAATACGGGCACTTGGCCTGATCGTGCAAAATGCACTCCTCCAAAATGCCAGCATTGCAAATTGCAACCCCGTACCCTGCTAAAGTAAACTCAAGCCCTTGATTTTAATGAATTTATATTTTGGCACGACACCTGCAACAGTTCTCCTGCAAGCCCCATTCAGCCAAGGCATTAAACGGAGAACACGACCATGAACAGTGCCATTCTGTTAGCTCTCAACACCGTCGCCCTGGCTGCACTGGTGATGTTCCACTTTCAATCGACGGGCAGCAACGACCCCGCTCAGATTAGCCAGCAGGCAGTCCCCCACCACTTGCAACAACGTCCGCAACTGGCCGTGATGACACCGAATGCACAAGCGCCAGTACGCCTGACTCAAGGCACCCAGGCCGCGCCCGCATCTGAACACTGGGTTTTTTAAGGACACTGATGATGAGCAAATTTGCCTGGCTGTTTCTGTGCCTCACCATCGCCACAGGCCTTATGGGACTGAGTGCAAGCTCCCAGGATGGGCAAACCAGCGCATTCGTCGCTGCCGGCGTTTTCGCAAGCCTGCTTCTGTTGACGCTCGTCGTGGGTCGCCGAATCAAATTTGACCCGGTTTTACGCTGACACCTCCCTTCTCTGCTCTGCCCTCCCCCTACCTTATGTCGCCTCGCCCTAGTAAATCGGCAAATTGCCACTAGTCTTAAAACTAAGGGCAAAAGGCCACTTTGCTATAGGATGTGCGGCCTCAAACCCTGTGCTGGCCTGGATTTACGGAAAGTTCCGTTGCGGAATCGCGCATGGAAAAGTTTTCCAACCAGTCCGCAAAAATGCAAATGAGTGCTGGCATAAAGCCTTTAGGCAGTTCAATATTTGTCACAGAATTGACGCCAAGGAACTGGCAAATCTGAGGCATGATGCGGCCTCTTTGCAATTCGGGTTGAACTTTGGTCGTGAGTCTTGTCTTAACACTCATCTTGCGGCCAATTCCAATAACCGCTCCCCTGAACTAACCGGTTAAATATATGCGCCCATTGAAACAGGCAATTTATTCCAGCCGTACGGCTGACAAGTTCGTCGTACGTCTGCCAGACGGAATGCGGGAACGCATTGCCGAGGTGGCTCGCAATCATCACCGCAGCATGAACTCCGAAATCATCGCGCGCCTGGAGCAGAGCCTTATTCAGGAAGGTGCGCTGGGTGACGAACTGAGCATGCGCCTGGACAGTCCTGAGCTGTCGCTGCACGAACGCGAACTGCTGCAGCGTTTTCGTCAGCTCTCCCATCGCCAGCAAAATGCCCTCGTCTCGCTTATCGCGCACGACGTCGAGGCGGCCGCAGAAGCCAATTGATCCGCCACTGAAAGCCGAAGCCAGCCGTGTGCTGGCTTTTTTTTGCCTGGGATTCATACCAGGCTCGACATTCTTATCACGTAGCAGAGGGCGCCCGCCCGAGACAGATCAGAGCAAAAAGATCGTCGCCAAACCGAGGAAGATGAAGAAGCCACCACTGTCGGTCATGGCCGTGATCATCACACTGGCGCCCATGGCCGGATCGCGCCCAAGGCGTGCCAGGGTCATGGGGATCAGCACCCCCATCAGGGCCGCCAGCAGCAGGTTGAGGGTCATGGCAGCGGTCATCACCACCCCCAGGGACCAACTGCCGTACAGCAAGTAGGCCACCACGCCAATCACCCCACCCCACACCAGGCCATTGATCAGGCCCACTGCCAACTCCTTGCGCAGCAGGCGCGAAGAGTTGGCGGTACTGACCTGGTCCAGCGCCATGGCGCGTACGATCATGGTGATGGTCTGGTTGCCCGAGTTACCACCAATGCCTGCCACAATCGGCATCAACGCCGCCAGGGCCACCAGCTTCTCAATGGAACCTTCGAACAGCCCGATCACACGGGAGGCGATAAACGCGGTAATCAGGTTAACGGCCAGCCAGGCCCAGCGGTTATGCAGGGAACGCCAGACTGACGCAAAAATATCTTCCTCTTCACGCAAACCTGCCATGTTGAGGACTTCGGTTTCACTCTCTTCACGAATCAAGTCGACGATTTCATCGATGGTCAGACGGCCGATCAGCTTGCCGTTCTTGTCGACCACCGGGGCAGAGATCAAGTCGTAGCGCTCAAAGGCCTGCGCTGCGTCGTAGGCATCTTCATCGGGATGAAAGCTCACGGTATCGCTGGCCATCAGGTCAGCAACTTTTTTCTCCGGATCATTGACCAGCAGACGCTTAATCGGCAGCACGCCCTTGAGAATGCCTTCATAGTCGACCACGAACAGTTTGTCGGTATGGCTCGGCAGCTCTTTCAGCCGGCGCAGATACCGCAATACCACTTCCAGGCTGACATCTTCGCGGATGGTGACCATCTCGAAGTCCATCAGCGCGCCGACCTGATCCTCGTCATAGGACAACGCGGAGCGCACGCGCTCACGCTGCTGGCCGTCGAGGGCCTCCATCAATTCATGGACAACATCACGCGGCAACTCTGGGGCCAGGTCGGCCAGTTCGTCAGCGTCCATCTCCCTGGCGGCCGCCAGGAGCTCATGATCGTCCATGTCGGCGATCAGGGTTTCACGGACCGAGTCGGATACTTCGAGCAGGATGTCGCCGTCGCGGTCGGCCTTGACCAACTGCCAGAGGGTCAGTCGATCATCCAGCGGCAAGGCTTCGAGAATGTAGGCAACGTCGGCGGAGTGCAGGTCATCGAGCTTGCGTTGCAACTCGACGAGGTTCTGGCGGTGAACCAGGTTTTCCACCAGGTTGTTATTCGGACCTTCCTGGCGGTGCGTGAAATCTTCGACCACACGCTGGCGCTGCAGCAGCTCGATGACTTGAGCCAGGCGATCCTGCAGGCTTTCTTGTGTTTTCTTTACTTCTACTTCGGTCATAGGCGAACTCCACTCCCAGCAGCGGGGCACGCCGGAAGGATCAATCAGTCAATTCATGATTGGTAAAACGGGGTACTGAGTAACTACTGGGTAAGTCCATGGAGGTATTCCATAAGCCCCGGCGGGGCTGACGGGCGCAATGATACACCGTGCGTCCGTTTTTAACGTCAAAAAACTGGAAAGAACAAGCGCTTGCGAGCCAAAGTTGAGTATTGGCCACACCTATTCAACTGCGACGCCATCACCGGAATGAAAAACACACGAGGGAGGAGAAAAAGATAAGGATCTACACAAGCCCCAGACGGCAAAAAGCCCGCACTAGGCGGGCTTTTTGTTTGTAT
>NZ_JBWKPE010000003.1:151978-392607 GCF_059418085.1 Pseudomonas sp. GW821-FHT09C10
GTTGGTGCACTCGACAGGATTCGAACCTGTGACCGCTCGGTTCGTAGCCGAGTACTCTATCCAGCTGAGCTACGAGTGCAGATTGTGTTTTTAGACCAGATCACAACTGGTTGAAGCCAAGCTACCTGCATTGCTGCAACTAACTCTTAAATGGTGCACTCGACAGGATTCGAACCTGTGACCGCTCGGTTCGTAGCCGAGTACTCTATCCAGCTGAGCTACGAGTGCATTTGTTGCCGCGCATTATAGGCCGTTCAATCTCTATGTAAAGCTATTTTTTCGTTTAATTTCAACAACTTAGCGAAAAAACCAGATTGCAACGTACTAAGCAAATAATGGCGGAGAACGGGGGATTCGAACCCCCGACACCCTTTTGAGGTGTACTCCCTTAGCAGGGGAGCGCCTTCGGCCACTCGGCCAGCTCTCCGCAACACGGGGCGTATATTAACCACGTTCATCCCCGTTTGCAAACATAAAAAACGATAAAAATTAAAGGCTTGGTTCTCAGTCCTTTTCCTCGTCCTTCTGTTCGTCGTTTTGCGCGTCCTGATCTTTACCCTTCTCCCTGTCCTTCTCTTTACTGATCCGCTGGTAGATTTCCTCGCGGTGGACCGCTACCTCTTTCGGAGCATTCACCCCGATACGTACTTGATTGCCTTTGACGCCGAGCACGGTCACGGTGATTTCGCCATCACCGATAATCAGGCTTTCTGCGCACCGACGAGTCAGAATCAGCATACCTTTCTCCTCACGCATTTCATTTCAGGAACAACAGTCTGCAAAAAAAAGGCGTTCGACCTACGACTCGATAGCCATAGCCCTAACGGCCTAAGTATTGTCGAGCGCACGCAAAAGACCATGCGCCCTACAAAAAAATGAAAGGCGCGGTAAACCGCGCCTTCCTGGCATTGCGTCACTCGCCCTGTCGGGCCGGAGCATCCAGCTCGAAAGCGGTATGCAGCGCGCGTACAGCCAGCTCCAGGTACTTCTCTTCAATCACCACCGAAACTTTGATTTCCGAGGTAGAGATCATCTGGATATTGATGCTTTCCTTGGCCAAAGCCCCGAACATGCGGCTGGCAACGCCGGCATGGGAACGCATGCCCACACCTACGATCGAGACCTTGGCAATCTTGGTATCGCCGACCACTTCACGGGCGCCAATTTCGCTCGCGGTGTTCTCCAGGATTTTCAACGCCGCATCGTACTCGTTGCGGTGCACGGTGAAGGTGAAATCGGTGGTGTTATCGTGCGAGACGTTCTGCACGATCATGTCGACTTCAACATTCGCATCGCTGATAGGGCCCAGAATCTTGAAGGCCACGCCCGGGGTGTCTGGCACGCCACGGATCGTCAGCTTGGCTTCATCGCGGTTGAAAGCGATGCCGGAAATGATCGGCTGTTCCATGGATTCCTCTTCATCAATAGTAATGAGGGTGCCCGGACCCTCCTTGAAGCTGTGCAATACGCGCAGCGGAACGTTGTACTTGCCGGCGAACTCCACCGCGCGGATCTGCAACACCTTGGAGCCGAGGCTGGCCATTTCCAGCATCTCTTCAAAGGTGATCTTGTCCAGGCGCTGGGCCACGGACACCACACGCGGGTCGGTGGTGTAGACGCCATCCACATCGGTGTAGATCTGGCACTCGTCAGCCTTGAGGGCCGCAGCCAGGGCCACACCGGTGGTATCAGAACCGCCACGCCCGAGGGTGGTGATATTGCCGTGCTCGTCCACACCCTGGAAGCCCGCTACAACTACCACGCGCCCGGCTTTCAGATCACTGCGAATTTTCTGGTCGTCAATCTGCAGGATCCGCGCCTTGGTGTGCGCGCTGTCGGTGAGGATGCGCACCTGGCTGCCAGTGTAGGAAACGGCAGGCACGCCACGTTTGTTCAGGGCCATGGCCAGCAAGGCGATGGTCACCTGCTCGCCGGTGGACACGATCACATCCAGCTCACGCGGCAGCGGCTGTTGCTCGCCACTGATGGCCTTGGCCAGTTCGATCAGGCGATTGGTCTCGCCGCTCATGGCCGACAGCACCACGACCAGGTCGTCACCGGCATCGCGGAATTTCTTAACCTTGTCGGCCACCTGCTCGATTCTTTCGACAGAGCCGACCGAGGTGCCTCCAAATTTCTGTACGATCAAAGCCATTTCCAAGCCGCCTCAGCCCGTAAAGGGGCGCCTAATATCCAATCAACCAGCACAGAACAGCCCGTGACTAGACCACGGGCGGGTTAACAGTGCCTTAAATACCTGCCTCGACAAATGGCACGGTCAGGGCCAGGGCCGCGTCCAGGGCACTGGCGTCTACACCACCGCCTTGCGCCATGTCCGGACGACCGCCGCCCTTTCCGCCCACTGCCGCAGCGGCTTGCTTCATCAAATCACCGGCCTTGAGTTGGCCAGTCAGGTCCTTGGTTACACCGGCAACCAGCACGACCTTCTCCTCATGGACACTGCCGAGCAGGATCACTGCGCGGCCGAGCTTGTTCTTCAACTGATCGACCAGGGCCAACAGCGCCTTGCCGTCCTGGCCGTCCAGGCGTGCAGCCAGGACTTTCACGTCCTTGACGTCAACGGCCGAAGCCGACAGATCGTCGCCCGCAGCGCTGGCCGCCTTGGCCTGCAACTGCTCCAGCTGTTTCTCCAGCGCACGGTTGCGCTCCAGAACGGCGGACAACTTGTCGATCAGGTTGTCGCGGCTGCCCTTGACCAGGCTGGCCGCTTCCTTGAGTTGTTCTTCAGCCGCATTCAGGTAGGCCAGGGCCGCAGCGCCGGTCACCGCCTCAATACGACGCACACCCGACGCCACGCCGCCTTCGCTGATGATCTTCAGCAGGGCGATGTCGCCGGTACGGTTGGCGTGGATACCGCCACACAGTTCCACCGAGAAGTCGCCGCCCATGCTCAGCACGCGCACGCTGTCGCCGTATTTCTCGCCGAACAGCGCCATGGCGCCCTTGGCCTTGGCCGTCTCGATGTCAGTCTCTTCGGTTTCTACCGGGGAGTTCTTGCGAATCTCAGCGTTGACGATGTCTTCCAGGGCCTTGATCTGCTCAGGCTTGATCGCTTCGAAGTGACTGAAGTCGAAACGCAGGCGCTGGCTGTCGACCAACGACCCCTTCTGCTGGACGTGCTCGCCCAGCACTTGGCGCAGCGCGGCGTGCAGCAAGTGCGTGGCCGAGTGGTTCAGCGCGGTGGCATGGCGTACGTCGGCATCGACCTGGGTGTCCACCGGCGCACCGACGGTCAGGTTGCCCAGCACCAGCACGCCGTGATGCAGGAACGCACCGCCGGTCTTGGTGGTGTCGCGCACCTCGAAACGACCGGAGGTCGAACTCAGGAAACCACAGTCACCGACCTGGCCACCGGATTCGGCGTAGAACGGCGTCTGGTCCAGGACCACAACTGCCTCTTCGCCTTCGCTCAACACGTCGACCGACTTGCCGTCTTTATAAATGGCAACGATCCTGGCCGCGCCAACGGTCGCCTTGTAACCGGTGAATTCGGTGGGCACGTCAACCTTGACCAGGGTGTTGTAGTCCAGGCCAAAGGAACTGGCGGAACGGGCGCGCACGCGCTGGGCTTCCATCTCACGCTCAAACCCGGCTTCGTCGATGGTCAGCTCGCGCTCACGGGCAATGTCGGCGGTCAGGTCCATCGGGAAGCCATAGGTGTCGTACAGCTTGAACACGACATCGCCCGGCACCACGGTGCCTTTGAGCTCGGCCAAGTCCTGTTCCAGAATCTTCAGGCCGTGCTCCAGGGTCTTGGAGAACTGTTCTTCTTCAGCCTTGAGCACACGCTCGATGTTGTCCTGCTGCTGCTTGAGTTCCGGGAAGGCATCGCCCATCTCGGCAACCAGTGCGGCGACGATCTTGTAGAAGAAGCTGCCGGTGGCGCCCAGCTTGTTACCGTGGCGGCAGGCGCGACGGATGATGCGACGCAGCACGTAACCACGGCCTTCGTTGGACGGCAGTACACCGTCGGCGATCAGGAAACCGCAGGAACGGATGTGGTCCGACACCACCTTAAGGGACGACTGGCTTTCATTGGCACAACCAATGGCCGCGGCCGACGCGCTCAGCAGGTTGGTGAACAGGTCGATCTCATAGTTGGAGTGAACGTGCTGCATCACCGCACTGATCCGCTCCAGGCCCATGCCGGTGTCCACCGACGGCGCTGGCAGCGGATGCAGCACGCCATCGGCGGTGCGGTTGAACTGCATGAACACGTTGTTCCAGATCTCGATGTAACGGTCGCCGTCTTCTTCCGGCGAACCCGGTGGGCCACCCCAGATGTCAGCGCCGTGATCGTAGAAAATCTCGGTGCAGGGGCCGCATGGGCCGGTGTCGCCCATGGTCCAGAAGTTGTCGGAAGCGTAAGGCGCGCCCTTGTTGTCGCCGATGCGAATCATGCGCTCGACGGGCACCCCGATTTCCTTGGTCCAGATGTCATACGCTTCATCGTCCGTCGCGTAGACCGTCACCCAGAGTTTTTCCTTGGGCAGCTTCAACACGCCGGTCAGAAAGGTCCAGGCGAAGGTAATCGCGTCTTTCTTGAAATAGTCACCAAAGCTGAAGTTACCCAGCATTTCGAAGAACGTGTGGTGGCGAGCGGTGTAGCCGACGTTTTCCAGGTCACTGTTCTTACCGCCGGCACGCACGCACTTCTGGCTGCTGGTGGCGCGGGTGTAGGCGCGTTTTTCCTGGCCCAGGAAGCAGTCCTTGAACTGGTTCATCCCCGCGTTAGTGAACAGCAGGGTGGGGTCATTGCCTGGGATCAAGGAGCTGGAGGAGACACGGGTGTGACCTTGCTCTTCGAAGAAGCGAAGGAAGGCTTCACGGATTTCTGCGCTTTTCATAGGTTCTTCCACGGAGGCTGCGGCCAAAGGCCAGTGCGCAACATCATCAGACGGAGCGACGGCAAAAGGCCGCATTATATCGGCCCTTTGCCGGTGGTACAGCGTGTTTATGCGATAGAGAGGTTCAATTAGACGGTCTGCACACTCATTTGCGCGAAAAATCGACGAATGCCTTGAGCACTTGCTCGATCTGCGCCCGGCTCACATCCAGATGCGTCACCATGCGCAGGCGCGGCGCAGCACTCAACTTGATCCCACGCTCGGCGGCAAACACCTTCAAGGCCTGGGCCTGGTCGCCGATCTGCACGTAGACCATGTTGGTCTGCACCGGCTCCACCGCGTAACCGGCGTTGCGCAGCTCATCGCCCAGCCATTGCGCATTGGCATGGTCGTCGGCCAGGCGCTGCACCTGGTGATCCAGGGCGTACAGCCCCGCCGCTGCCAGGGAACCGGCCTGGCGCATGCCACCGCCGACCATCTTGCGCAAACGGCGCGCCTTGGCGATCAACGCCGTGGAGCCGCACAGCACCGAGCCGATCGGTGCACCGAGGCCCTTGGACAGGCACACCGACACCGAGTCGAAATGCTGGGCGATCTCCCGTGCATCGACCCCAAGCTTGACCGCCGCGTTGTAGAGTCGCGCGCCATCCAGGTGCAGGGCCAGGCCATGTTCGCGGGTCAACGCCCGCGCCTTCGCCAGGTAGTCCAGCGGCAGCACCTTGCCCTGCATGGTGTTTTCCAGGGCCAGCAGGCGGGTGCGGGCGAAGTGGAAGTCGTCGGGCTTGATGGCCTCGAGCACCTGATTCAGGTCGAGGGAGCCATCCGCCTGCACGTCCAGCGGCTGCGGCTGGATCGAACCCAGCACGGCCGCCCCGCCGCCCTCGTATTTGTAGGTGTGGGCCTGCTGGCCGACGATGTACTCCTCGCCACGCTCACAGTGGGCCATCAGCGCCAGCAGGTTGCTCATGGTGCCGGTGGGCACGAACAGCGCGGCCGCAAAGCCCAGGCGCTTGGCCAGCTCGGCCTCCAGGCGGTTGACGCTGGGGTCTTCGCCGTAGACGTCATCGCCGCTGGCGGCATTGGCCATGGCGTCGAGCATGCCAGGGGTGGGTTGGGTCACGGTGTCGCTGCGCAGGTCGATCACAGACATGAAACAAGCCTCGAAGGGGTTCATTAAGATTCTCATGAGGATGATTACTGCGGGCAAAGCCGCGGAATATCAAGCCCCACGCGTTCTCAATCGAATACCAACCAAACAAACCGATATAGCTTATCGATACGACGCTCGTGCAGTTTATGAAAAACCATGTTAAAAACTCTCCGCCGCCAGGGTTCTGGTGGCAACGTTCTCAGGGCGGGGTGCAATTCCCCACCGGCGGTAATTGCACGCAATGTGCATAGCCCGCGAGCGCTTGGCGCCTCGAACTGCTCACGCAGGACGGCGACAAGGTCAGCAGACCCGGTGTGATCCCGGGGCCGACGGTCATAGTCCGGATGAAGAGAGAACGGGATTGGCACCTAAGGGCCGTACGTTGAGCGCATGCCTGCATGACTCGGCGGTTCGTACCCTTAAATCCCATTCGATTCATAACGCCCTGTTTTTTTCTTAAACAGGAGTCAGAACATGCAACCCACCGCAATCGACAGCAAAAGCAAAAACCATCACGGCGAGCGCGTCGCATTTATCCAGGCCTGCTGGCACAAGGATATTGTCGACCAATCGCGCAAAGGCTTCCTCGCCGAAATGATCGCCCAGGGCTACCAGGAATCGGACATCGATTTCTTCGAAGTCGGCGGCGCCTTTGAAATGCCCCTGCACGCCAAGCTGCTGGCCAAGACCGGCCGTTACGCCGGTATCGTGGCCGCCGCGCTGGTGGTGGACGGCGGGATCTACCGTCACGAATTCGTCGCCCAATCGGTGGTCAGCGGCCTGATGCAGGTGCAGCTGGAAACTGAAGTGCCGGTGTTCTCAGTGTCCCTGACGCCGCATCACTTCCATGCCGGTAGCGAACACACCGCGTTCTTCCATGAGCACTTCGTGCACAAGGGCCAGGAAGCTGCACGTACATGCGCCGACACCCTGCACAAGGTGCGGGCGATCCGTCGCAGCGAGCCACGGGCTGTAGCGGTCTAAGCAACACTGCAAAACAAAATGTGGGAGGGGGCTTGCCCCCGATAGCAGTGTGTCAGTCAGCTCATCTGGAGCTGAGACACCGCCATCGGGGGCAAGCCCCCTCCCACATTTGGATCCGGATACGCCTTGAGACCTATGCCAGGCCCACATCCGTGGTTGGCACAATCAATATCCCCGCCCGCAAGCCGTTCTTCACCTTCGGGTTGGGGAAAATGATGCGCGCCCCCTCCTCCTCGATCACCCAACGGGTCTTGGCCACGTCTTCGGCCAGCAGATAACCCTTTTCCAACTCCGAAAAGTTTTCCACGTCCGCCGGCAAGTGCAGCAGGAATGCATCGCTGTGCTTGATGACTTCCCGCGACACGGCGAACAGTTTCAACCCGTCCAGGCTGTCAGTCTCAGGCTCGGTGCCTTCGATGATCTGCTTGAGGCGCAGCTCCAGGCGGGAAACATTCACGCCCTGGTTGTGCCCGAACGGTCGCGCCTTGCCCAGTTCCAGGGTGAAGGCCTCGGCCTCCAGCTGCTCGTAGGTAAACGCGGTGAAGGTGATCGAGCTCTTGTTCTGCAGCAGCACCGCTTCCATGCCGGCAGCGTTCAGGCGCGCCAGTTCGTGGCGTGAATGCTGGCGCCCCTCCTTCCAGGGGTACAGCGCAAACTGCTCGATCTTCGAGCCGCGGATGGCGGTGTGCAGGTCGTAATGCAGGCGCGAACGGCCAGGCTGGCTGAAGAAGCTGCGGGCCAGCTGTTCAAGCTCGGCGGCGCGCATGGCTTCGGGGCCGATGTTTTTTTCATGCCGGCCGTTGAACAGCCGGTTGACGTCCAGTTCAAGGTAACGCTCGCCGCGGCGCATGGCCTCGGGGTTGCCGAACAGGAACAGAATACGGGTGCGGGGCTTGATCTCCCCACGGGCGATGCCATGCAACAGACGGTCGAGCAATTCGATCGGCGCGGTTTCGTTGCCATGGATGCCGGAAGACAGCAGCAGGTCGCGGCCATTGTCCGTTGCCTGCGGCGGGCGCACTTCGAGTGCGCCCTCGCTGAGCCAGCGCATCTGCACGCCGTCGACAGTCAGTTGAATTTTTTGCGCCGGTTCGCGACCGGCGAGGGTCAGTTCAAGCAGTTTGCCAAGGGCGAGCATACGCAGCTTCCTTAGTGGTTGCAGCCTGGGCCGTGGACGTGATCGTCGTCATCACCTTCAACGTCGGCCGGTTCCATTTCCAGTTGCAGGCTCATCAGGTTGGTGGCCAGTGGGCGCATCAACAGGTTGGCGTATTCGGCGTCGCCTTCTTCCACGTCCACGCCGATCAGCAGTTGGCCACGGCCGTCGTGCTGGATCCAGATTTCCTTGCCCTGCCAGACCACGGCGACGCGGGTGCAGGAGGTTTCCAGCTGGGTGCCGTCGGTGTCTTCAAGGATCAGTTGCAGGGTGTCGGTGGTCATAAATAATTCTCAGCCATAGGGTGTAAAAAGAGGTGGCGTTAATTGATCTGGAAAGGATAAACCGAGCCCAGTTTAAGGATTTGCGTCAGCTCATCCAGTGCCGTCCGGCACTCAAGCAGCAATTGCGGGTCAGCCAGGTCGGTTTCGCGCAGGCTGTCGCGGTAGTGCTTGTCGACCCATTGGGTCAGTGTGTCGTACAACGGCGCGGTCATGATAACCCCTGGGTTCACCGCTGCCAGCTCGGTTTCGTTGAGGGCCACGCGCAGGCGCAGGCACGCCGGGCCGCCGCCGTTCTGCATGCTTTGCTTGAGGTCGAAGACTTTGACTTCGCGGATCAGCCCAGCGGACGCCGTCAGGCCTTGCAGGTACTGCCAGACGCGCTCATTGGCGCGGCATTCTTCCGGCACGATCAGCAGCATCGAACCGTCGGCGCGGGTCAGCAACTGGCTGTTGAACAGGTAGGAGCGCACCGCGTCCTCGACGCTGACCTGGGCACGCGGCACACACACCGCCTGGAAGTTGCCGCCCAGCGCACCCAACTTGCCTTGCAACTCGGCCAGCATCTGCTCGGTATTGAGGAACGCGTCCTCGTGATAAAACAGCACCTCGCCGTTGCCCACCGCGATCACGTCGTTGTGGAACACGCCGGCATCGATCACCGCCGGGTTCTGCTGGGCGTAGACCACGCCTTCATCCTTCAGGCCATGCAGGCGGGCGACGGCCTGGGAGGCTTCGAGGGTCTGGCGCGCCGGGTACTTCTGCGGGGCCGGGTAACGGGGGTCGAACGCGCTGCGCCCGAACACGAAAAACTCCACCCCCGCTTCGCCATACTCACGGCAGAAACGCGTGTGGTTGGCCGCGCCTTCGTCGCCGAACTGCGCCACCGCCGGCAACGCGGCGTGGTGGGCAAAGTGTTTCTGGTCGGCAAACATCGCCCCCAGCACGCGGCTGGTGGTGGGGTGTTCGATGCTGCGGTGGTATTTGCAATTGAGGTTGGCGGCGGTGAAATGCACGCGGCCATCTGCCGTGTCGGCGCTCGGGCTGACGGTGGCGGCGTTGGCCACCCACATGCTCGACGCCGAGCAACTGGCGACCAACAACGGCATGGCCTGCTTGGCCGCCTGCTGGATGACCTGGGCGTCGGTGCCGCTGAAACCGAGGTTGCGCAACGCCGCTACGTCCGGACGTTCCTGGGGCGCGAGCACGCCTTGCACAAAGCCCATGTCCATCAGGGCTTTCATTTTCTGCAGGCCCTGCAACGCCGCTTCCCTGGGGTTGGAATGCTGCTGGCTGTTGCTCTGGGACGCGACGTTGCCGAAGGACAAACCGCCGTAGTTATGGGTCGGCCCCACTAGACCGTCAAAATTGACTTCATAGGATTTCATCGGCGAGGCTCCACGAACATCTGTTTTTATAGGCTTCAAATGACTTGAATACACCACTGACCCCCTGTGGGAGGGGGCAAGCCCCCTCCCACATTTAGATCAGCGTAATGCCGGGGGTTAGCGTGGCCGGTACCACCAGGCTTGGCGTTTCAAGCGACGCCACCGGGTACGCGCAATAATCCGCCGCGTAATACGCACTGGCGCGATGGTTGCCCGAGGCCCCTACCCCGCCGAACGGCGCGGTGCTGGCGGCGCCGGTCAGCTGTTTGTTCCAGTTGACAATGCCGGCACGGCTTTCCAGCCAGAATTGCTGGTAACGCGCCTCGGAATCGGACAACAGGCCCGCGGCCAGGCCGTACTGGGTGTTGTTGGCTTCGGCGATCGCCGCCGCGAAATCGGCGTAGCGGATCACCTGCAACAGCGGGCCGAACAGTTCTTCGTCTTCGCGCTCGGCCACGCCGGTCACGTCGATGATGCCTGGGGTCAGCAAGGCGGCCTGGTCCTGGGGCTGGGTCATCTCCAGCAGCGCCACGGCGCCATTGGCCAACATCAATTCCTGGGCGTCCATCAGGGCTTTTGCCGCCGCCAGGGATATCACCGAGCCCATGAACGGCGGCGGTTGCTGGTCGAACGCGCCGACTTCAATCGTCGCGCTCACCGCCACCAGCCGCGCCAGCAGCGCATCGCCCCAGGCGCCTTCCGGCACCAGCAGGCGACGGGCACAGGTGCAACGCTGGCCGGCGGAGATAAACGCCGACTGGATGATGGTGTAGACCGCCGCATCCACATCGGCCACCTCGTCCACCACCAGTGGGTTATTGCCGCCCATTTCCAGGGCCAGGATCTTGTCCGGACGCCCGGAGAACTGCTGGTGCAGATGATTGCCGGTACGGCTGGAACCGGTGAAGAACAACCCATCGATACCGGGGTTGGCGGCCAACGCAATGCCGGTCTCGCGCGCGCCTTGCAGCAGGTTCAACACGCCCGCCGGCAAACCGGCGTCGATCCAGCACTGCACGGTCAGCTCGGCAACTTTCGGGGTCAGCTCGCTGGGCTTGAACAGCACGGTATTACCCGCCAGCAACGCCGGGACGATATGTCCGTTGGGCAGGTGGCCGGGGAAGTTGTAAGGACCGAACACCGCCACCACGCCGTGGGGCTTGTGGCGCAATACGGCGGTGGCGTCGCCCAGGGGGCCGCTCTTCTCGCCGGTACGCTCGCGGTAGCTTTGCACCGAGATAGCGATCTTGTTGGCCATGCTGGTGACTTCGGTGGCCGACTCCCACAGTGGCTTGCCGGTCTCCTCGCCGATGCAGCGCGCTATTTCATCGGCGCGGCCTTTCAGGCTCGCGGCGAAGGCTTCCAGCACGCTGATGCGCTCTTCCAGCGGGCGCCGGGCCCAGGCCGGGAACGCCTGGCGCGCGGCCTGCACGGCCGACTCGACCTGCTCGACCGTGGCGCCATTACCGGCCCACAGCACCTGCTGGGTCACCGGGTTACGCGATTCAAACAGTTCCCCCTGGCCAGCCAGCCAGCTACCTGCGATATACAGCGAATTCATTATTTCGACTCCCGGGCAGCAGACAACGGTACGGCACGCACTTGATCACCCACCACCAGCTGCAGGCGCTTGGCGGTTTGCGGATCGACCACCAGCGTGCCGGCCGCCAGGCGCGCCGGTGCGGCGGTGATGCGGCAATCTTCGCGTTTGCGGTTATGGATCAGGAACGGCGTGGCGTCGTCCCCCGGTGTGCCGATGGCCAACACCAGCGACTGGCTGTCACGCACCGCACGGATCTTGCTGGTTTCACACTCCACGGCCGGGCCGGCGTCGAAAATATCGACGTAGCCCTGGTAGCTGAAGCCTTCGCTCTTGAGCATGCTCAGCGCCGGCTCGGTGTCCGGATGGACCTTGCCGATCACGTTGCGCGCGTCCTCGGAAAGGAAGCAGCTGTACAACGGAAACTTGGGCATCAGCTCAGCGATAAATGCCTTGTTGCCCACGCCCGTGAGGTAATCCGCCTGGCTGAATTCCATCTTGAAGAAGTGCCGGCCCAGGCTTTCCCAGAACGGCGAACGCCCGGCGTCGTTGGACACGCCACGCATCTCGGCGATGATCTTGTTGCCGAACAGTTGCGGGAACTCGGCGATAAACAACAGGCGCGCCTTGGCCAGCATGCGGCCGTTGAGGCCGTTACGGTAATCGGCATGCAGGAACAACGAGCACAGTTCGGAATTGCCGGTGAGGTCGTTGGCCAGGAACAGCGTCGGAATCTCACGGTAGATATTCAGTTCCTGGGAGGCGCTGACCGTCAGGCCGACCCGGAAGTTGTACCACGGCTCGCGCAGGCCGACGGCACCGGCGATGGCGGAAATCCCCACCACGCGGCCTTCGTCGTTTTCCAGCACGAACAGGTAGTCGGCATCACCGCGCCCGGCGTCGCCGCGAAAGGTTTTTTCCGCCCAGCCTACCCGGTGGGTCAGGCGCTCTTCGTTGGCCGGCAAGGTGGTGAGGCCGGTGCCGGTGCTGCGCGCCAGATCAATCAGGGCCGGTAAATCGCTGCTGCGTACGGGACGAACGATCATGCTATCTCCTCAGACGGGCCGCTGCTGCCAGCCACCCGCGACACTCTGTTTATACCGCTACCAGGCGCACACTCGCGCCTTCACCAACGCCCAGGGCTTCGGCGGCTGCCAGGTCCAGGGTCACCGGTTTGCCCGGCGCGTAGTCCAGCTCCAGCATGACCGCGCGGTAATCCTGCAACTGCGCGTTGCTCACCAGGTACTGGCGGCCGACCCCCTTGACCATCTCGCCGATCTTCACCGGCACCACGCGGCTCTGGGCGATCGAGCGAATGCCCGAGACCCGTGCGTGCAACGTTGGGCCGCCGTCGAAGATGTCGATGTAGTGGTCGGTCTCGAAGCCTTCGCGCATCAGGATGTCGAAGGTGATCTGGGCACGCGGGTGCACCTGGCCCATGGCTTCCTGGGCTTCGTCCGGCAACAACGGCACGTAGATCGGGTAATGCGGCATCAGCTCGGCGAGGAACGTACGGCTTTTCAGCCCGCACAGGCGCTCGGCGGCGGCGTAGTTGAGGTCGAAGAAGTTGCGGCCAATGGCGTCCCAGAACGGCGAATCACCGTGCTCGTCGCTGTAGCCGACAATCTCGGTCACCACCGAGTCGGCAAAGCGCTCGGGGTGGCTGGCGACGAACAACAGGCGGCCACGGGAATTGAGTTCCGACCACGGCGAGCCGACCAGCTCCGGCACCACGTAGAAGCTGGTGAGCAGGCTGTTGCCGGTGAGGTCGTGGCACTGGGAAAGCACGTGGATCTTGTTGTGGATCTTCAGCTCGCGGGAGGCGTGCACGAAGGTCTCGTTACGAAAACTGTAGAACGGCTCCGAGTAACCGGCCGAGGCGACGATGGCCGAGCAGCCGGCGAGCTTGCCGGTCTCGGTGTCTTCGAGCACGAAGAAATAGCTTTCTTCACCGTTGAAACTCACCTCGGCCGCGAAGGACGCTTCGCTGGCGGCGATCTTGTCGCTCAGGCGTTCCACATCATCCGGCAAGGAGGTGACACCAATCGGGCTATCCGCAGCCAGACGCTGTACCTCGCCCAGATCAGCCATTTGCGCGGGGCGCATCACCAGCATGGTGTCACTCCTTAACTCTAGAACTCACAGGAAAAAAATACCGAACAGGTCAGGAACACCCCATATCTTCATGTGGGGCATATTCCAGTGTGGGAGGGGGCTTGCCCCCGATAGCGGTGTATCAGTCACCAGATGCATCAACTGACAGATTGCTATCGGGGGCAAGCCCCCTCCCACATTTGATCCGGTCCGACAGACAGATATGTATCAGGCTTGGGTCAGCGTTTTTACCGCACGCTCGAAGCGATCCAGGCCTTCGTTGATGTCCGCGTCTTCCACCACCAGGCTCGGCGCAAAACGCACCACGTCAGGGCCGGCTTGCAGGATCATCAGGTTTTCTTTCTCGGCCGCGTTGAACACGTCCTTGGCCTTGCCTTTGAACGCATCGCTCAGTACGCAACCGATCAGCAGGCCCATGCCACGCACTTCGGTGAAGATGCCGTACTGCTTGCCGATCTGCTCCAGGCGCGCCTTGAACAGGTCGTGCTTGGCGTTGACGCCGGCCAGCACCTCAGGGGTGTTGATCACGTCGATGACCGCTTCGGCCACCGCGCACGCCAGCGGGTTGCCGCCGTAGGTGGTGCCGTGGGTACCGACCACCAGGTGCTTGGCCAGGTCTTCACGGGTAAGCATCGCCGCAATCGGGAAACCGCCGCCCAGGCTCTTGGCGCTGGTGAGGATGTCGGGCACCACGCCGTAGTGCTGGTAGGCAAACAGATGGCCGCTGCGGCCCATGCCGGTCTGCACTTCGTCGAACACCAGCAGCGCATTGTTGGCGTCGCACAGTTCGCGGGCACCTTGCAGGTAAGCCAGCTCGGCCGGCAGTACGCCGCCTTCGCCCTGGATCGGTTCCAGTACCACGGCGCAGGTCTTGTCCGACACGGCGGCTTTCAGCGCAGCCAGGTCGTTATAAGGGACGTGGATGATGCCGGTGATTTTAGGTCCGAAACCATCGGAGTACTTCGACTGGCCACCGACGTTGACGGTGAACAGGGTACGGCCGTGGAAGCTGTTCAGCGCGGCAATGATCTCGTACTTCTCGCTGCCGAAACGGTCGAACGCCACGCGACGGGCCAGCTTGAACGCGGCCTCGTTGGCTTCGGCGCCGGAGTTGCAGAAGAACACACGCTCGGCAAACGTGGCGTCGATCAGCTTATGGGCCAGGCGCAGGGCCGGCTCGTTGGTGAAGACGTTGGAGACGTGCCACAGCTTGTTGGCCTGTTCGGTCAGTGCACCGACCAGCGCGGGGTGGGCGTGGCCCAACACGTTGACCGCGATGCCGCCGGCAAAGTCGATCAGCTCGCGACCCGCCTGGTCCCATACACGGGAACCTGCGCCACGCACGGGGATGAATGCGGCAGGTGCGTAGTTGGGAACCATGACCTGGTCGAAATCGGCACGTTGCACCGGGGCTTGCTCAACGGACATCGGAGTCTCCTGAAGAGGAACGCCTGCCTGGAACTGGCGGGCGATGCAGGGATTGTAAGGACAGTTTTCAGCGCGGCCTTGCCGCCAAGCGACAACTTCTTATAGCGCCAACCCCCGTTTTACGCGGGTTTACGCCAATGCGACAAATAGCGTCGCAATGGCGCAGTTTAAACGGATGCAGGGGTTTTCGGCAGTATGCAGGGAAGTTGTTCGATGGACGCGACACACCGCGCCAATCGTATTCACCCCACGTCAACCACGCTCGGACGGCACCGACGAGAGTTCGAACGGGCTGCTGCTGCGCCGCTGGTTGCGGTCTTCACGCGGGGTGGCGCCGAAGAAGTTGCGGTAGGCGCTGGAGAAGTGCGGCCCCGAGGAGAAGCCGCAGGACAGGCCGATCTGGATGATCGACTTGCTGGTTTGCATGAGCATCTGGCGGGCCTTGTTCAGGCGCAGTTCCAGGTAGTACTGGCTGGGAACGCGATTGAGGTATTGCTTGAAGATCCGCTCCAGTTGCCGTCGCGACACGCACACATGCTGGGCGATTTCGTCGGTGGTCAGCGGCTCTTCGATATTGGCTTCCATCAGCAACACTGCCTGGGTCAGCTTCGGATGGCTGGAGCCCAGGCGGTTCTGCAGCGGGATGCGCTGGCGCTCGCCGCCTTCGCGAATGCGCTCCACCACCAGCTCTTCCGACACCGCACCGGCCAGTTCGGCACCGTGGTCACGGGCCAGCACCGCCAGCAACAGGTCGAGTACCGACATACCGCCGCAGGCGGTCAGGCGATCACGGTCCCAGTCGAACAGATGGCTGGTGGCGATGACCTTGGGGAAACGCTCGGCAAAATCATCCTGCCAACGCCAGTGCACGGCGGCACGGTAGCCGTCGAGCAGGCCGAGCTGGGCCAAC
The DNA here is from genome assembly GCF_059418085.1 of Pseudomonas sp. GW821-FHT09C10. Taxonomy (NCBI): domain Bacteria; kingdom Pseudomonadati; phylum Pseudomonadota; class Gammaproteobacteria; order Pseudomonadales; family Pseudomonadaceae; genus Pseudomonas; species Pseudomonas sp. GW821-FHT09C10. Next base: position 167,799 of record NZ_JBWKPE010000003.1, read on the forward strand.
GGGTAGACACCGGCCGACAAGCCGCCGATCACACAACCGGCGCGCACCAACTGCTTGAGGGCGGTACTCAGTTGCGAGGCGATCACGGCAGGCGGCTCGTCCGCCAGCAGGAACAGTTTCTGGAAGCCTTCCAGCTTGCCGGCCCACGGTTCACCCGGCAGTTGCCAGGCGCCTTCGGTGGCCGGCTCTGCGAGCAAAAACGACAGCTCGTAGACCACCTCCGGATGCACCCGCTGAGCAACGCGCAAGGCCTCCTCAGCCAGCGCAAGCGTGAGTGCTTTTGTGCTGGGCCAAATCAGGAAACCAATTTTGTGGGCGGTCATGGAGTGCTATCCGAAGCGAGTAACAGTAATGAAGACAGAGGCCAATGCTAGCCCGTAAACCAACACAAAGCTTAAAAACGATAAAGACCTGCTTTCCTGTAGGAGCGAGCTTGCTCGCGAAAAACCTGAGAACACCACGGGGCATCAGGCTTCCCGCGTTATCGTTGACGATCTTCGCGAGCGAGCTCGCTCCTACAGGGGGGAGCAGCGGCCTTGATTATTTCAAGCTGCCGGACAGGAACTGCTGCAACCGCTCGGACTGCGGGTTGACCAGCACTTCCCGCGGGTTGCCACGCTCTTCGACGATGCCTTTGTGCAAGAACACCAGCTGGTTCGACACTTCACGGGCAAAGCCCATTTCGTGGGTCACCACCACCATGGTGCGGCCTTCCTGGGCCAGGTCCTGCATGACCTTGAGCACTTCGCCCACCAGCTCGGGGTCGAGGGCCGAGGTGGGTTCGTCGAACAGCATCACCTCCGGTTCCATCGCCAGGGCTCGGGCAATCGCCACGCGCTGCTGCTCGCCACCGGACATATGGCCCGGGAACGCATCCTTGCGATGGCCCACGCCGACCTTGGCCAGGTAGTGCTCGGCCTTTTCACGGGCGTCTTTTTTCGACATGCCCAGCACGTGCACCGGGGCTTCCATCACGTTTTCAATCGCGGTCATGTGCGACCACAGGTTGAAATGCTGGAACACCATCGACAGGCGCGAGCGCATGCGTTGCAGCTGCTTAGGGTCGGCGGCCTTCATGGCGCCGTCCTTGTTGGCCACCAGTTTCAGCTCTTCGTTATTGAGCAGGATCTTGCCCGCGTGGGGTTGCTCCAGCAGGTTGATGCAACGCAAAAAGGTACTTTTGCCCGAGCCACTGGAACCGATGATGCTGATCACATCGCCGGCTGCGGCGGCCAGGGACACGCCTTTGAGCACTTCATGACTGCCATAGCGTTTATGCAGGTCTTGGACTTCAAGCTTGTACATGCGGTCGGTTCTCACAAAAACAGGTGGTCAGTCGTTGAGCAAGCGCCCGTGACGCAGCGCTTCGCGCCCCGCCACCTTGGCCAGCCAGAAACCCGCTTGGGCATAACGTAGCCGTTCAACGGCAAACAACACCCCCGAGGTGCCTGCGCAGATAATGCTCACGCGGTCTTCCAGGGGATCAATCACTTCAAAAATCGGCTCGCCCTTCTCGATCCAGTCGCCGGCTTTACGCAGGTAACTGATCACCCCGGCGTGGGGCGCAAACAGCAATTCGGTGCCTTCGAAGGGCATGCCTTCGCACGGTTCGTGTTGCGGCGCCGGCCATTCGCCCTTGATCAGGCCTTGCTCGGCAAGAAACGCGAGGATGCCTTCGGCGTGGAAGATCGCTTCGTCACGGCCGGTGTCCGCCTGACCGCCCAATTCCAGGGTTGTCGCCAGGCAGGCCAGCGGGATCTGTGCGTCGGGGAAGGCGCGAGACAACCGCAGCCACGGCAACGAGCAGGCCTCATCGAACGAGCTGCCACCGGAATCTTCCGCGAGCAGACCGACTTTCACATTCAAGTGCGCCGACAGCGAACGCCACTGCGGCCAGTGCTGGGGCAGCGCGTACATGTGCAGTGCGGCTTCGGCGTCGCAGTGCAGGTCGAGGACAATGTCGGCGCTGCACGCATGGCTCAGCAGGATGCGCTGCATGCCTTGCAACTGGCTGCTCGGCTCGGGCAATGCGTTGAGCGCATCGGCCATCGCCTGGCGAATCATGCGCACGTTGGCGTGAGCATCATCCCCCAGCTTGCCTGTGAGCAACTCGGCCACCGGCTCGCTCAACTCAACGAAATCGCGGTTGAAATTCTTGCCGCTGCCCACTTCGAAACGGCCCTGATGGCTGCCTTGCAGCAACTGGCCCAGGCCCATCGGGTTGGCCACCGGCACCAGCTCGATCACGCCGTTGAGGGCACCTTGCGCTTCAAGTTCAGCGAGGCGTTTTTTCAGTTCCCACGCGGCGCGCATGCCGGGCAATTCATCGGCGTGCAGGCTGGCCTGGATATAGGCCTTGCGCTCGCCACTGCCGAAACGGAACACGCTCAGCTGGCGCTCGCAGCCCAGGTGGCCCCAGGGCAACAGGTGATCGATACGTTCCATATCAGTGCTTCCGTGGAGCCAGGTAGCTCAGCCAGCGGCGCTCGGCCAATTTGAACAGGCGCACCAGGATAAAGGTCAGGCACAGGTAGAACACGCCGGCGGTGATGTAGGCTTCGAACGGCAGATAAAACTGCGCGTTGACCGTGCGCGCGGCACCGGTGATGTCGATCAGGGTGACGATGGACGCGAGACTGGTGGTCTGCAGCATCATGATCACTTCGTTGCTGTACTGCGGCAGCGCGCGGCGCAGGGCCGACGGCAGCAGGATGCGGCGGTACAGCTTGTAGCGCGACATGCCCATGGCCTTGGCCGCTTCGATCTCGCCATTGGGGGTGGCCTTGAGGCTACCGGCAATGATCTCGGCGGTGTAGGCGCTGGTGTTGATCGCAAAGGCCAGGCACGCGCAGAAGGTCGCACTGGACAGCAGTGGCCACAGGACGCTCTCGCGCACCGCTTCGAACTGCGCCAGGCCGTAGTAGATCAAAAACAGCTGCACCAGCATCGGCGTGCCGCGGATCACGTAGGTGTAGAGCCAGGCCGCACCGTTGACGACCGGTTGCTTGGACACACGCATCAAGCCCAGGGGCAAGGCGGCGAGCAGGCCGAAGAACAGCGAGATGGCGAGCAGTTTCAGGGTGGTCAGCAGGCCGCCAAGGTACAGCGGCATGGCCTCCCAGATGACGTTGTAGTCGAAGATCATAGATCAGCCGCCCTTACGCCTACCGAGTAGCGCTTCTCAAGATGACGCAGGGCCAGCAACGACACACTGGTGATCACCAGGTACATCGCCGCCACTGCGAGGAAGAAGGTAAAAGGCTCGCGGGTGGCATCAGCCGCCTGCTTGGCCTTGAACATCATGTCTTGCAGGCCCACCACCGAGATCAGCGCGGTGGCCTTGGTGAGTACCAGCCAGTTGTTGGTAAACCCGGGGATCGCCAGCCGGATCATCTGCGGCACCATCACCCGGAAAAACACCTGGAAGCTGCTCATGCCATACGCCAGGCCGGCTTCGGCCTGGCCCTTGGGGATGGCCATGAAGGCGCCACGGAAGGTTTCCGACAGGTAGGCGCCAAAGATGAAACCCAGGGTGCCGATACCGGCGGCCAAGGGGTTCAAGTCGATATAGTCGTCATAGCCGAGCATCGGCGCGACGCGGTTGAGCAGGTCCTGACCGCCGTAGAAAATCAGCAGGATCAGCACCAGGTCGGGGATCCCGCGGATCACCGTGGAGTACAAGTCACCCAGCCAGGCCAACCAGCGCACCGGCGACAGGCGTAACGCGACCCCGATCAGACCCAGAACAATGGCCAAGGCCATGGACGACAAGGCGAGCTGAAGCGTCAACCATGCGCCATCGAGGATGACGGCCCCGTAGCCTTTCAACATGATTCAGGTCCTCGAAAAGGGGGATGAAAAAATGGCGCAAACCGCAGGAATTCTGTTGCTTGCGCCATTTCGGACAGACAGCTGCGAATACTTACTTGGCTTCTGGGCCGTAAATATCGAAGTTGAAGTACTTTTTCTCGATTTCTTTGTATTTACCGTTGGCACGGATCGCGGCGATGGCAGCGTTGATGCGGTCCAGGTTTTCCTTGTCGCCCTTGCGTACGGCGATGCCTACGCCGTCGCCGAAGTACTTGACGTCGGTGAATGCCGGGCCGGTGAACGCATAGCCTTTACCGGCTGGCGTATCGAGGAAACCTTCCTGCAACAGGGTGGCGTCGGCCACGGTGCCGTCGAGGCGACCGGCCTCCACGTCCAGGTAGATTTCGTTCTGCGAGCTGTAAGGCACAACGGTGGCGCCTTTAGGTGCCAGGACTTCCTTGGCGAAACGGTCGTGGATCGAACCGCGCTGTACGCCGATCTTCTTGCCTTTGAGTTCATCCAGGCTGTCGCTGACGGCGGTGCCTTCCTTCAATACCAGGCGCGCTGGGGTCAGGTAGTAGCGGTTGGTGAAGTCCACGGACTTCTTGCGGTCTTCGGTGATGGACATGGACGACAGGATCGCGTCGATCTTGCGCACCTTGAGCGCCGGGATCAGGCCGTCGAACTCTTGCTCGACCCAGGTGCACTTGACCTTCATCTCTTCGCACAGGGCGTTGCCGATATCGTAGTCAAAACCGACGATGCTGCCATCCGGCGCCTTCGAGGCAAACGGAGGGTAAGCCGCTTCGATACCAATTTTCAGAGGCTTGCCTTCAGCGAAAGCCTGCATGGACAGCACGGACAGCGCCAGGGCGCCCAACAGCACGAGTTTCTTCATCTTGGGACTCCATCGGTATAGGGCAAAACAGCAGTATGAGCCATGGCCCACGATGCGACTGAGTGAAACCGAATAGCGGTGCTGCGTCCTACACCAATTCAACAGTGGAGACGACGAGCGAGTGATCGGCATTCTAACGACAGGCCGGAAGCCGATATTTCCTCAATGCGACAACAATTTACAGAAGCACTGAGAAAGCGGTTCCAGCACATTGACAGCCTCTGAATTTTATGCAGAGACAAAAGATATTAAACCTGTTGATGCTGCAAATTGCGGGCCTATTATTCGCAAACCCTTCTAGCACGGCAAGTGTGGCGTTTAATCTTATGGCTCGGGGTGTCTAAAGCGCGGTTTTTCGGGGCATAAGCGTAGCCCTTTGCCTCAGGTTTGGGCGGGCGGTTACACATTTGCGCGACTCGGTAACATTCAGAAACCTCCTACGCGAAAAACCGATATTTATTTGACTGGTGGTCATGCGGGTCTGTCAGTTCCTCCTCCATACCCACCTTGGAATGCAATCCAAATGTGGGAGGGGGCTTGCCCCCGATAGCGGTGTTTCAGCTATAGATGAGTTGACTGACCCACTGCTATCGGGGGCAAGCCCCCTCCCACATTGGATCTCCTCCGATTTCAAGCAATCACAAAAAAGCCCCACCCGGCTCACACCGAATGGGGCTTGTCTGACCAGCCCGCCTTACGCGACGTTCATGGTCTTGTGTGTCTCAATCAAATGCGCCACTACGCCCGGGTCCGCCAGGGTGGAAATATCGCCCAGCCCGTCGTACTCGGCCGTGGCAATCTTGCGCAGGATACGGCGCATGATTTTCCCCGAGCGCGTCTTCGGCAATCCCGGTGCCCACTGGATCACGTCCGGCGAGGCAATCGGCCCGATTTCCTTGCGCACCCAGTTCTTCAGCTCCAGGCGCAGGGCTTCGCTGGGCTCTTCGCCATTCTTCAGGGTCACATACACATAGATGCCCTGGCCCTTGATGTCGTGCGGCACACCCACCACCGCCGCTTCGGCGACTTTAGGGTGGGCAACCATGGCGCTTTCGATCTCGGCAGTGCCCATACGGTGGCCGGATACGTTCAACACGTCATCCACACGGCCGGTGATCCACCAGTAGCCATCTTCATCGCGACGGGCGCCGTCACCGGTGAAGTACATGCCACGGAAGGTCTTGAAGTACGTGTCGACAAAACGGTCATGGTCGCCGTACAGGGTACGGGCCTGGCCTGGCCACGAGTCGAGAATCACCAGGTTGCCTTCGGCGGCGCCTTCGATGATGTTGCCCAGGTTGTCCACCAACGCCGGTACCACGCCGAAGAACGGCCGCGCGGCAGAACCCGGCTTGAGTGCATGGGCGCCCGGTAGCGGGCTCATCAGGGTGGCGCCGGTTTCGGTCTGCCACCAGGTGTCGACGATCGGGCAACGGGATTGGCCGACGTTCTTGTAGTACCAGTCCCACGCTTCCGGGTTGATCGGCTCACCCACCGACCCCAACAGGCGCAGGCTGCTGCCATCGACGCCTTCGCAGGCAGCGGTGCCGGACGCCATCATCGCGCGGATCGCGGTCGGGGCGGTGTAGAGGATATTGACCTTGTGCTTGTCGACGATCTTGCCCACCCGGGTGATGTCCGGGTAGTTCGGCACACCTTCGAACAGCAAGGTGGTCGCGCCATTGGCCAGCGGCCCGTAGACAATATAGGTGTGACCGGTGACCCAGCCGACGTCGGCGGTGCACCAGTAGATTTCGCCCGGGCGGTAGTCGAATACACGCTCGTGGGTCAGGGCCGCGTACAACAGGTAGCCGCCGGTGGTGTGCTGCACGCCTTTAGGCTTGCCGGTGGAGCCCGAGGTGTAGAGGATGAACAACGCTTCTTCGGCGCCCATCTCCTTGGGCGCACACACGGTGCCCGCCACCTTCATCAGGTCTTCGTACCAGATGTCGCGATGCTGGTTCCACTTGATCTGGCCATTGGTGCGCTTGCACACGATGACCTTCTGGATGCTGCTGGTTTCCGGGTTGGTCAGCGCGTCGTCGACGTTGGCCTTCAGCGGAATTTTCTTACCGGCGCGAATGCCTTCATCGGCAGTGATCACCACCTTCGACTTACAGTCGATGATGCGACCGGCCAGGGCCTCCGGCGAGAAACCGCCGAACACGACCGAATGGATCGCACCGATGCGGGTACACGCCAGCATGGCGACCACGGCTTCGGGAATCATCGGCATATAGATGGTCACCACGTCGCCGCGGTGCACATCCTGGCCACGCAGGGCGTTGGCGAACTTGCAGACTTCCTCGTGCAGCTCGCGGTAGGTGATGGTGCGGCTCTCGGCCGGGTCATCGCCCTCCCAGATGATCGCCGCCTGGTCGCCACGTTCGGCGAGGTGACGGTCCAGGCAGTTGTAGGAAACGTTCAGGGTGCCATCGGCGAACCACTTGATGTCGACATGGTGATCGTCGAAAGAGGTCTGCTTCACCGCGGTGAAAGGCTTGACCCAGTCAAGGCGCTTGGCTTGCTCGCGCCAGAAACCGTCGGGGTTGACCACCGACTGCTGGTACATGGCCTTGTAGGTTGCCTCGTCGGTCAGCGTGTTGGCTGCTACTTCGGGGCGAACGGGGTACAGGGAAGCCGCACTCATCTTTCTTACCTCGGTGACATAGTTGTTGTTGTATGACCCAGTTGTATCCGGGGTGGGCCTATAGAACCATTCGACGATGGTAGTAACAAGACCCTACAAAATGCCCTGCTATCCCCGTTTGCCGCTCTGGCCCGCAGCCTGCGGGGCTTTGCGGGTGGGTGAAAAAACCTTTACCACGGGATTGTTACAAAAACCGCCAACAGTCTTTATCAAAAGCACGGGTATATGAATATAACCCGCAGGCCTAGAATCACTTCCGCCAACCAAGGCATTGTGATTAACACAACAGTGATTAACAACGTAACAGCCCCCACGAAGGCACGTTAATCCGAACTAACCAATCCTAAGTTACACACGTGGCCTCACAAGGGCCCCGTGACCCCTTTCGCCCTGAAGAAGGTAAGTAAAGAAATGAAAGCTCTCGTAGTTATGGCCCTCAGCAGCTTGTGCGCCACCGCCGCCCTGGCCGACGAGGCCCCGACCGAGCTGGCCGGCCAGAACGCCCCGATTGTTGAGGACTACACCTATAGCACCAAGCTGGATGTGGCCAAAGTATTGTCCATGAGCACGATCCCGGAAGTTTGCGAAGTTGTACCGGTAAAGATGGAATATGAGGATTCCCAGGGTCAGCGCCATATCCTTAATTACCATGTCATGGGTAATGGCTGCTCTAACGGATAACAACTTCGTTAGTTGGAACAGACCCGGATCTTATTCGCCGCAAGAAATCGTTCTTGCGGCAAAGAACCGGTCCTCCCTTCCTTACCTCAAAAAGCCCTCCCCTCTTCCCCACAATAAATAGCCCACCGCCCGTCAAAAATTTCCTACCCCACCAACCCCCCGCAAACCCTCACTCTGGCTCAGATAGCCGCCTTTTTGTCTCTGATCCGAGACCATCCGCCGCAACACAAAGCCGAATTTTTCCCTATAATGCGCGGGTAAATCGGGCCTGCAATATCCCTTTACACAGGGGACGAAGAGCCAGACCTTGAGCCTGCGCTGGAGTATGCATCCACCGCTCCGCCCCTCAAGCCTCATGCAGTACCCGTTACCCAATTCCGTTTATTTGCCTGCGCGAGCTGTTGCAACAAACGATTCCTTAAGATCCACCGCGGCCCGAGGGCCGTGTGAACACCCAACCATCCGGTTTCACACGGGCACCTTTGAGCCCTCACGCAGGAGACGACACGTCATGCTGAGCTGGGACGAATTCGACAAAGAAGAAGACGGCGAAGTAGCCACCAAAGGCGCCAACGCCGGCCACGCCACCGAAGCCAACATGGACCGCCTCGACGGTGCCGGCGCCGCTGCCGCCATCGAAGCCCGCGCCGTCACCGCCAGTGACTCCGCCGCCATCGTGCGCGCCAAGGCCGCCCTGGACAAACTCGACGTCGCCGAAGGCCTCGCCGAACTCGAAGGCGCCTCCGCCCGCGTCGCCGTTGACGAAAAGCGCATGATCAACTGCCGCGCCGACCTCAACCAACTCGTGCCCTTCAAGTACGACTGGGCCTGGCAGAAATACCTCGACGGCTGCGCCAACCACTGGATGCCGCAAGAGGTCAACATGACCGCCGACATCGCCCTGTGGAAAAACCCCGAAGGCCTGACCGACGACGAACGCCGCATCGTCATGCGCAACCTCGGCTTCTTCTCCACCGCCGACTCCCTGGTCGCCAACAACCTGGTCCTGGCCGTGTACCGCCTGATCACCAACCCGGAGTGCCGCCAGTACATCCTGCGCCAGGCCTTCGAAGAAGCGATCCACACCCACGCCTACCAGTACTGCATCGAATCGTTGGCCATGGATGAAGGCGAGATCTTCAACATGTACCACGAGATCCCATCGGTGGCTAAGAAGGCAGCCTGGGGCCTGAAATACACCCGCTCGATCTCCGATCCGAAGTTCGAAACCGGCACCGTCGACACCGACAAGGAACTGCTGCGCAACCTGGTCGCCTACTACTGCGTGCTGGAAGGCATCTTCTTCTATTGCGGCTTCACCCAGATCCTGTCCATGGGCCGCCGCAACAAAATGACCGGCGTTGCCGAACAGTTCCAGTACATCCTGCGCGATGAATCGATGCACCTGAACTTCGGTATCGATGTGATCAACCAGATCAAGATCGAAAACCCGCATTTGTGGGATGCCGAGATGAAGGAAGAAGCGACCCAGATGATCCTGCAGGGGACTCAGCTGGAGATTGAATATGCGCGGGATACCATGCCGCGCGGTGTGCTGGGGATGAACGCGGCGATGATGGAGGATTACCTCAAGTTCATCGCTAACCGTCGCCTGTCGCAGATTGGGTTGAAGGAAGAGTATCCAGGCACGACCAACCCGTTCCCGTGGATGAGTGAAATCATGGACTTGAAGAAAGAGAAGAATTTCTTTGAGACTCGGGTTATTGAGTATCAGACGGGTGGTGCGCTTAGCTGGGATTGATGATACGGTAGATTTGTTGTAGATCGCGCTTTACCTGAGCATGGATGTTGGGGTAGCGAAAATAGAGACCCCGCCATTGCGGGGTTTTTCTATTTTATAAGGACATCCAGTGAGCGAGTCAGTACACAACCCTGATCAATATATGTTTGGTTTCCGCCAGGTAATCACTAACGGAAAGAAAAAAATCGGACTGCTTTTAGGGGCCGGCGCTCCATTTAGTATAAATGTTGGAGGGGACGGTCCTTGGCAACCGCTGATTCCGAACGTAGTAGGCTTGACCAAAACGATCAAAGACAACTTAGAGAAAGATGATCTAACAGTATTTAACCTAATAGAAGAGTCAATACCGGATAGAAACTTTGAAAAAGTTCTTTCAAAAATAAGAACTCTTGCAGACGTCATTGGTAGTTCTACAGTCCACGATTACGACAGCAAAAAATTCTCACAGCTAACCGAAAACATCTGCAACGCCATTAAACAGGTGGTAAACAAAGATCTGCCAGCTGGAAAAAACCCATACTCAGAATTAATATCTTGGATAAATGGAATAAAAAGACGATACGGCGTTGAAATCTTTACTACCAATTATGATTTATTACTAGAACAAGCACTTGAAAGAGTCAAGACCCCCTACTTTGATGGCTTTAGCGGATCAAGAAACGCTTTCTTCGACCCTTCAAGTATTTCACGAAACGATCTACCACCACGCTGGGTTAGATTATGGAAACTACATGGATCGATAGGCTGGGAAATCAGTGAAAACCAGGAGGTAATTAGACTACCATTTTCAACAAACACAAACATGGTCTATCCCTCCCACATAAAATACGACCAGACCCAAGCCGCTCCATTCTCTTCATTATTCGAACGATTCAAAAACTTTTTAAATGAAAGTGACACACTTACCATAGCATCCGGCTTCTCATTTGCTGATGCGCACATATCTTCAAAAATAACTGAAAGTCTTATAGCGAATCCCTCAACTGCATTATTTGCATTTCAATATAACAACTTAGAAAAAGAACCTCACGCACGTGAAATCGCATTTAACTGCCCCAACTTCAGTTTATTCTGTCGAGATGGCGCAATAATAAACGGAGTTGAGGCACCTTGGAGGACAGGAATATTACCCGCCAAAAACTGGCAATCTATTAGAGATGAATATTTTAAAAATAAAGAATTTCAACTTGGCGACTTTAATGCCCTAACCCGTTTCCTAGCGACAGCAGGCGGTGATTTCGGATTTGAGATAGAAAGTTCCACTCCTGCCCTAAAAGAGGAACAACAGTCCGATCTTGACCTCCAACTTTCTGTCGTAGATGATCCGAAAAATGATTAAAAATCCGACATACATGGGCAGCATAAGTTCAGTTTCCAGCTCTTCTATAATAGTAGAACTCGCGGAATCTATGGAGTCAGGAATTATAATAATTGAGGGTAAGAACTATAGAATTGGTCAAGTCGGAAGCTTCATTAAAATACCTATAGGTTACAATCAGCTTTTTGGCGTAACTTCAGAGTCAAATGAGTCTTCTGGCAACGAAGATGAAAATATAATACCCAAAGGCCGCCGCTGGATAAAAGTTGAACTAGTCGGCGAAATGATAGGTGGTGAATTTGATCGAGGAATTAGCGAATATCCGAGCATCGGAGATGACGTACATGTTGTGGTAGATAGCGACTTAAAGAAAATTTTTGGATTGTCCTCAACTGGTCAATTTACCATCGGCAAACTCTCAAGTTCTGATGGAATTGACGTGAGTCTAGACTTAGACAAATTGGTTTCTCGCCACTCGGCAATTCTGGGATCAACAGGCTCAGGTAAATCAACCAGCACAGCGTCCATCATCAGATCACTCGTCACAAAAAACGAAGCGATAAGCCTGCCGTCCTCTAGGATTTTGTTAATAGACATTCATGGCGAGTACGAATCAGCCCTTGGAGATATAGCAAAGGTATTCTCGGTTCTTCCCGACAGCAAAAACCCTCTTTATATTCCATACTGGTGCGTCTCACCAGAAAGCTTACTGGAATTTTTATGTGGAAATTTAACAGAAAGTCAGAAAACCCAATATTTAGACAAAACCATTGATGAAAAAAAGCTTTCTATAAAAACAAATAAAATAAAGAATACGCTAGAAGAATCAGTCAATACACTTTCCCCTTTACCCTATCGAATAAAAAAAATATGGCATGAGTTATATTCCGATGACACCGTAAACTGGCAAGAGAAAGAACATGTAAGGCCCGCTTTCGCTGAAAACGGAGAAGGTGACGCCGAAAAACTAATCCCTCCACGCTTTCTACCGCCTGCGACGGGAGGAGCCGCTCCTTATAAAGGCGGTCCGGGATCAATGAAGAGACAGCTGGAGCTGATGAAATCCAGATTGCTAGATTCGCAATATTCGTTTCTATTGAACCCTGGACCCTGGTCCCCAGACAAAGATGGAATTATTAGTAAAGATTTAGACCAATTACTTATGGACTGGCTAGGGCACGACAAACCCATTACAATTTTAGATCTTTCAGGAATGCCTTCCACTCGCCTAAGCCTATTACTGGGCTCTATCCTAGATATACTTTTCGAATCATCAATATGGGGAAAAAACCTTAATACTGGTATGAGAAAGCGCCCTCTACTGGTAGTACTCGAGGAAGCCCATAGATACTTATCAAAAAAAGAAGATGGACTAGCAAAACAAATGGTCCAACGCATAGCAAAAGAAGGCAGAAAGTTTGGTGTCGGGGCAATGATAGTAAGTCAGCGACCTTCAGAAATCGATGAAACAATTCTATCTCAATGCGGAACAATTATTGCCTTAAGAATTAATAATTCTACTGATCGCAGCATAGTAAAGTCCGCAATGTCAGAGGGTCTAGCTGGTATCATCGACTCGCTTCCTATACTACGAACAGGTGAAGCGATTATAGTAGGCGAAGCCGCAAAACTCCCGACAAGATGTCGTATAAATATACTCCCCTCAAACAAGTACCCCAACAGCAAAGACCCAGAAGTCTCAAAGAATTGGGCGAAGGATAGAGCTGTAGAAAATTATGAGCCATTAGTATCGGCCTGGCGAAACCAGGTAATTAGAAAGGAAGAAATATAAATGGAAAGAACCCCAGTAAGCTCCAGCAATATTGCAAGTGTTGGGTACGACGCTGCTACCTCCTCACTCCAAATTGAGTTTCTTAGTGGAAAAGTCTACGAGTATTATGACGTCCCAGAAAGTGAATTTGATAGTTTGGTAAATGCTGGCTCCCCCGGAGGTTACTTTCATGCGAACATAAAGAACATTTATAGCTATAACGAAATCTGAAACACTATAAAGTAGCCCAAAGATAAATTTAATTTACCCGCGCTCTCAGTCTTGACCGAACCCCTGGAAGCCAATAGGCTTCCAGCTTGGTGCCTAAGAAACACCTCACACAGCGGACTGACCGCACCCGACAGTAGCGGCTTTTTTGTGCCTACGGTTGCCCCGTGGGCATCGAAAATCTCTGTTATGCCGGGAGTGGGCTAATACAAGACCCGAAAGGGGAATATGTCCGGCCCTCTGTGTGGGGTTTCTTAACTCCCGGCACCCAGCCCTAAGAAAGCTGACATCACACAGAGGTAATGGAAAATGCCTAGAATTTTCACCTTCCTTGCGAAGGCTATCTACTGCGTAAGAGCCATCCTTCAAGGTAAGAGCCATCCTTCAAGCACTTCCCAACCCGGAGGTGTGCCATGTATGACCCTTTTGTCCCCACCGTCTTTACCCGTCAAAACCTTCCTTTGCACGCCCTCCTTCTGGAAAACCAACCCTGGTTTTGCGCTCGCGAACTTGGGCGTTTGATGGGCTGGTACCTGGATGAACGAACGACGCGCAAACTCGATGAAGACCAACGAAGAACCGTAAAACTGCTGTTCCACGGTCAGCCGGAAGAAATGCTGATGATTAGCGAGTCCGGTGCATACGCGTTGCTGGTCTATCACTACACACCTGGGAATCGCCTACTGCGTAGCTGGCTCACCCATGAAGTCGTCCCGACTTTGCGCGACGAGCGTCAGCCCCGAACGGTGGAGCGACCACTATTGAGCATGTTGGATTGGCCGGAGATGTCGTTGAACCTGCTGCACTGGCAGGATGAAGGCTGGATTCGCCTCCGAGATATGCCATATCTGTTGGTTAATCGAACCTATCGGAAAGAGTCAGCAAGGACTCCGTGGTGGCGCAAGGTCACTCAACCTTTCCGAATGAAGCAGCGAATCTACTAACGCGGACGACCGCCAAATCCTACCAATGCGTAGGAAATTTCGTAGACGCAATAATGGCTACTCAGTATCGTCCGAGGGTTTTCTACCCTCGGCGGCTGTATGGATATTACGAAAGACAACACGGACTGGAACGACGCGGAGTTGGCGGCAGCGGTCGAGGCTTACTTGAAGATGTTGGCCAGGGAAAAGAACGGCCAGCCTTTCAACAAAGCGCTCGAAAACCGCCTCTTGCGCGAGGGGCCGATAGCCGGTCGTGCAAAAGGCTCCGTAGAGTTCCGCATGCTAAACATCTCTACCGTTCTTATCCGTATGGGCCTGGAGCCGATAAAAGGCTTTAAGCCCGCGAAGAACGTAGGCTCAGGCGTCGAACAACGCATCCGCCAAGCGCTTGCCGCACAGGGTGTATTCGAATCCGAAGACGCCGCCCAAACAGCAGACGAGCAAACGCTTATCCGCCGCGCGTCCAAACTGCAGCAACAACCGTTCACTCAGCTACCGGACGGCATTGCCCAGCCGCAGAAGGTCTCGACCGTCAGCACCGCTTTTGTTCGCGACCCAAAGGTACGCGCCTGGGTGCTGAAAGAAGCCAACGGCATCTGCGAAGGCTGCAGCGCTAACGCGCCGTTTGAGGTCGACGGTTTGCCATTTCTTGAAGTACATCACGTCAAGCACCTGGCCCAGAAGGGTTCGGATCGCATCACCAATGCTGTAGCCTTGTGCCCCAATTGCCATCAGCGTTGTCACCGGTCGAGTGACCGGGAGGCTTTCACCGAGGGGCTTTACGCCAAGGTCGGAAGATTGGCACGGGAGTAGACTCCTGCTGTCACACCTGATGCACGCTCAAAAAATACTAGATAGGACCGAGGCCAACCCGTGAACCCAGACATGCTCGAAGCCGGCCCTGTGGATGCCAAAGTACTCTCCGTCTTTGACTTCGACGGCACCCTCACCCACCACGACAGTTTCGTGCCCTTCCTCAAGTTTGCCTTTGGCACCGGCGAGTTTTATGGCCGGATGGTCAAGCTGGCGGTGCCTGGGCTGCGCTTTTTGGTGCGGCAGATCAGCCGGGATGAGTTGAAGGCGCAGTTGATCCGCACCTTTATGACCGGGGTGGAGAAGACGTGGGTGCAGCAGAAGGCCGAGGAGTATTGCCAGCGCAATTGGGCACGATTGATGCGCCCGGCCGGGGTGTTGTCGGTGGAGCAGGAGTTGGGCTCGGGGGCGGTGGTGACGCTGTGTTCGGCGTCGCCGGCGTTGGTGTTGCAGCCGTTTGCTGATCGGCTCGGGATCAAGTTGATTGGCACCGAGCTTGAGGTGGTCGACGGGGTGTTGACCGGCAAGCTCACCGGGAATAACTGCCGGTGTGAGAATAAGGTGCTAAGGCTGGAAGCGGTGTATGGCGATTTGGGCGAATATCGACTGCGGGCCTGGGGCGATACGCGTGGGGATCGGGAGTTGTTGGCGGCGGCGCAGGATGCGCATTTTCGGCATTTTCATGCGAAGAAGAAAAAGCGGGCTCGGTTGCAGCGGTGATGCGGGGGGGCGCAGAACCTGGCGGCGTTCGGTGGGGCAATGAGCCCGGTGATATGCGGGTATCTGCTGATCAACGCGCCGCCGGCCAGCATGTTCTATGCCTTGGGTGCACTCACGGCGATAGGTGGGACCTTGTGCTTCCTGAGCGGACGGCGGGTTGCAGGTTCTAGCTGATATTTGCGCGGGTTCCCGCTATTAATAGCGAAACCTCTCACGGACCCGAGCTCCATGAAATTCGACACGGCCTACAGCCTGAGTCTCGATGACAAGCTGTCGATCTACGACGTACGAGACCTGAATTTCGACGAAACCGCCGCCTACGATTCCGACCAGGACAGTTTCCTGTGCCCCAACGATGTCTGTCGTGCCGCCTTCGAAGCAGGCAATGTGCTGAGCACGTTCAACGCCAGGAACGTCAACTACCAACGCACCCCGCATTTCAAAAACACGCCGAGCACCCGGCATATCGACGGCTGCCGCTATGCCAGTCTCCACAAGGGTGCAGCAGGCGAAAGCGACGATGAGCGTGAGGATAATTTCCCATCGGAATTTGTCCTCACCCGTCGTACGTACGAGCGTAAAACCGCGGAGGTCGGCACCGAGGGGCTGGCCCTGCAAGATTCAGCGAAAACACTTTCAACCCGCAGCGGCGAATCTGTCAGTGCCAGCCACACCACCCCGGAAAAAACCAGCGTGTTTGCCCATCCGGTGGAGTGTTTTGTGTCGAACATCGACGACAAGGAAAAGCTGAAAAACATGCCGCTGAAAATCGGCGAGCACACCGCGACTTACGCGACGTTTTTCAAGAAGATCGAATACCTGCAAGACAACAAGGGCCTGATCTACTGGGGCAAGGTCAAAGCGATCAAGGACTACACCAGCAGCTTTCGCATCGACTTCGAAAAGAAGGTGTGGCTCGACAAAAAGCCCTACTCGGTCAACGTCTACCTGAGCAAAAAGCTCATCGAGAACTACCGCAAGCGCAAGGCGTTCCTGGAGCAGATCAGGGCGGCGGCGGACAGTGAGCGGGCGTTGTATTGTTTCTTCTACGGGGTCACACCGGAGCTGAAACACGTGCCCAGCAAGAAAAACCCCGAGCAGACGTTCGGGGTGTTCAGCGCGAATATCGAGAACCTCGATCACCTGATCATTCGGGACGTGCCTGGGTTGGATTAGGGGATCGATAAACATCCAGTTGATGAGCGGTCAAAACAACTGTACAAAAACACAGTATAGTTTGTCCTCCCCCGTCGAACCCTGGAGAAACCCCATGTCCTCCCTGGCAATGAGCTCTTTCGTAGAACAGCAGATCGTCCTGCATCAATTCACCGCCAAACACAGCGTACAAGCCCGCGCGATGCTGGGCTGGAGCCGCGAGGAGCTCGCCCGCCAGGCGGGTGTAGCGGTGGATGCCATCCAACAGTTCGAAAGCCAGGGCGACGTGGCTGATGAAACCCGCCTGGCATTGGCGTTTCGGTTTGAGGCGCAGGGGCTGGTGTTTTTTCCGGGATTTGCGCCGGGGTGGGGCATGAGTGTACGGCGGTTTGACACCGCCCCTGCCGAACCCGCAGCACAAAACATTATGTCGCAGTTGATGGGCTCAACAGCGGCATCAATTGATTCACCAGCGCCCCAACCCCATGGTGCGTAGAGTCCAAGCGGATCACCGGACAGGTCAGTGCCGTCAACCAGGTTTCATGCCGACGCAGGCTGCGTAGGCTGTGGTTGCCGTTGTCGTAACGAGCGGCCCAGGCCAGGAAGGCGACGCTGTTCTCGTGGCGACTGCCACCTTCCAGGATTTCATCACCGTAGCGTTGCACTTCCCTCAGGCGCAGGCGGTGCAGGCGCACGTGCGGGTCGAGGCGCAGGAACACCACGTGGGTGAACTGCGCGATCATCGCGTCGCCCCAGCCGCACAGTGAACCGGACACCACCCAACCTTCCAGGCCGGCAGTCTGCTCCTGCAACAGGCGAATGCGTTCATCCTTGGGCCGGGCAACGGTGAAGGGGGCGTCGGTTTGCTGCCAGTAGTAGTCGTCGGTGTCGAAGTAAGCGACGTTCAGACTCTCTGCCAAGGCCCTGCCCAGGGTGGTAGTGCCCGCCCCCGCAGCACCGAGGATATGAATTCGATAGGCCATGGCGTCCCTCCATCGCATTGAGTGTATCTTTTGAAGGCGTCAGCCCTTGCGTTTGTAGACGCCAACGCCAACAACCGCCTGTTGCTCAACGCCCGGTCCTGGAACCTGCCTTCGCGGCTTGCTCGTAGCCATGGGCTACGGCAAGCAGTGTGGGTTCGGTCCAGCGGGCACCAAAGAAGTATGCACTGGCCGGCATGCCGTGCTCGTCTTTGCCGGAAGGTACCGAGATCCCCGGATAACCGGCCACTGCGACTGCAAAATAGCTGTTCGTTTCAAAGTCCGACACCACGGCATCGAGCTTTTCACCGTCAATCAGCTCATCCACTGTGCTGCGAAAATCCTGGATAAGTGCATCCCATAGCGGCTTGCGCTCCTCGGATGTCAGGGTGGATGCGTCGATTTCCTTGAGCAGCGGCTGGTGGTCGGTGTCGCTGCCATCGCGTTTTTCATTGAACGCGATCAACTCGGAAACTGACTTGACCGGCAGCCCACCGCGCTTGTCCAAGTAATCATTCAACTCACTCTTCACATCGGCAAACAATAGTTCGCCATAGCGTGATGCATCCGCCAGCCGCATGTTCACCGGTACGAGTACTGCACCTTGTGCGCGAAGCACATCAAGGGTTTTTTGAAACTGAGGGCTATTGTCCACCGGCAGGTTTTCACCATTCACGGAAAAGGTTGCGGGATAACCAATACGTTTATCCTTCAAGGCGCCTGGCTTGAGCAACGCGGTGTAGTCAATGCCTTGGGGGGCATCCACATTGGCTGAATCCTGAGGGTCGCTGCCCGACATGGCGTTGAGCAACAACGCGGCATCAAACACCGAACGCGTCATGGGCCCCGGCGTGTCCTGTCGATGGCTGGCTGGAATGATGCCGCTGCGGCTCAGCACGCCCACGCTCGGCTTGAAACCGACCACCCCGTTAAACGCCGCCGGGACCACGATCGAACCATTGGTTTCGGTGCCGACGGCCAAGGGCGCCAAACCAGCGGCGACCGCTACAGCCGAGCCCGAGCTTGACCCACCCACCTCTGCGTCCGCTTGATGCGGGTTGAGCGTTTGCCCGCCCCGGTGGCTGAAACCGTCGGGGCTGCCGCGAAAGCCGGCCAGTTCGGTCAGGTTGGTTTTGCCCAGGATCACTGCGCCTTGCTGGCGCAGGCGTTCGACGATAAACGCGTCCTTGATCGCCGCAGTCCCCACCAACCCAAAGGCGCCTGCGCTGGTTTGCTGGGAGTCGCCCGTCTCGATATTGTCCTTGAGGAGCACGGGAATGCCATGCAGCGGTCCTCGGACCTTGCCGCTGGCGCGCTCGCGATCCAACTCGCAAGCAATCTCCAGCGCCTGGGGGTTGAGCTCGATGATGGCGTTTAATCCAGGGTCGCGTTTGCGAATGCGCTCCTGCAGGAAAGTGACCAGATCTTCCGACGTGAGCCCGCCTGGCCTGGCCATTTGTTCACTGAGCGCGCGAACACTGGCCCATTCCGTTCCCGGCGGTACCGGCTTGGAGGTATCGGCTGTCAACGGCAACCCCATCCAAGACGCCGCATGGCTGACAAACGCATTCACACCATATCCAATTCCAAACATGAACCACCTCGGGAGAAGAGTAAGAAATGACGAAGGACCATCATTGAGCCGTGCGCCAGTCTAAAAACTTCCCTCTCCCCATCCTGCCTGATGCAGGCAGTTCAACCCGTGGGATTGTTCAACACACCCGGTAGCCCATGCTGTGCATTTTCCAGGCAACAAGCATTGCGATAACCCTGCGCCAGCGCCGCCAACGATTCCTTCGACCATCGTGCACCGTAGAGCCACAACGTCCCACCGCCATCGAGAGCCTCGCCAAACCTCGGGTAACCACTCCAGCACGCGCCATGGAATGCAGCACTTTGGCTGTCCGACACGAGAGCATCCAGCCGGTACTCATTTACAAGTTCATCGATTTCATTATGCGTGTGCAGGTTGAACGTGAGGGTGCCGTCGACCCGTTGCGCCGGCACCGGTATCAGTTGCGCCCCGGCCCGGCGCAAAACGTCCAGCGCCCGTATGAAGGGCGCTCGGTGTTGAATCGGTTCGTGACCATCGCCACGCCCATATCGGTCGGCATACCCCACGCGCCTGCCGGCCAACATTTGCATGGCGGAAAAGGGACTGTTGTTCTGCACCAGCGGAACCTCCACCATCACCTGGCCCTCTGGTTCGATACCGCTTAAGGCAATCAGCATCAACGAGGGATCACGCATGGGTCTGATGGGAAGTGCCGGTACGTTATACCCGGGGATCAGGACGCCACCATTGGGGTGGGTTTGAGGGTGGGGATCGACATCAAACGCGATACTGCGGGGGGGTGCTTGATCGGTGGAAGGGCGGGGGCATGAAGGGGCCGAATAGGTCATATCCAAAAGCGCAGACAACGGCTGGCCCACTTGGCAAACCGCATCCGCTCGCGAAAACTTTTTGCATTGGCTGTCCATCGGAACGCCTCCCCTGAAATCATTTTCCGGGGATCATCGCATTCTTCTCCGGAGCCTGTCGCAGGCCCGAAACAGCTTGAAAACTCCTTTTCCATTACCTCTGCGCCCTCAGCCCACAAGGTGCTCTTGTGCACCTTGGGTTTCCACTTCCAGCCACCATGCATATCCACGCTCCGGCTGGTTCAAGCTGAACGCCTGGCCCATCGGCGGTGTGGTAATCGACACATTGCGCTCCCACGCCAGTGCCATGATGCGGTCGAAAGGTTCGTGCCAGGCATGGAACGCCAGGTCGAAAGTGCCGTTGTGGATCGGCAGCAGCCAACGGCCCCTGAGGTCGATATGCGCTTGCAGGGTTTGCTCCGGCTGCATGTGCACATGGGGCCAGTCGACGTTGTAAGCACCGGTTTCCATCAACGTCAGATCGAACGGGCCGTACTGTTCGCCGATGCGTTTAAAGCCGTCGAAGTAGCCTGTGTCGCCGCTGAAAAAGATGCGGCGCGTGCCGTCGATCATCACCCAGGAACACCAGAGGGTCTGGTTGGCATCAAACAGGCCGCGCCCGGAAAAGTGCTGCGCCGGCGTGGCGACAAAGCGAATGCCATCCACCTCGGTGCCTTGCCACCAATCCAGCTGCCGCACTTTGCTGGCGTCGACACCCCACTTGACCAGGATGTCGCCCACGCCCAGCGGCGCGAGAAAGTAACGGGTCTTGTCGGCCAGTTGGACCACAGCCTTATGGTCAAGATGGTCGTAGTGGTTGTGGGAAAGAATCACCGCCTCCAGGGGCGGCAGCTCTTCAAGACGGATAGGCGGCTGGTGGAAACGCTTGGGGCCAGCCCAACTGAATGGCGAAGCACGCTCGGCGAACACCGGGTCGGTCAGCCAGAACTTGCCGCGCATTTTCAGCAATACGGTGGAATGCCCCAGGCGGAACACGCTGTGATCAGGCGCCGCCAACAATTGCTCGCGGGTCAGCGGTTGCACCGGGATCTGCCCCACCGGGCGCGTGCTGCGTGGTTTGTTAAACAGCATGTTCCAGAAAATACGCAAGGTCTTGCCAAAGCCACCGTGCTGCACGGGGGCCTCGTTGCTGAAGCGCCCCAGGTCCTGTTCGGCAGGCTTGGGCGCCGCAGGTGGAGACTGGAGGCGGGTTGAGATGGTGGCCATTACAGAGTGACTCCTACGGTCCGCTCATAAGTTACACTGCACAGTGTAGTTTCAAGATTGCAACAAAATCCGCAGCAAGTAAACTACCCAGTGTAATTTACCCTCAAGAGCCGAACGCCACCCATGACTGCCCCTCAACGCCTCACCAACCGCAAACGCCAAGCCATCGTGGCAGCGGCCATCGCTGAGTTTCGCGATAACGGCTTCGAGGTCACCAGCATGGACAAGGTTGCCTCCACCGCAGGGGTTTCCAAGCGCACGGTGTATAACCATTTCGCCAGCAAGGAAGAGCTGTTCGCCGAAATCCTTCACCAGCTCTGGGCCAGCAGCGTCGCCCAACTCGACGTCAGCTATACCAGCGAGCGCCCGCTGCGCGAACAATTGCGCGGGTTGCTGGAAGCCAAGATGAAGATGATGTCGGACACTAATTTCCTCGATCTGGCCCGGGTAGCCATCGCCGCCACCATCCACTCGCCGGAACGTGCGCAAGACATGGTCACCCGCCTGAGCCAGCGCGAAGAAGGCTTTACCCAGTGGGTACGCGCCGCCCAGGAAGACGGCCGCCTCTCCTGCACCGACCCGGCGTTTGCCGCCCACCAGATCCAAAGCCTGCTCAAGGCCTTCGCGTTCTGGCCGCAGATCACGTTGGGCCAGCCGACCCTGGATGCCGCTCACCAGGCGCGCGTCATTGAGTCGGCCATTGACCTGTTCCTGGCCGGCTATGAAGTCAGCGCCCCCCGCCCCGAGTAAAAACCATTGCAGGAGCGACATTCGTGGTCGCTTTTGACGCATTCGCCCTCTGTTTTGCGCAAATGGCCTGGAAGGCCACTGATTATTCCTATGGGAATAACTGACAATATTCACAGGCCTTATGCGATCAACGGTCGATCCGGTGACCGCGCGCCGCGGTAAATGTGGAAAACAGCTGAACCAGGAATTTATGGAAAACAGACGAGGCAAAGGGCTCTCATTTGCCCGGCGTATCTACCAGCCAAGGATCATCGGCCTGGGTGTCGGCAGCATCAGCGTCACCGGCGCCCTGTACCCGCTCGCCATGCCGGGCTGGGTCTGGGCATTAGTACTGTTCAATGGGTTTGCCTGGGCGCACCTGGCGTACCAGCTGTCCACCCGCTCGCCGTTCCCTTACCAGGCTGAACAGCGCAACTTTCTGTATGACTCGGTACTCGGCGGGTTCTGGGCGGCGGCCACGCAGTTCACGCCGCTGACAGCCGTGACCATCCTGTCGATGATGACCATGAACAACGTCGCCGCCGGCGGCCGGCGCCTGTTCCTGCGTGGCCTGCTCGCCCAGGGGCTGGGGATCGGCGTGGCGTGGGCGCTGTTCGGCATCCAGTTCAACCCCGACGTCAGCCTGCTGCAGGTCTACTCCTGCCTGCCGATGCTGACCCTCTACCCTATGGCCATCGGCATGGTCTGTTATCAACTGGCGATCAAGCTCTCGGAACATAAACGCGCCCTCAGTGCCCTGAGCCGCACCGACAGCCTCACCGGCCTGCTCAACCACGGCTCGTGGAAAGACCTGCTGCACCTCAAGTTCCACAAGTGCCAGCAGCAGCAAAGCCACGCCACCATCGCATTGATCGATATTGACCACTTCAAGCGGATCAACGATACCCACGGCCATATCGTCGGCGACACGGTGCTGCGGCAACTGAGCCTGGAACTGCGGCGCAACCTGCGGGAAAACGACCTGGCCGGACGTTACGGGGGCGATGAGTTCTGTGTGATTCTTCCGCAAATGCCTCTGGAGCAAGCGGCGCAGATCATGGAGCAGATGCGCGAAACATTCGGCAACTACCGCACCCCGCACATACCGGAATTGCGCGTCAGCCTGAGCATCGGCCTGGCGGACTTCCAGCCGCGCTTCACCGACGCAGCCATGTGGCTGAACGCGGCGGACCGGGCACTTTATGCCGCCAAGGACACCGGGCGTAATCGAGTCAGTGTCAACGACGACCGGATAGCCTGTTCCGCCTGACGTTGTCCTGCGACACAGGTCTGAATCCTCCGTGCAGCCCCGCACTAGATAGCATAATGCCTCCATTGGTCGCCTACCCAAAAATGGTCCTGCCCATGGGGCGAACTTCTTGTCAGGCTGATGACTCTTAACCCGTTGTTCCACCCCCCGCTGTCAGCACAAGGGAGCTGACAATGAGCAGGTCAACCGTAGGGCAAAAGTCTTACGGAGGCAGGCGCCTATACATGGATCCTCCCAGACGCGTGCTTGCCCGAGCCCCCGAACATGCTATTCAACGCCCATAAGAAAACCATTGATTCCCTGCAACACACCGTGGCTCACCAGGCCAGCCTGCTGGACGCCATCGAACGCTCCATGGCGGTGATCGAATTTGATCCGCAAGGCCTCGTGCTGCGGGCCAATGACAACTTCCTCAGTACCCTGGGCTACCGCGCCGAGCAGATCGAAGGCCAATCCCACCGGATGTTCTGCACGCCCGCCTTCGCCCGCAGCGCCGAGTACCAGCAACTCTGGGCCAACCTGCAAAAGGGTCAGTTCCAATCAGGTACCTTTGAACGGGTGGGCGGCAATGGTCAGTCGGTGTGGCTGGAAGCCAGCTACACCCCGGTGCGTGATAACGCGGGCCGTGTGATCAAAGTGGTGAAGTACGCCCTGGACGTTACCCCGCGTCTACAGGCCGAAAGCGAGGCCAACGCCAAGTTGGAAGCCATCGGCCGGGCCATGGCCGTCATCGAGTTCAACCTCGACGGCACGATCATCACCGCCAACACCAACTTTCTGCAGCGCATGGGCTACAGCCTGGCGCAGATCCAGGGCCAGCATCATCGTCTGTTCTGCACCCCAGAGACCGCCGCGAGCTCAGCCTACAGCGAGTTCTGGCGACGCCTGAACCAGGGTGAATTGTTCAGCGGCCAGTTCGAGCGCGTGGATAAAAACGGCCGGCCCGTTTGGCTCGAAGCCAGCTACAACCCGGTGTACGACGCCAGCGGACGCCTGCGCAAAGTGGTGAAATTCGCCTCGGACATCACCGCGCGCGTGCAACAACATGCCGCTGACGCGCAGAGCGCCGCCCAGGCTTATCACCTGTCCCTGCACACCCAAGACATGGCGGAAAAAGGCGCCGACGTGATCCAGAAAACAGCCAGCGGCATGCGTGAAATTTCCTCGGACATCGACAACTCCTCGCAACTGATCGCCAAGCTGGGCGAGCGCTCGCAGCAGATCACCACCATCGTCAACACCATTCGCGGCATTGCCGAACAAACCAACCTGCTGGCGCTCAATGCCGCTATCGAAGCGGCGCGCGCGGGTGAACAAGGCCGTGGTTTTGCCGTAGTGGCCGATGAAGTGCGGCAGTTGGCGGCGCGCACCAGCGGGTCCACCACGGAGATTTCCAGCATGATCGCGGTGATCCAGGCTGAAACCCGCCAAGCCATCGACAGCATGGACGCGACCCGCGACCGCGCCGCCCAGGGCGTGGAGTTGGCCGACCAGGCCGGTACGGTGATGCTGCAGATTCGCGAAGGCACCAGCGAGGCGGTGCACGCGGTGAGTGCGTTTGCCAATGAGCGGGGGGCCCACTAAGTAGGCCACGGGTTATTCATGTGTAAGACAGGTCGCCAGGACTATAGTGATTCACTGTCTTAACGTTGATGACCCGAGCCGACCATGACCCCCGACAAGCCCGAAACCGCCCCCGTCGATCACCTGCGTTTTCACCGCCGCCACGCCCACCTGGCGCCGACCTTCGGCAACGATACCTTTGCCCTCAAGGCCGAGGCCTTTGCGCGCTTCTTTGGTACACCGACCTTCCTCGGTGCGCAAACCGCGATCGTGATCTTGTGGGTGGCGCTGAACGTGACCGGCATTACCCACTTCGACGTGTACCCGTTCATCCTCCTCAACCTGGCCTTCAGCCTGCAATCCGCCTATGCCGCGCCGCTGATCCTGCTGGCCCAGACGCGCCAGGCGGCCCGCGACAAAGCCCAGTCCGACGCCGACGCGCAACACCGTGAAGCCCTGGCCATCGCCAATACCGAACGCCAGGCCCAGGCCGCGCAAACCACCAGACAGTTGCTCGAATTGCTGGAGCAAAACACCCGGCTGACGGAAATGACCAAGCAACTGACCGAACACATCGAAACCCTGACGTGCGAAATGCATGAGCATTACGTGCGGAAACCTCAATAACAACGCGAATGCCATGTGGGAGGGGGGCTTGCCCCGATCGCGGTGAGTCAGGGTTTCATCTGCACATGCCGGCCCAACTCATCAAACAGCGTCACCACCGAGCGCAATGCGCGGCAATCGGGGCGCGTCAGCAGCCATAACGCGGTGTCGTGCCCGGCCAACGCGGGGCCCAGGGGTTGCAGGCCGTCATCCAACAGAAAGTCCGGCAGCGCCGCCACCCCCAACCCGGCCCGCACCAGTTCGGTCACCGACAACATGCTGTTGCAGCGATAGCTGGGACGTACGCCGGGCAGGTGTTCGCGGCGCCAGGTCACCGTGGGGTGGTCGGGCAGGAAGTCGTCCGGCGCGATCCAGGCCAGGTCCGCCAGTGAGCGTGCGGCGTGTTGATCCGCGTACGTGGGGCTGGCACACACCTGATACGCCACGGCCCCCAGGCAACGGCCGACCAGATGCGCCGGCGGAGTCCTGGTCAGGCGCAGGGCGATGTCGGCATCGCGGCGGCTGAGGTTGGCGAAATCATTCGACGTGCTCAGCTCCAGGGTCAGCGCCGGGTAGTCCGGCATGAACTGCGCCAGCGCCGGCAGCAGCAGCCCTTGCAGCACCGAGTCGGTACAGGTCAGGCGCACCGTGCCGCTGATCACCTCGCCGCCCTGCTCCACGCCGATGCGCGCCGCCTCCAGCGCGTGTTCGGCACGTTCGGCCTGCTGCGCCAGGTTGCTCGCCAGGTTGGTGGGCAGGTAGCCGGCGCGGCTTTTTTCAAACAGCGTCTGGCCCAATGCGGCCTCCAGCCGTCGCACCGCGCGAAACACCGTGGACACATCCACCCGCAACAATGCCGCCGCCCGCGCCAGGGTGCCGCCACGCACCAGGGCGAGGATCAGCGACAGGTCGGGGTAATCGAGTTGATAGTGCGTGGCTGCATTGAGCATGTGGGTAAACGCCAATATTGATTGCGTGCGCGCCAATCTATAGTGCGCATCAGGACACCACAAGCCATGGGACGCACACGATGAAAACCACCACCCTGCACCTCGCCCTGATCGGCGATTACAACCCCGATGTCATCGCGCACCAGGCCATTCCCGTCGCGCTGCAACGGGCCGGCGAAACCCTCGGTTTGCAGGTTCAAATGCAATGGCTCGACACCGACACCCTCACGCCCACCACAGCATTGCACGGCTTCGACGGTTTCTGGTGCGTGCCCGCCAGCCCCTACCGCGACACCGACGGCGCGTTGCGGGCGATCCGTTTTGCCCGCGAACAGCGGCGACCTTTCCTCGGCACTTGCGGTGGTTTTCAACACGCGGTGCTGGAATACGCCCGCAACGTGCTGGGCTGGGCCGATGCCGAACATGGCGAGCTGGCGCCGGGCGCTGAACGTGCAGTGATCACCCCCCTGAGCTGCGCACTGGTTGACGCCACCGACAGCCTGCGCCTGACACCCTACACGCGCATCGCCGAGGCCTACGGTCGTCTTGACATCGAGGAAGGTTACCGCTGCCGCTACGGCATCAACTCCGAATTCGCCGATGCCCTGCTCGAGCGCGAGATGATTCCCAGCGGGCATGATGCAGTCGGCGATCTGCGCGCGGTGGAGTTGCTCGACCATCCATTTTTCGTCGCCACGCTGTTCCAGCCTGAACGCGCCGCCCTCAAGGGCATCACGCCGCCTTTAGCGATTGCCTTGCTCAAGGCCTGCCAGGAGCAATACGCATGATCGCCAAGACTCCGGCCCCACCCTACTACGCGGTGATTTTCAGCTCATTGCGCACCGCCGGCGATCAAGGCTACGGCCAGGCCGCCGCCCGCATGCTGGAGCTGGCTCGCGATCAACCGGGGTTTCTCGGGGTGGAATCGGCGCGGGAGGATGGCCTGGGGATTACCGTGTCCTACTGGAGCAGCGAGGCGGCGATCCTGGCCTGGAAGCAGCAGGCCGAGCACCGGGCGGTGCGCGAACAAGGACGCGCCACCTGGTACTCGGCGTTTCAGACACGGGTGTGCAAGGTGGAACGGGCCTACACATTCCAAGGCCAGTAACCGTCGTATCGCCTGGCCCTCTGTGGTGAGTGGGCCCGTTGTGGTGAGCGGGCCTGTTGTGGTGAGCGGGCTTGCCCCGCGCTGGGCTGCGAAGCAGCCCCAATTCAGTTGACGCGGTTCTCCTGACTAACCGCAGCGTCTGGCTCAGGGGCCGCTTCGCGCCCCAGCGCGGGGCAAGCCCGCTCACCACAACAGGCCCGCTGCCCTAAAAAGCCGGCCTGCCACAGAACGCTCGCTCACCGCCTAAGCCGTCTAGCTCACCAGACTGCGCAGCGCACTGATCTGTGGAATCTCCACCCGTTTCATGTACACGCGCAGCGGCTCGCTGATGTTGATGCGGTCGTCGATATTCTGGTCGAGCAGCAACTGGATACGCTCGCGGGACAGGGTCATGGTCTGCTCGGGGGCCGGCAGCCAGACAAATTCAGCGGTGGGGATAATGCCGTCGTCGGCCACGTCCATGCCGAAGGAGTCTTCGCTGAAACGCACGATGTACTGGCCGGTCTTGCGGTTGAGGCCAACAAAACCGTGGAGTTGGTCGGCGGCCTGGCAGATAAGCTCGGAGGTGATGCGCATGGTAAACCTCACTGAAAAGTCCCACAGGGACTGGAAAGATGGTTTACACGCGTGGCAGAAAATACCGTCCTCTAGCGGGGCGGCTGCGAGCAAGAGTACTGCAATGCAGCGCAAAAAAACCGAGAAAATTGGCACGTGCGCACGTTAATGTCGGTTTGGTGATAGCGCCTTTCGCAATCAATTGTTAAAAAGGAGGCCTTCTCAAAGCTACCTCCACGAAAGGACTTCGCATATGCCTGTCACGTTTTCCAAGAGCGCCCTGCTGCTCGCACTGGCGCTTGGCCTCGGCCAGGCACAGGCTGCCGAACCGATCAGCCCGGCTGAATTGGCGACAAACGAAGGCATTCCCTACCCCGCCGTGATCGCTCACCGTGGCGCGTCCTACGACGCGCCGGAATCCACCGCCGCCGCCTACAAAGTCGCGCGCGACCTGGGTGCCGACTACCTGGAACTGGACCTGCAGCGCAGCAAGGACGGCGTGCTGTTCGCCCTGCATGACAACAACCTGCAGCGCACCACCGACGTGGCCACCAAGTTCCCTGAGCGCAAGGACGCCCCGGCCAACGAGTTCACCTGGAAAGAACTGCAAACCCTCGACGCCGGCAGCTGGTTCAACGCTGCGTACCCGGACCGTGCGCGTCCAGGTTTCGTTGGCCTGAAGATCCTGAGCCTGGACGACATCATCAAGATCGCCGAAGGCAACCCGCAGCACAAACCCGGCCTGTACATCGAAACCAAGGAGCCCAAGCAATTCCCGGGTATCGAAGCCGACCTGAAAAACAAGCTGCTGGATAAAGGCTGGTTGAGCTCCGCCGGCTCCAAGCTGGGCAAGAGCAACACCGGCGTCGGCCAGGGCAAGGGCCGTGTGGTGCTGCAGACGTTTGAAAAAGACAGCTTGAAAGAGCTGCAGAAAGAGATGCCGAACACCCCGAAAATCCTGCTGTTGTGGGTTGGCCCGGGCAGCATCGAGCCGAAATCCACGCAGACCTTTGCCGAATCCGGCGAAACCACCAAGGCCGCCTACTACGCCAAGCAAGAGCCGAAAGACGCCGCCGAGTTCGAAAAGTGGGTCGACGAAGCCAAGCGCCTCGGCGCCATCGGCACCGGCCCATCGGCTGAGCTGACCGCCCATGGCGACCAGAGCTACACCGACCTGGTGAAACCTGAAATGAACAAGCTGACCCACGACAAGGGCCTGCTGATGCACGTCTACACCGTGGATGAGCCGGTCGACTTCGACAAAGTGATGAAGGCCGGCGTCGACGGCATCTTCACCAATCGCGCCGCCGAGCTGCTGAAGTTCTACAAGCGCTGGCCGTCGTCCAGCGTTCAGGACCTGCTGAACGACTATAAGTACTGAGTGAGTCGGGCATTGGTGTCAGTGCGCCATTAAGGATGAGTTAAGTTGCGCCGGTTAATCTGGCGCCACTTAAACAGCTCACCAGAGAAGGACACACACCATGAAAACCCTGACCGCCCTGTTCACCGCCACCGCCCTGACCCTGACCGCCGGCCTGGCCCAGGCCGATGTTCGTCCGGACCAGATTGAAGGCCTGCTCAAGTCCGGCGCCGTGATGCCGTTCGAGAAACTCAACGCCGCCGCCGTGGCCACCCACGCCGGTAGCAGCATCACCGACACCGAGCTGGACCACAAAAACGGGGTACTGGTCTACGAAGTCGACCTGACCGACACCGCCGGCAAGCGCTTTGAAGTGAAGCTCGACGCCAAGACCGGCGCGGTGCTGGAAAACAAGCAAGACACTTGAGTTGAACCTCGAAAAAACGCGCCACCTCCGGGTGGCGCGTTTTTTTATGCGCACCGTTAAAACGTCATATAACTGTCATACCTCCTTGCAATGATTCGCCCACGCGAACCTGTGAAACGTCCTACAGGCGCTTTCTCTGCGAGTCTCCATGAACCACAGCCTCGACCACAGCCACCAGGACTCCGACCTGTTTGGCTTGCTTTACGGTTTTCGTTTTCGTCCCGGTGAAAAGGGCGAACAGATTGATTCGGCCGCGGCCCTCGCGGCCTTGCAGCAACCCGCCGACCCGGAAGAGTTCCTGTGGCTGCACCTGAACCTGGCCCACGCCGCCTGCGAACGCTGGATGCAGGCCAACCTGGATTTACCCGAAGAATTCTTCGAGGCCCTGCACGAAGGCTCGCGCTCCACTCGCATCGAACACGTCGACTCAGCCTTACTGGCGGTGGTCAACGACGTGGTGTTCAACTTCAGCAGCATGGTTTCGTCGGATATTTCCACGCTGTGGGTCTGCGCCCGCAGCCGGCTGTTGATCAGCGCACGCCTGCAACCTTTGCACTCGGTGGACAAGTTGCGCTCGTCGGTCAAGGCCGGCGAACGCTTTCGCTCACCGCTGGAACTGCTGGTGCACCTGCTGCGCGACCAGGGGGAAGTGCTGACCCAGATCGTGCGCAAGACCAGCATCAGCGTCGACCATATCGAGGACCAGTTGCTGTCCTCGCGCCTGTCCACCAACCGCGCGGAACTGGGCGCGGCGCGCCGGGTGCTGGTGCGCCTGCAACGCCTGCTCGCGTTGGAGCCGGGTTCGCTGCTGCGCCTGCTCAACCGCCCGCCGCAATGGCTGCAAAAGGAAGACGTGAAGGAGTTGCGCAAATCCACCGAGGAG
Organism: Pseudomonas sp. GW821-FHT09C10; assembly: GCF_059418085.1. Classification (NCBI taxonomy): domain Bacteria; kingdom Pseudomonadati; phylum Pseudomonadota; class Gammaproteobacteria; order Pseudomonadales; family Pseudomonadaceae; genus Pseudomonas; species Pseudomonas sp. GW821-FHT09C10. Next base: position 198,628 of record NZ_JBWKPE010000003.1, read on the forward strand.
TTTGCGCTGATCATCAACGACCTGACGGCGCTGGGCGAACGGATCAAGCTGCTGCAGGAAGAGATCGCCGCCAACCTCAACGAGCAAAGCAGCCGCACCCTGTTCACCCTTACCGTGGTGACGGTGCTGGCGTTGCCGATCAATATCATCGCCGGTTTTTTCGGCATGAACGTGGGCGGTGTGCCGCTTTCACAGGACCCGGAGGGGTTCTGGATCCTGGTGGCGTTGGTCGCGACCTTCACGCTGATCGCCGGGCGCTGGGCGTTTCGCAAGTTTTCAAATTGAAATGCGATCAATTGTCGGAGGGGCTTGGTCCCGATGACCGTGGGTATCCACACAACGCTAGCTGAACGCTGAACGTCCGGCAAATAGGGCTGTTGTGGTGAGCGGGCTTGTCGAATCGTCGCACCGCCCGCGTTGGGCTGCGAAGCAGCCCCAAAACCAGCCTCTACAGAGTGTCTGATACACCGCGTTCTTCTTTACTGGGGCTGCTGCGCAGCCCAACGCGGGACAAGCCCGCTCGCCACAGGGAGATTTTTCAAGGTCTGAAAAGTTGTGTAGACACGTGGCTCTCCAGCGGTTTATAGACCAGTGGCAGATCCAATTACCTAAACAATGACCTGCGGCAGCATCGCTGTAACATTCTGCAATGAATATGAACGGCATCCTCCCCACACGGATGCCCGGCATGGCCACCCCTTCCCTGACTGCCTCCACGCACTCATCCTCCGTCGATTCAAAACCGCGCCTGGACAAGAAACCCGGCCTGGTGACGGTGATCGTTTTCTTCGCCGTGCTTGCCATGGGCCTGTTGTTTACCGCCTACAGCCTCATGCACGACATGCACGAAATGGGCGCCCAGCTCACCACGTGGACGCCGTTCCTGCTGCTGGGTGTGGCGCTGTTGATTGCCCTGGGTTTCGAGTTCGTCAACGGTTTCCACGATACTGCCAACGCGGTGGCAACGGTGATCTACACCAACTCGCTGCCGCCGCAGTTTGCGGTGGTGTGGTCGGGCTTCTTCAATTTCCTCGGTGTGCTGCTGTCCAGCGGCGCGGTGGCGTTCGGCATCATTGCCTTGCTGCCGGTGGAGCTGATTCTGCAGGTGGGTTCATCGGCCGGCTTCGCGATGATCTTCGCGTTGCTGATCGCCGCGATCCTGTGGAACCTCGGCACCTGGTGGCTGGGTTTGCCGGCCTCGTCGTCCCACACCCTGATCGGTTCGATCATCGGCGTCGGCGTGGCCAATGCCTTGATGCACGGGCGTGACGGCACCAGCGGTGTGGATTGGAGCCAGGCGATCAAGATCGGTTATGCGCTGCTGCTCTCGCCGCTGATCGGCTTCGCCTTTGCCGCCTTGCTGTTGCTGGCCCTGCGCGCCTTTGTGAAAAACCGTGCGTTGTACAAGGCCCCCAAGGGCGACACTCCGCCGCCCTGGTGGATTCGCGGCATGCTGATCGCCACCTGCACCGGCGTGTCCTTTGCCCACGGTTCCAACGATGGGCAAAAAGGCATGGGCCTGATCATGCTGATCCTGGTGGGTACCCTGCCGATGGCCTATGCGCTGAACCGCGCCATGCCGGCCGAACAGTCGTTGCAGTTCGCCGCAGTCGCCGAAGTGACCCAGGTGGCGCTGATGAAAACAGCGCCGCTGGCGTTGGCGGGTGACCCGCGGCCGGTGCTGTCGACCTACATGCGCACCAAGGAAGCCACGCCCGAGTTGATTCCCGCCCTCGCCGCCCTCGCCGGCCAGATCGGTGACCAGGTCAAAGGCTACGGTTCCCTGGCCAAAGTCCCCGCCGAAGCCGTGGGCAACGTGCGTAACGATATGTACCTGAGCAGCGAAACCATTCGCCTGATGGACAAAGGCAAGGTCGGCAATTTCGACGCCGACACCCAAGGCAAGCTGCAACTGTTCAAGCAACAGATCGACGATGCCACGCGCTTTATTCCGCTGTGGGTGAAGATTGTCGTGGCCATCGCCCTGGGGCTGGGCACCATGGTTGGTTGGAAGCGCATCGTGGTCACCGTGGGCGAGAAGATCGGCAAGACCCACCTGACTTACGCCCAGGGCGCCTCGGCCGAGACCGTGGCGATGCTGACCATTGGTGCAGCGGATATGTTCGGGCTGCCGGTATCGACCACCCACGTGTTGTCGTCGGGTGTGGCGGGGACCATGGTGGCCAATGGGGGTGGGCTGCAGATGCGGACCATCCGCAATTTGCTGATGGCGTGGGTGCTCACCTTGCCGGCGGCGATTGTGTTGTCGGGTAGTCTCTACTGGCTGTTCACCCAACTCTTCTGACCAACCCAAGATTGAAAATGTGGGAGGGGCTTGCTCCCCCCACATTTGCATGTGTGTCGTGTCAGTTGTTGAAGAGTCCCGCCATGGCCTTGAGCCGCTTCTTGTACACCCGCCGCGCCTCCAGTGCCTGCTCCAACGTCACCGCCACAAACCCCGCCCGCTGGTTGGGCTGCATCTGCCCGATCAAGTCCAGGTCGGCACTGATCACCGTGCCAATCATCGCGTAGCCACCGCCGGATACCGCATCCCGATGCAGCACAATCGGCTCCAGCCCCGCCGGTACCTGTATCGAGCCAATCGGGTAGCAACTGTCGACGATATTCGATGGATCCGACCCCGCGCCGAACGGCTGCTCACGCGGTTGAAAGCTCAGCGCACTGCCGCCCTTGAACCGATAGCCGATGCGGTCCGCCTCGGAGCCGACCGTCCACGGTTCGGCAAAAAAGCTGCTCTTGGCGCCCGAGGTCAGGCGCTCGTAATACAGTCCTGGCACCACGCGCAAGGTGACATCGCCGCCCACCGAGCGGCGCAATGCCATCGGCAAACTGTTGCCTGCCCGCCCGAGACCGCTGGCTTCACCGATGGGCAGCTCATCGCCTGCCTGCAAGCGTCGCCCGTGGAAACCACCCAGGGCGCCGAGGGTGTAGGTGGAACGGCTGCCAAGCACCAGCGGCACGTCAATGCCACCGGCAACGGCAAGGTAAGTGCGGGCACCGGCCTTGGGAAATTCGAAACGCAGCACCTGCCCGGCGCGCACCTCGAAGGCGGTGTCCTGATGCACCACTTCACCGTCCAGTCGCGGCGACATCAACGCACCGCTGAGCGCGACCAGGGTATCGCGTTGAAACTCCAATTCCGGCCCGATCAAGGTGCATTCCAGGCCGGCAGCGCCTACCGGGTTACCCACCAGATGATTGGCCGCACTCAGGGCGTATTGGTCCAAAGCACCCGATGGCGGAATGCCCAGGTGGTAATAACCTTCGCGGCCCAGGTCCTGCACAGAGGTGGCGAGGCCGGGTTTGAGGACCTTGATCATGCCAGCGCCTCCTGCAGGGTTTTCGGATAGCCGATGGGGTCGGCGAGAAACGCATCGAGGGAAAAATCCACCGGGCGAATGCGCAGGTCGAAACGTCCTGCCTCCACCTCGGCAACCGCCAGGTCGTAGGCGTCCCGGTCGATGGGTTTGAATTGCACGATGTCACCCGGCCGGAAAAACACCATATGCGCCTTGAGGTAAGCCAGCTGCTGCGCCGGGTCGTAGATCGGCGCCGGGGTCACGCCAAACATCTGGTAGCCGCCGGCGCCGCGCACCGAGTAGATGCAGCCGAAGCAACCGCCATGGCCGAGGGTCAGCTTCGGCGTGTCGGTGCGCGGGCGCAGGTACTTGGGCACCTGCAACTGCCGCTCGCGCTCGACCATCTGGAACATGAACGGCAAGCCCGCGACAAAGCCCACCATCGAGACAAACCACGGCGCACCGCTGTGGGCGGCGATAAACGCCTCGACATCGGCCAGGCCGTTGATGCGCGCGGCATATTCCAGGTCGGTGCCGCCGGGGTCTTGATGGCGGTCGCGAAACCGCATCAGGGTTTCATGGGTCCAGGGGTCGTTATAGAGCACCGGGATTTCGATGATGCGCGTGTGCAGGGTGCGTTCGGCCACGGCCTGGGCTTCGGCGCTCTGCACGGCGTCGAGCAGCACATGGGGGGCGATGCGGTCGGGGTCGAAGCGAATCTGGAACGAGGCATTGGCCAGGCACACGTCCAGCACGCCCTCCAGCGCCAGGCGTTCCACGGCACGGGTCACGGCCATGCCCTTGAAAAAAGCCTCAAGGGACATGCTCTCGCTGACTTCGGCGAACAAGTGTTCATCACCGCCGAAGCTGTAGCGGATGGGGGACGTTTCAGCCATGTCTGTTCCTCTTGGAATCGTTATAGAAAGGCAGGCAAAAAAGTAAATGTTCGATCTTATTAGGGGGTTTTGACTGTGATGCCGGCCTGGTCCAATGCTTCACGGGTGGCCTCCACCAACTCCAGGGCGCCGGGGGTGTCGCTGTGCAGGCAGATGGAGTCGAATTCAATAAACAGGTCTTCGCCTTCTACGGTACGCACCAGCCCCGTCTGACACGCGCGCAGGACGCGGGCTGCGACCGTGGCCGGATCCAGCGCGCGTACGTTGCGGGTAAACACAATGAAGCCCGTCAGATCGTACTCACGGTCGGCATAGAATTCGCGCACCACCGGCTGCCCGAGTTCCTTGGCCACGCGCCAGATCACCGAGTTGGGCATGCAGTACAGCAACAGCGTCGGCTCGATGATTTGCAGGTTCTGTACCAGCAGGCGCGCGGCTTCTTCGTCACGGGCCAGGTGCATGTAGAGCGCGCCGTGAGGCTTGATGTGTTGCAGGGGCATGCCCTGGGCGCGGGCGATTTCGCGCAATGCGCCCAGTTGGTAGAGCATGTCGTCCACCAGCTCCTGGGCCGGTGCATGGATATGCCGACGACCGAAGCCCACCAGGTCGCGAAAGCCAGGATGCGCGCCGATAGCCACCCCCAATTGCTTGGCCCGCGCGACGGTGCGGCGCATGGTGCCGGGGTCGCCGGCGTGAAAGCCGGTGGCGATATTGGCCGAGCTGATATAGGCCATCAGCTCGGCGTCGACGCCGTCGCCGATGGTCCAGGGACCGAAGCCTTCGCCCATGTCTGAATTGAAATCCACTGCCTGCATCGGGGACGCTCCGCCAAAAGGTGATGCTCGAAAGTAGGCTGCGGCTTGACCCCTTGGGAAGATCTATTATCAGATGGCTCATCTTCTGAAAATCAGATAAAGCCATGTCCCTGACCTTGCGCCAAATCCGCTACTTCGTGGCCACCGCCGAAATCGGCCAGATTTCCCAGGCGGCGATTCACCTGAACATCTCCCAGTCTGCCGTGACCACGGCGATCAAGGAGCTGGAAGCCTTGCTCGGCGTGCAACTGTTTGTGCGCTCGGCCCAGGGCATGAACCTGACCGATGCCGGGCGGCACTTTCTCAACCGCGCCTACGTGATTGTGCGCAGTGTCGACGATGCGCTTAACAGCCCGTTGCCCGACTACCGCGCCAGCGGCGTGCTGCGCCTGGCGGCCAGCTACACGGTGCTGGGTTACTTCCTGCCGCACCACTTGCAGCGCATGGAGCACTGGCACCCGGATGTGACCCTGGAGGTGTTCGAGCAGGAGCGCCAGGCCATCGAACAGGGTCTGCTCGATGGCCAGTTCGACATGGCTGTGGTCCTCACCGCGAACCTCACCCACCCGGCGATCGTCTCGGAAATCCTGTTCAACTCGGAACGTCGTTTATGGCTGCCCAGCCATCACCCATTATGCGAACGCGGTGCGGTGAGCCTGGCGGATGTGGCGCAGGAGCCGTACATCCTGCTCACCGTCGATGAGGCCGAACACAGCGCCATGCGGTACTGGGAACAGGCCGGGCAAACGCCCAAGGTGCGGCTGCGCACCAGCTCGGTGGAGGCGGTGCGCAGCATGGTCGCCAATGGCAGCGGCGTAGCGATCCTGTCGGACCTGGTGCACCGGCCCTGGTCGCTGGAAGGCAAGCGCATCGAAACCCTGACCGTCACCGACCCCGTCACGCCCATGAGCGTCGGCCTGGCCTGGCACCGCGAACGCGCCTTTACCCCGGCAATGCAGGCGTTTCGCGAGTACTTCCACGACGCCTTCCTGGCGCCGCAACAGCTGTCGGCGCGGCGTTAAAGCTGCGAATGCAGAATGGTCGCCAGCCAGTCCATGAACACCCGCACCCGCAGGGGTAGATGCCGCTGCCCGGCGTAGAGCAGGGACACATCCAGCGGCGGGGCCGGATAGTCCGGCAGGACCGCCACCAACTCCCCGCTGGCCAATTCGTCACCCATGCCCAGGGCCGGCACCTGAATAATCCCGAAACCGCCCAGGCAGGCAGACTTGTAGCCATCGGTGCTGTTGACCGTGACCCGCCCGCCCATGGGAATGCGCAGCACCTTGTTGCCCTGCACGTACTCAAACCCCGCAGAGCGTGCACCCAACGGCCGCACGTAATGCACCAGGTGATGGTCGGCGAGGTCGGCCAGTGTCCGGGGCACGCCATAGCGTTGCAGGTAGGTGGCGCTCGCGCAGTTGATCATCGGCATGCTGCACAGCAGCCGCGCCACCACGCTCTGGTCCGGCTGGGCGCCCACGCGCAGCACGCAATCGAAGCCTTCGGCGAGCAGGTCGACCTGGCGGTCGGTGGTGCTGATCTCCAGTTCGATCAGCGGATGCGCGTCCATGAATTGCGGCAGACGCGGCAGGATCAGGTCCCGCGCCATCATGTTGGGCATGTCCACCCGAATCCGCCCGGCCAGTTGCGCTTCGTCCTGGCGAAACAGCCCTTCCAACTCCTCCATGTGCGCGAGCAAATCCTTACTGCGCTCATACAGCACGCGGCCATCCTGGGTGGCCTGCACCTTGCGCGTGGTGCGCTGCAACAGGCGGGCGCCGAGCAGCTCTTCCAGCGCCTGCACATGTTCCGACACCGTGGAGCGCGGCAGGCCCAGGCTCTCGCCGGCACCGGTGAAACTCGACAGCTCGGTAACGCGCACGAAGGTGCGCAGCAGCTCCAGTTTATTCATGGGATTGTTCGCCTTATTCGGCCAGTGATTCCGGTATAGCGCTGTTTATCACGTTACGACCGGACAAATACACTGTTTCCCACACTCAATCACCGAGGACATCACCATGACCCGTAAAATCGCAGTGATCACCGGGGCCAGCCGTGGCCTGGGCAAAAACACCGCCCTGCACCTGGCGGCACAAGGCGTCGACATCATTGGCACTTACCACAGCAAGGCCGATGAAGCGCAGGCATTGGTCGCACAGATCGAACAACTGGGCGGCCGTGCCGCGATGCTGAAACTGGACGTGAGCCAGAGCGCGACGTTCGCTGATTTCGTCGGCGAGGTTGCTGGCGTGCTCAAGGATGTTTTCGCACGGGACCGCTTCGATTTTCTGATCAACAACGCCGGTATCGGCATTCACGCCAGCTTCGCCGAGACCACCGAAGCGCAGTTCGATCAATTGGTAGCGATCCAGTTCAAGGGTCCGTTTTTCCTGACCCAACAGCTGTTGCCGTTGATCCGCGACGGTGGGCGCATCGTCAATATTTCCAGTGGCCTGGCGCGTTTCAGCCTGCCCGGCTACGCCGCTTACGCCGCCATGAAAGGCGCGATGGAAGTGCTGACCCGCTACCAGGCCAAAGAGCTGGGCGGCCGTGGCATCAGCGTCAACATCCTGGCCCCCGGCGCCATTGAAACCGACTTCGGCGGTGGTGCCGTGCGCGACAACGCCAACCTCAACGCCATGGTCGCCAGCAATACCGCCTTGGGCCGCGCCGGGTTACCGGACGATATCGGCGGCGCGATTGCCAGCCTGCTTGCCGACGGTAGTGCCTGGATCACCGGCCAGCGTATCGAGGCGTCGGGCGGCATGTTTCTGTAGGAGCTTGTCGCGCAGGACGTCATACCCCCAGTGATACACATAGGTGTACGGCAGGAAAAACAGCAGTACGCCTATGTCGAGGATAAACGCCTGCACCAGGCTGATGTTCAGCCAGGCGGCAATCAGCGGTACACACACCAGGATCAACCCACCTTCAAACATCAAGGCGTGCATCACGCGGGTCCAACCGTTGCTGGCCAGTTGCAGGCGCGCCTTGAGGCGGTCGAACAGGCCGTTGAAAATCACGTTCCAGGCCAGCGCCAACAGGCTGATCGCCAGGGTGACCATACCCATCTCCAGGGCAGGCTTGTCCATGATCCACGCCAGCAACGGGGTGCAGATCAACAATGCCAGGGCTTCGAAACCAATGGCCTGGCAAACGCGTTCAGTAATCGACTTGGTAGGGTTCATGACCCGGCTCCGTGAGTGACGATGGTTGTCATCATTAGCCTTTGACTCGATACTTCATAACCAATAACCATCGATCAAGGCGATAGTCATGGCCTCTAACGAAGTGCTGCAGGCGTTTGTGCAGGCGGCCACCCAAGGCTCGTTTTCGGCGGCGGCGCGCAAGCTCGGCAAGAGCCAGTCCACCGTCAGCGCGGCCGTGGCGAGCCTGGAGATTGACCTGGATGTGGTGCTGTTCGATCGCAGCAGCCGCAAGCCGACGCTGACGCCGGCGGGCCATGTGTTGCTGCAACGCGCCGAGCAGGTACTGGAGGCCAGCAGCCGGCTGGAATTGGCGGCGAGCCAGTTGGCCCAGGGGTTGGAGCCGAAGCTGAGTATCGCCATGTCCGACACCTACCAGTCCGACCGTTTCGAGGTCGCCCTCAGCGCCTTTGAACAGCGCTACCCGGACCTGGAGCTGGAATGCCTGATCGCCGAGTGCGAAGACCTGATCGCCCTGGTCCAAAGCGGTCGCGCGCAGATTGCGTTTATTGAACACCAGGAAGAGTATCCGCCAGACCTGACCCGCGCCCCCGTGGACGAGCGCACGGAAATTGCCCTGTTCGTGTCACCCAGACATCCGCTGGCGGGCGTCGGTACCCTCACCGCGCACACCCTGCAACAGCACCGCGAATTGCGCCTGGCCAGCATCATCAACCCGAACGAAACCCGCGCCAACGGCCGTGTGTGGTCGGCCCCCAGTTACCTGATGCTGTTGGAGATGGCCCAGTTGGGGTTTGGCTGGGCACCGATTCCGCGCTGGCTGGTGGAGCGCTTTGGTGGCGGGCAACTGGTCGAACTCAAGGCCCGGGGTTGGCCGCGCTCGGTAGCCGTGGATGCACTGTGGTCACGGCACCATCCGCCAGGGCCGGCGGGGAGTTGGTTGTTGGGGAAGATGCTGGAGTGATTTTTTTCAGACAATTGAGATTAATGTGGGAGGGGGCTTGCCCCCGATGACGGTGGGTCAGTCACCCAATGCAGCGACTGGCACCCTGCTATCGGGGGCAAGCCCCCTCCCACATTTTTGATCTTCATTGCTTGGGGAGATTGAGTTCGGCCAGGCGGTGTTCCAGGAATTGCTTTTCCGGGATTTGCCGGGTCAGCGACAGGGCTTTTTCGTAGGCTGCCCGGGCCTCTTCCACCCGCCCCAATTGCCGACAAAACTCGCCCCGCGCCGAATGCGCCAGGTGGTAATCCAGCAACGCCCCGCGCGCCAGTATGCCTTCCACCAACTGCAACCCCGCCAACGGCCCTTCGCCCATGGCCACCGCCACGGCGCGGTTCAACTCGATCACCGGCGACGGCACGGCCCTGAGCAACACATCGTAGAGCCCGATAATCTGCGGCCAATCCGTTTCCCCGGCGCTGGGCGCCTCGGCATGCACCGCTGCAATCGCCGCTTGCAGGCAGTACGGGCCAAAGCCGCGACGGCTCAGGGCCTGTTCCACCAGCCCACAACCTTCGGCCATCAACGACGCGTCCCACAGCGAACGATCCTGTTCATCCAACAACACCAGCTCGCCGCTGGCCGAGGTGCGCACCGCGCGGCGGGACTCGTGCAACAGCATCAGCGCCAGCAGGCCCATCACTTCCGGCTCCGGCAGCAACTCCAGCAGCAGGCGGCCGAGGCGAATGGCTTCGCGGGTCAGGTCCTCGCGCGTAAGGTCCGCGCCCATGGACGCCGAATAGCCTTCGTTGAACACCAGGTAAATCACCCGCAGCACGCTGTCGAGGCGCTCGGGCAACTCGGCCAGCGACGGCACCTGATAAGGGATGTTGGCCTCGCGAATCTTGCCCTTGGCGCGCACGATGCGCTGGGCGATGGTGGTCGGGGTGGCCAGAAAGGCGCGGGCGATTTCCTCGGTGGTGAGGTCGCAGATCTCACGCAAGGTCAGCGCCGCCTGGGCGTCGGCCGCCAACGCTGGGTGGCAGCAGGTGAAGATCAGGCGCAGGCGGTCGTCTTCCACGTCCTCAACGCTCCAGTCAGCGGCTTCCAGTGCGTCGGCCTGCGCCTGCAATAACGGGGTAAAGCGGGCCTGGCGGCGTAAACGGTCGATGGCCTTGAAGCGTCCGGTCGACACCAGCCAGGCCCGTGGGTTGTCCGGCACTCCCTCTTGCGGCCAGCGCTCGACCGCGACGAAGAACGCCTCGTGCAAGGCTTCTTCGGCGAGGTCGAAATCCCCGAGCAGGCGGATCAGCGTAGCCAGGACGCGCCGGGATTCGCTGCGGTAAATGGCCTCGATTGCCGACGTCAATCAGGCATACCCTGGGTCACCAACGTCACCAGGCGGTCCAGGCTCTGGCCCCAGCCGTCGTGAAAGCCCATGGCTTCGTGGGCCTGTTTGTCTTCAGCGCTCCAGTGCATGGCGCGGGCGGTATAGAGGGTCTTGCCCTCTTGTTCCTCAAAGGTGACTTCAGCACTCATGAACGGCTTGCCCGAAGGGATCCAGCCCGGCCTGAAGGCATCGGTGAACACCAGGCGATTGGGCGCATCGATCTCCAGGAACACGCCCTGGGTCGGGTACTCGCTGCCATCGGGCGCGCGCATCAGGGTGCGAAACAGCCCGCCGACCCACAGGTTCATTTCGCACTCGGGGGTGGTCATACCGTGGGGGCCCCACCACTGCTGCAGCAAGGCGGGCTCGGTCCAGGCGCGGAATACGCGGCTGCGCGGTGCATCGATCAAGCGACTGATGGACAGTTCAAATTCGGCGGGTTGCTTGGACATGGGATAAACCTCCTGAGTTTTAGGCTTGTTGTGATCAGAGATTCAATTGGCGCACCGGGCGCACTTCCACACTGCCGACCCGGGCGGCCGGGATACCGCCGGCCACCTGGATCGCGTCGTTCAAATCCTTGGCTTCGATCAGGTAGAAGCCGGCGAGCTGTTCCTTGGTTTCGGCAAACGGCCCGTCGATGATCGACAGCTTGCCATTGCGCATGCGCACCGTGGTGGCCGTGGTTACCGACTCCAGCGGCTCGGCGGCGAGCATCCGCCCGCTTTTTTGGATGGACTGCGCGTAGGCAAGACATTCCGGGTCTGCGGGGCTGTCCGGCGAGGTGTGCAGCACCTGCTCGTTGCTGTAGATCAGGCAGAGGTATTTCATGTGCGTCTCCGTCTTCGGACTATTGACTATAGTTCGCGGCGCTCAAGGTTTCAGGTCGAACAATGCCGTGCCACTTGCCATGTCGAACGGCGCCGACCAATGCTCATGCACCACCTTCCAGTCGCCGTTGAAGCGTTGATAACCAGCGGTCACGCGCATCCAGCAAGCCTTTACTTCACCGTCCGGCCCGGCGCCGCCGCAGTGGGCGAGCCAGTGGGCGAATGCGCTGTCCTGGGACTCGACGATACGCAGTTCGTGGAACTCGAAAATGCCCGGGCCGGGGCAGTGCTCCATGCAGGCTTCCCAGTGCGCACGGTAGGCCGCCTTACCTTTGAATTGCAGGGCGGTCACGGCGTCGAACGAGACGATATCGTCGGCGTAATAGCTGACAATCTTATCGATATTCCGGGAAAGCACGGCTTGCTTCCATTGTTCGATCAGGGTGTTGATGGCGGTACTCATGGCGATACTCCTTCGGGTTGGAAAATCACGGAAGACACCCTTAGTCGAACGGCCCTCGGGCAAATCGACAGCCCGTTGAAAAATAATGTCGTCCAGCACAAACCCGATAGACTGCGCCCTTCCTTGCCGCTGTTCGGACACGCCGATGCAAACCCGCCTTGTCGCCTACGAAACGCTGAATGCCGTGCAACAACAGCACGTCAGCGCCATCGAAGTTCACCCTGAACAGCTGCCGTTTTGCGGCGACATGTATTGCGCCCTCAATTCGCTGCTGGCCAAGCCCAGCCCCGGCGTCAAAGGCTTTGCCCTGCTGGCCGACGACATTCCGGTAGCCTTCCTCCTGCTCAAACGCCCACCCTGCCTGCCCCACTGGGCCGATGAACACAGCGCAACGCTGCATGCATTGCAGGTGGATCGGCAGCAGCAAGGGCGTGGATTCGGCAAGGCCTGTTTGCAAGCCTTGCCGGCGGCGGCATTGCAGGCGTGGCCGCAGATCAAGGCACTGGAGTTGTCGGTGGACACGGACAATGTGGCGGCGATGGGGTTGTATCTGGGCGCAGGATGGGTGGACAGCGGGGAGGCGTATAAGGGGCGGGTTGGGTATGAGCGGAGGTTGAGGTGGGTGTTGGGTCGATACGATGTTGGCCTGCTTTAAATGTCACGTATAGATAACTTACCCGAGAAAAAGTAATGAATATGTGACATGAATATTTCAGTTATCGCTCAGCAACCCGACAGCCAAGTTAGCGCCATGCGTCTTAACCATGGCTCTGCCGAGGGGCTTGCCCCCAATGGGCTGCGCAGCAGCCCTATTCAGCGCTGCCGCATTCTTCCGGGTGAACCGCAGCGGTAGGTTTTGGGGCCGCTGCGCAGCCCAACGCGGGGCGAGCCCGCTCGCCACAGAGGGACGTGTTCAGCCAGCCGGTTACTTGGCTTCCACAGGCAACCAGATCTCCACCGTGCCCGTGCCCTTGCGCTCATCAAAATCCGCGCTATAACGCTCGAAATCCGCCCCCGCCACCTTGTAGCCCGAGTGCGGCAACCACTCGAACATGATGCGCTCATAGGTCTGCTCCAGTGCCTGCACCGGGCCATAGTGCGGGAACACGGCGTAGTGGTGCGCAGGCAGTTCGACGCACTCGAAGTTGCTCGGCACATCGCCCTTGGACGGTACTTCCACCCCGGCCATGTAATCGAATTCACCGTGGCTGGGGTTATGGCAAACGCCGTAGGCCACCCCGCCGACGCGTTTCTTGATGTGTTTTACGCTTTCGTCGAACACGCTCCACAACTTGGGGATATCCCCCACGGTGGCCTTCGAATAACGCCCTTGCACCCCGGCGATCACCAGGGCCTTGCCGTCTTCCATGCGGGGTTCTAACGGTTGTTTTGTCTGCTGGTCCATCTGAACAGTCTCCTTCTTATGAGGGAACAAACCCGTATCGAGTATAGGGGCATATCCTTGCAGTACTCCATGCAGAAAATTTCCCGACACATCTGGACAACTGGCCATCATCGACCGTATTGTCTGCCCCGCAGGCCACCGCAGTGGCCGACGTCGCTCGGACGGTTCCGGGCGCTTACGTACTCTCGAGGCAACAATGGCCGACCAAGGTTCGCCGCGCCGCTTTGCGCGCATAGATCGACTCCCCCCTTACGTTTTCAATATCACTGCCGAGCTGAAGATGGCTGCGCGTCGGCGCGGCGAAGACATCATCGACTTGAGCATGGGTAACCCCGACGGCGCCACGCCTCCCCATATCGTGGAGAAGATGGTCACCGTCGCCCAGCGTGAAGACACCCACGGCTATTCCACCTCCAAAGGCATTCCGCGTCTGCGCCGGGCAATTTCGCGCTGGTACAAGGATCGCTACGCAGTGGACATCGACCCCGAGACCGAAGCCATCGTGACCATCGGTTCCAAGGAAGGCCTGGCGCATCTGATGCTGGCCACCCTGGACCAGGGCGATACGGTGCTGGTGCCCAACCCGAGCTACCCGATTCATATCTACGGTGCCGTGATTGCCGGCGCCCAGGTGCGTTCGGTGCCGCTGATTCCAGGCGTGGACTTCTTCGCCGAGCTGGAACGGGCAATCCGTGGGTCGATCCCCAAGCCGAAGATGATGATCCTCGGCTTCCCGTCCAACCCGACCGCGCAGTGCGTGGAGCTGGATTTCTTCGAACGGGTGATCGCCCTGGCCAAGCAGTACGACGTGCTGGTGGTGCATGACCTGGCCTACGCCGACATCGTCTACGACGGCTGGAAAGCCCCGTCGATCATGCAGGTGCCGGGCGCCAAGGACATTGCGGTGGAGTTTTTCACCCTGTCCAAGAGCTACAACATGGCCGGCTGGCGCATCGGTTTCATGGTGGGCAACCCGGAACTGGTCAACGCCCTGGCGCGGATCAAGAGCTACCACGACTATGGCACCTTCACCCCGCTGCAAGTCGCCGCGATTGCCGCACTGGAAGGCGACCAACAGTGCGTAAAGGACATTGCCGAGCAGTACCGCCAGCGCCGCAATGTGCTGGTCAAGGGCCTGCATGAGCTGGGCTGGATGGTGGAGAATCCCAAGGCGTCGATGTACGTCTGGGCGAAGATCCCCGAGGCGTATGCCGCCATGGGCTCGCTGGAATTTGCCAAGAAGCTGCTGCTGGAAGCGAAGGTCTGTGTGTCGCCGGGGATCGGGTTTGGCGAGTATGGGGATGATCATGTGCGCTTCGCGCTGATCGAGAACCAGGACCGGATTCGCCAGGCGGTGCGGGGGATTCGCGGGATGTTCCGGGCGGATGGGCTGGTCCAGAAAGCCTGAGCCATTTCTGTTGCAGAAATGCAGTTAAAAATTGTGGGAGGGGGCTTGCCCCCGATAGCAGAGGTTCAATCACTGCATCTGGTGACTGACCCACCGCCATCGGGGGCAAGCCCCCTCCCACATTTGATTGGGTTTTCACCCTTGCCTTGTGGTGTGTCTGTTACACCACCAACGACAGCAACATGATAAAGATCAGTGCCACAACGGACAGGATGGTCTCCATCGCCGTCCAGGTCTTGAAGGTCTCGGCCACGGTCATGTTGAAGTACTGCTTCACCAGCCAGAACCCCGCATCGTTGACGTGCGACAGGATCAACGAACCCGCCCCCGTCGCCAATACCAGCAGCTCACGGTTAACCCCGGGAATCATCCCCACCACCGGCACCACGATGCCGGCGCCGGTAATGGTCGCCACGGTGGCCGAACCGGTCGCCACACGAATCACCGCCGCCACCAGCCACGCCAGCAGGATCGGGTTGATCTGTGCGTTCACCGCCATGTGGCCGATCACGTCACCCACGCCGCTGGTCACCAGCATCTGCTTGAAACCACCACCGGCACCGATGATCAGGATGATCGCGGCGGTCGGTGCAAGGCTGGCGTCGAGCAGCTTGAGGATCTGCTTGGAATGGATGCCCTGGCGACTGCCAAAGGTGTACAGCGACAACAGCAACGCCAGCAGCAAGGCGGTGATCGGGTGACCGATCATGTCCATCCAGTTGCGCACCACGTTGCCTTCGGCAAAGGCGATGTCGGCGAAGGTTTTGAGCAGCATCAGGAACACCGGCAGCAGCACGGTGACCAGGGTGATACTGAAGCTCGGCAGGTTTTTGTTCTCAGGCTCGCGGGCCAGTTGGTCGACCAGTTCCTGGGACGGGTTGCCCGGGATGTACTTGGCGATAAACGTACCGAAGATCGGGCCAGCGATGATGGCCGTCGGCAGCGCGACGATCAGGCCGTACAGGATGGTCTTGCCGATGTCGGCGCCAAACACGCCGATGGCCAGCAGCGGGCCCGGGTGCGGCGGCACCAGGCCGTGGACTGCCGAGAGGCCGGCGAGCAGTGGGATGCCGATCTTGATCAGCGACACGCCGGTGCGGCGCGCAACGATAAACACCAGCGGGATCAGCAGCACAAAGCCGATCTCGAAGAACAGCGGAATGCCCACCAGGAACGCGGCGAACATCATGGCCCACTGGACCTTGTCCTTGCCAAAGGCGCGGATCAGGGTCTGGGCGATCTGATCGGCACCGCCGGATTCGGCCATCATCTTGCCGAGCATGGTGCCCAGCGCGAGGATGATGCCGACAAAGCCGAGCACCCCGCCGAAACCGTCCTGGAACGCCTTGATGATCTTGTCCACCGGCATGCCCGAGGTCAGGCCAAGGAAGCCGGCCGCGATGATCAGCGCGATAAACGGGTGAACCTTGAAGCGGGTGATCAAGACGATCAGCCCGATGATGGTAACGACTGCATCTAACAGCAGGTACGACTCGTGGGACATGCCAAACATGGGGGGTCTCTCCTGTTTGTTGTTGTTATTAAAGCGGGTGTTGAATTTCCTGCCGGGGATAGCGCTATCTTTTCCGGCAAAAAATCAGTTGGATGGTTCAAAACCGTGTGTCAGCCACCAGGCGTTGGTCTGCCTGGCCAACTCCTCGACGCTGTCTTCGCTGGCGTTGAGGGCCAGGGTCAGCGGCTCGCCCTTGGGCGATTCAAGGGTGGCGAACTGGCTGTCGATGAGGCTTGCCGGCATGAAATGGTCGGGGCGATGGGACACGCGGTCGGCAGCGACTTCACGGGTCAGTTCCAGAAACACAAAGCCCAGGCCCGGCGCGGCTTCGCGCAGGTGGTCACGGTATTTCTTTTTCAGCGCGGAACAGGTGAGTACCGGGTGTTCACCGGCTTTGAGCGAACGGCGCAATTCATCGCACAGGATGTCGAGCCAGCCGGCGCGGTCGTCGTCGTTGAGGGGGTGGCCGGCGCTCATCTTTTCGATGTTCGCGGCAGGGTGAAAGCTGTCGCCTTCAATGGCGGTGGCGCCGTTCAGCTGGCACAGGGCCTCGCTGACACTGGTCTTGCCACAGCCGGCGACGCCCATGATGACCAGGGCGGTAACAGGTTGACTCATGAAACACCTCAAGACGCAGATAGCGCTACCTTTGCACGCCGTAAGGCAAGTGCAAAAACAGGCTTTTCCCGCGCCGTCTTGTCATTTTTATGGAGTGACGCGTGCATCCGCTCCAATCATTTGAACCGGATCAGGCAACCCATAGTTCAATAATTTGCAGCCTTTTGGAGACAGCGCTACCTTAGTGCCTCGATTTTTGTTTGGCAAGCCGCCTGATGACCTCCAAGAACGATAAAAATACCCGCACCACCGGTCGCCCTACCCTCAACGAAGTTGCCCGCCTGGCCGGCGTCAGCCCGATTACCGCCTCCCGCGCGTTGCGTGGCATCAGCACCGTGGCCACCGAGTTGGTGGAAAAAGTCCAGCACGCCGCTGCCGAGCTCAACTACGTGGTCAATCCCGCCGCCCGTGCCCTGGCTTCGGCCCAGAGCCATTCGGTGGTGGTATTGGTGCCGTCGTTGTCCAACCTGCTGTTTATCGAAACCCTCGAAGCCATCCACCAGGTGCTGCGGCCCAAGGGCTTTGAAGTACTGATCGGCAACTCCCACTATTCGCGCGACGAAGAGGAAAACCTGCTGCGCAACTACATGGCCTACCAGCCACGGGGGTTGCTGCTGACCGGCTTCGATCGCACCGAAAGCGCCCGACGGATGGTCGAGGCCAGTAATGTGCCGTGTGTGTACATGATGGACCTCGACCCCAACGCCGGCGTGAACTGCGTGGGCTTCTCGCAACTGGCGGCGGGTGAAACCGCGGCCGCACATTTGATCTCCCGTGGGCGCAAGCGCCTGGCGTATATCGGCGCGCAACTGGACCAACGCACCCTGCTGCGTGGCGAAGGCTTTCGCCGTGCGCTGCAACAGGCGGGCCTGTACGACCCGGCGCTGGAACTGCTGACACCACGCCCTTCCTCGGTGGGCCTGGGCGGCGAGCTGTTCCTGCAACTGCTGGCCACCCATCCGGATGTGGATGCGATCTTCTTCGGCAACGACGACCTGGCCCAGGGCGCGCTGCTGGAAGCCATGCGCCACGGCATCAAAGTCCCAGAACGTGTCGCGGTGCTGGGCTTCAACGACTTGCCGGCGTCGTCCTTCATGGTGCCGCGCCTGAGCAGCATCAGTACCCCCAGGGAAGCGATCGGGCGGCGGGCGGCGGAGCATTTGTTGACGATCATGGCGGGCAACAGGATCGCCAAGCCGGTGGTGGATATGGGTTTTGAGTTGCAGGTTCGCGAGAGCACGTAGTCCCTACGCGGTCAAAATGTGAGAGGGGGCTTGCCCCCGAAAGCAGAATGTCAGCCAGAACATTTGGTGGCTGACACGCTATCGGGGCTTAGGTATCCACACAACTTTGGCTCAACACTGAACGTCCGGCAGACAGGGCTGTTGTGGCGAGCGGGCTTGTCCCGCGCTGGGCTGCGTAGCAGCCCCAAAACCAGCCTCTACAGAGTGTCTGATACACCGCATTCTTCTTTACTGGGGCTGCTACGCAGCCCAACGCGGGACAAGCCCGCTCGCCACAGGGAGATTCGTCAGGATCTGCAAGTTGTGTAGATACCCATGGCTATCGGGGGCAAGCCCCCTCCCACATTTTGACCCCGCCCGCTCGGAGGCATCGCCGTAGCTTCTCCCGCCTGCTAGATTGGCTGTTCTCCATCGCAAGGAAAGCACCATGGCACATTCACTGAAAATCCTGGGGCGCACGTCCTCCATCAACGTGCGCAAAGTGCTCTGGACCTGCCAGGAACTGGGCATCGACTACGTGCGCGAAGACTGGGGCATCGGCTTCCAGCCCACCCAGTCCGCCGAATTTCTCGCCCTGAACCCCAACGCGCAGATACCCGTGCTGATCGACGACCACGGCGTGCTGTGGGAGTCCAATACCATCTGCCGCTACCTGGTGGGGCTTTACCAGCGCCACGACCTGCTGCCCATCGAGCCCGCACCACGGGCCCGGGTCGAGCAGTGGATCGACTGGCAGGCCGTCGAGCTCAACCGTGCCTGGGGCGATGCCTTCACCGCCCTGGTACGCAATAACCCGGACGGCCTGGACGCGGCGCAGATTGAAGCCGCCGTGCAACGATGGAACGACAAGATGGGCATCCTCGAGCAACAACTGGCCAAAACCGGCGCCTTTGTTGCCGGCGATGAATTCACCCTCGCCGACATCCTCATCGGCCTTTCGGTGCACCGCTGGCAGATGACGCCCATGGCGCGCCCGGCCTACCCCGCCATCGCTGCCTACTACCAGCGCCTCGGCCAGCACCAGGGCTTCCAGCTCTTCGCCCTCGACGGGCACAACTGAGGAGACGCACGTGAAAGGACTCAACGTACTGCTCACCGGCGCCTGCGGCAGAATCGGCAAGACGTTTTTCGAAGCCTCGAGAGACCGCTACCGTTTCACCCTCACCGACCGCATCGCGCCTGATTTCGACCTGGGCGAACACCGCTTCGTGCACGCCGACCTCAGCGACAAAGCCAGCCTCGCCAGCCTGCTCGAAGGCATCGATGTGATCGTGCACCTGTCGGGCATCCCCCACGCCAGCGCCACGTTCGACGAATTGCTGCCGAACAATATCCTCGCCACCACCTACCTGTTCGAAGCCGCCGTGGCGGCGGGTGTACAGCGCCTGGTGTTCGCCAGCAGCGCACAAACCATCGAAGGCTACCCGGTAGACCGGCAGATCACCCCAGGCATGCAGGTGATGCCGGGCAACCTGTATGGCGTGAGCAAATGCTACGGCGAAGCGCTGTGTGGCTACTACGCGGCGAAAACCCCGCTGTCGACGATTGCCCTGCGCATCGGCGCGTTCGAATTCGTTGAAACCCACGACCTGAACAACGCCCGCGACCTCAGCGCCTGGCTCAGCCCGCGGGACGCCGTGCAGCTGCTGCAGCGTGCAGTGGAGGCCGAGGGCGTGAAACACCTGATCGCCCATGGCATTTCCAATAACCGTTTCAAGCGCCTGGATCTGAGCGAAACCACGCGGGTGTTGGGTTACCATCCGCTGGACGATGCATTTCAGACCTTCGATATCCCCATCACTGACTGAGTTTTCCCCGCCATGCCTGCACTCCCCGCTACAGACGGCATCGATCCGATCCGCGCCGCCCATATCAGCGCGCGTATCGACCGCCTGCCCGCCGTCGCCACGGTCTGGCGCCTGGTGGCGCTGCTGTCGATCGGCGGTTTTTTCGAGCTGTATGATTTGTTCCAGACCGCCTACATCAGCCCCGGCCTGATCAGTGACGGGATTTTCCACACCGGCAGCGAGGGCGTGTTTGGCTTCTCCGACCAGGCGGCGTTCGCCTCGGCGACCTTCCTCGGCCTGTTCCTCGGCGCCAGCCTGCTCAGCCCGATTGCCGACCGCTTCGGGCGCCGGGCGATCTTCACCTTCGCGCTGATCTGGTACACCGTCGCCACGGTATTGATGGGCATTCAGACATCCGCGCTGGGCATTATCGGCATGCGTTTCCTGGTGGGTATTGGCCTGGGCATCGAGCTGGTGACCATCGACGCCTACCTGTCGGAACTGGTGCCCAAGCGCATGCGCAGCTCGGCGTTTGCCTTTGCGTTTTTCATCCAGTTCCTGTCGGTGCCGGCCGTGGCGTTGATGTCATGGTGGCTGGTGCCCCAGGCACCGTTCGGGGTGTCTGGCTGGCGCTGGGTGGTGCTGAGCAGTGCGGTGTTTGCGCTGTTTATCTGGCAACTGCGCAAGCGCCTGCCGGAATCACCGCGCTGGCTGGCGCAGAAAGGCCGCTTCGAAGAAGCCGGCAGGATCATGGACACCCTGGAGGCACGCTGCCGGAAAGACCATGGCAAACCGCTGGATGAACCCGAACCCGAAGCCGTCAGCGTGCAAGGCAGTGGCCGTTTTGCCGACATCTGGCAACCGCCGTACCGCCGCCGTGCGTTGATGCTGATTGTGTTCCATGTGTTCCAGGCCATCGGCTTCTTTGGTTTCGGCAACTGGTTGCCGGCACTGCTTTCGGGCCAGGGTGTCAGCGTGACCCACAGCTTGCTGTACGCCTTTATCATCACCCTCGCCTACCCGCTGGGGCCGTTGCTGTTTGTGAAGGTGGCCAACCGCTTTGAAAACAAATGGCAGATCGTCGGCTCCGCCATGGGTGCGGTGATCTTCGGCAGCCTGTTCGCCCTGCAAACCACGGCGGTGGGGCTGGTGGTCTGCGGAGTGATGATCACCTTCTGCAACGCCTGGCTGAGCTTCAGTTACCACTCCTACCAGAGCGAGCTGTTCCCGACCAATATCCGCGCGCGGGCGGTGGGGTTCTGCTATTCGTTCAGCCGCTTGTCGACGGTGTTCAGCAGCCTGTTGATCGGTTTTATCCTCGAACACCTGGGCACACCCGGTGTGTTGGCGTTTATTGCCAGCAGCATGCTGATCGTGATGATCACCATCAGTTGGTTCGGCCCGCGTACGCGCAACCTGGCCTTGGAACATATCGCCCATTGACGGCAACGGTTGGCCGCCGGCAGGACAATGTTTGCCGCGGCGTCCAGGCCAAACCCAGTCAAACCGGGGATTATCGGACCCGGCATGTTATTTGCTCCCGCTATGGCACCGAACATTTTCCCAGGTGACCGATCATGCTGGTTAACAACAACCCCCAAGCGGTGTCGACCCTTCAAAAGATCACGCGTCCCGACATGGACCCGGCCAACGCCGCCGCCAGCACGCTGTACAGCGGTGCCCTGCAAGTGGCGCAGCAAAACGTGACCCTGCCGGCCGCGCAGAAGGATCTGGACAAGGCCGGCGATCGCATCGACGAAGCTTTCGCCAAGACCCGCGTGCAGTTGCAGGCCAGCACAGCGGCCACCACGGCGACGACGAATGTACCCGCCACAGGCTCCACCACCAGCTCCGCCCGAGCAGACTTCACCGATTACATGAGCAAAACCCCGGCCGAGCGTATCCGTGAGCAATTGCTCAAGGAACAAGGGTTGACCGAGGCGGACGTGCAGAACATGTCGCAGGAAAAGCAGGACGCCATTTCCAAGCAAGTGGCCGAGCGTTTGAAGCAGCAGCAAGAGCAGCAGGTAGCGGCTAAGACCACTGACCCGCAGGCGCAGGCAGTGAAAGAAACCCTGGCGGCGATCTAAGTCACAGGTGGGGCGCCGAGCGTCCCTGGCGGCATTCCCACGCGGGTGCGTGGGAATGATCATTAACTCAGTGACCGAACAGGCCTGTCTCGGTTTTCTTGGCTTTCTTGTCGGCGCGTTTTTCGTCGGCGGTCTTTGCCGGTTTCTTCTTCGCGGCTTTCTTTGAATCCATACCTTTGGCCATGATGCATGCTCCACTTACAGGGGATGTAACACTGGGTATACCACCTATTGCCGCACAGAAGGCGCTTATAATCCCCGGCCCTTGATTATGTTGCCCAAACACCATGCCCGAACTGCACATCGCCCCCCTGGCTGAGCCGCTGTGGCCGCTGCTGAACAAGTTTTATCGCCGTCATGACTCCCCGATGAAGGCGCTCAAGGGCGGGCGTTTGTGGGTAGCGCGCGACAGCGAGATTGTCGCCGGTCTGTGCCTGACACCCGTGGTCGGCGGACAGTGGTTGACCGGCTTGTTTGTCGACCCGGCGTATCGCGGCCAGGGGTTGGCGGGGCGATTGATAGCGGCGGCGGCGGCCGAGGTGCAAGGCACGCTGTGGTTGTTTTGCCATCCGGACCTGGAGGGTTTGTATCAGCGCATGGGTTTCACCCAGGACACGCTATTGCCGCAATCCCTCAGCGAGCGGCTGGTGCGCTACAAGCGCAACAAACCGATGATCGCCATGGGCTTAGATCGTTTAGTGAGGTCGTCCTCGGATAATGTGTGATCGCCCCGTATGGGCCCCATGCTAGCCTCGGCGACACAGTGGCCCACTTTTCGGATGATCATGAAAGCGACCTTTGCAGCTCTGTCCCTTACCGCCCTCCTCGTTCCCACGTTCAGCCAGGCCGCCGACGCACCGATCAGCGCCCAGCAGTACGCCAGTGTGTTGGCCGGCAATTGGCGCGACCCGGCCAACAGCGCCCGCGACGGCTATCGCCACCCGCAGCAGACCTTGGAATTCTTTGGCCTGGGCGCCAGGCAGACCGTGATCGAAATTACCCCAGGGGGCGGTTGGTACAGCGAACTGCTGGCACCGTTGCTCAAGGAGCACGGGCGTTACATCGCCGCCGTGCAAGCGCCAAGCAGCAGCGCCTATGCGCGCACGTCCGAAGAGAACCTGAAAAACAAATTCGCCGCCGACCCGACGCGCTATGCCAAGGCAGACGTGGTCGAGTTCGACCCCAAGGCACCGGTGTTCGGCAAACCTGCTTCGGCGGATGCCGTGCTGACGTTCCGCAATGTGCATAACTGGGTGCTGGCCGATACCGCCGAGGCCACGTTCCGCGCGTTCTACACGGTGTTGAAACCGGGTGGCGTGCTCGGTGTGGAAGATCACCGGGCCAAGGACGGGGCCGAACTGGAGGCGATCAAGGACAGCGGTTACCTGACCACCGCCCAGGTGGTGAAACTGGCCACCGACGCGGGGTTCAAGCTGGCAGGCCAGAGCGAGGTCAACGCCAACCCGAAGGACACCAAGGATTATCCCGCCGGCGTGTGGACGTTGCCGCCGACGTTGAAGCTGGGAGAGCAGGATAAGGCGAAGTATGTGGCGATTGGCGAGTCGGACCGGATGACGTTGCGGTTCGTCAAACCGGCCAAATAACCTGGTCCCTCCCACATTTTGTTCTCAACGGGCCGGCGATTACTCGTCAGCGGTTGGGTCCATGTCGGGAAACATCACTTCAATAAAGCCGAACTTGCTGAAGTCGGTAATGCGCGAGGGGTACAGCCGACCGATCAGGTGATCGCATTCATGCTGCACCACCCGCGCGTGGAAGCCATCGGCAAAACGGACGATCGGCTCGCCCTTCGGATCAAACCCCTCATAGCGAATCTGCTGGTAACGGTCCACCGCACCACGCAGTCCGGGCACCGACAGGCAGCCTTCATAGCCTTCTTCCAGCACCGGGCTGAGCGGCGTGATCAATGGGTTGATCAGGATGGTCTGCGGCACCGGCGGCGCATCCGGGTAGCGCTCGCTGGCTTCGAACCCAAAGATCACCAGTTGCAGGTCGACGCCAATCTGCGGCGCGGCCAGGCCGACGCCGCCCACGTGCTCCATGGTCTGGAACATGTCGTCGATCAATTGCCACAGCTCGGGGCTGTCGAACATTTCCGGCGGTACCGGCGGGGCGATACGCAGCAGGCGTTCATCGCCCATTTTCAGGATTTCACGGATCATCGATCAGACTTCATCGGTAGTGGGTTTGGAGTGGTCGCGGCCGAGGCCGGAGACATGTTGTTTTTCATGCGCGGGCGCGGGCGCGGGCTCATCGAAATCCTTAGCGCCTGGCTCCTTGCCTTCGGCCGACATGTGCTCGATCACGGCATTCATCTCCGCCCCCAGCAACAGCACGGCGGCGGAAATGTAGAAGTACAGGAGCAACACGATGATCGCACCGATGCTGCCATACATGGCGTTGTAGTCGGCGAAGGTTTTGACGTAGTAGCCAAAACCGAGGGAGGCGACGATCCACACCACCACCGCAAGCACCGAACCTGGGGTAATAAAGCGAAATTTCTGCTCGACGTCCGGCATCACGTAATACATGAGGGCCACGGCAAACATCAGCAGGATCACGATCAGCGGCCATCGCACGATGGTCCACAAGGTCACCACGAATTCCTGCATGCCGATCTGGCCGGCCAGCCATTCCATCACCTGCGGACCGAGCACCATCAACGCGGCAGCGGCCAGCAGCATGCCGGCGATGCCGATGGTGTAGAAAATCGACAGCGGAAAACGCTTCCAGATCGGCCGGCCTTCCACGACGTCGTACGCGGCGTTCATGGCGCTCATCATCAGGCGCACGCCAGCGGAGGCGGTCCAGAGGGCAATCACGATACCCACCGAGAGCAGGCCGCCCTTGGATTGCTGCAACTGGTCGATCACCGGGTTGACCTGCTCCAGGGCCTGGGGCGGCAACACCAGTTCCGATTGCAGGCGCAGCCAAGTGAAAAAGTCCGGCAGGTGCAGGAAACCGATCAGGGCGATAAGGAACAGCAGGAAGGGAAACAACGAAAACAGCATCTGGTAGGCCAGTGCCGAGGCGTAGGTGGACATCTCGTCATCGACGAATTCCTTGACGGTGCGCACCAGCACTGTGTGGAGCTTGAGACCATCGAGAACCGGAAAAATCATAGCGTCTCCTTTCGCCGCAAAAAGGGGGTTCATGGGCGACTCAGGGGCCGTTTTCTACATCAAGGTAGCCTATTTGGCGACCTTGAAACAATTTCGAAACTTTAATCACTGCATGTGACATAAAAACGGCCATCCGTGGATGGCCGTCCGGCTGCACGATGGCAGTCTTACTTGGTCGCTTTTTTCACCGCGTCCTTGGTGTCGCCCACGGCTTTTTCAACCTGGCCTTTCTTTTCCTGCACGACGCCTTCAGCGCGCAGTTTGTCGTTGCCGGTGACTTTGCCGACGCCTTGCTTGATGTTACCGACGGCTTCGTCTTTCAAACCTTTTGCCTTATCCGCTGTGCTGCCCATGGTATTTCTCCGAAAGAACAATCAAAGGGTTTTGGTCATTACGTAGAGATTGACCCAAGGCCATTCGGCAGAGTTTCAATTATTTTTCGGTGAACATTTCATCGCCAACGACAGGTTTGGCTTTATGTTTTGCAGCCAACCCCCGAGAATGCCCGGCACATTCAGGCTCCAACGCTGAATAACAGATCCCGTAGGAAGGTTATGAAACTCAATAAAGCACAGGCCATCGCCCGCAGAAACCAGGAACTGGGCGGTGCCGTACTCGGCGTCAACAACTGCCACTTCACCGACCTGGACCGCAAACGCAACATCTGGTGGTTCGATCTGCCGGTGGGGCGTATTGCCGTCGGCCAGTACGAGTGGATTCACCTGTTGATGCACAACGCCGAGACCGACCAGCTGCTGCACCTGAAGGTACCGACCGTGTTCCTGCGTGAAAAGCTCGAAGGGCTGGTGGTGCGCAACGCGGGCAAGCGCAAGCCGGAGATTACCCTGGAGCTGAGCGCGGATAAGGATTCGTTCTTGAAGGATGTGCGGCCGGCAGGTGCGGGTGTGAGCTTCGCGCAATTCGCCGTGTAAGAACGCGGTCAAAAAATGTGGGAGGGGGCAAGCCCCTCCCATATTTGGATTGGATTACTTTTTAAGACCGAGTTTCTTCAGTTCTTCATCGCGCAACTCGCGGCGCAGGATCTTGCCCACGTTGGTGGTCGGCAACGCATCGCGGAACTCCACGGCCTTGGGCACCTTGTAGCCGGTGACGTTGGCGCGCATGTGCTCCATGACCTGCTCCTTGGTCAGGGTGGCGCCCGGCTTGACCACGATGAAGAGCTTGATGTGTTCCCCGGACTTTTCATCCGGCACACCGATGGCTGCGCACTGCAGTACGCCCGGCAGGCCCGCCAGCACGTCCTCCAGCTCGTTGGGGTACACGTTGAAGCCGGAGACCAGGATCATGTCCTTCTTGCGATCGACGATACGCATGTAGCCATCCGGCTGGATGATCGCGATGTCGCCGGTCTTCAGCCAGCCTTCGCTGTCGAGGATCTCGGCGGTGGCGTCTTCACGCTGCCAGTAGCCCTTCATCACCTGCGGGCCCTTGACGCACAGTTCGCCGACTTCACCCAGGGCCAGCTCGACGCCGTCGTCGGTGATGACCTTGCACAGGGTCGACGGCACCGGAATGCCGATGGTACCGATCTGGATATGCTGGATCGGGTTCACCGTGGCCACCGGGCTGGTTTCGGTCATGCCGTAGCCTTCGCAGATGCCGCAACCGGTCACCGCTTTCCAACGCTCGGCCGCCGCCAATTGCAGGGCCATGCCGCCCGACAGGGTGACTTTCAGCGCGGAGAAGTCCAGCTTGCGGAAGGCTTCGTTGTTGCACAGCGCCACGAACAGAGTGTTCAGGCCGACAAAGCCGCTGAACTTCCACTTCGACAGTTCCTTGACCATCGCCGGCAGGTCGCGCGGGTTGCTGATCAGGATGTTGTGGTTGCCGATCAGCATCATCGCCATGCAATGAAAGGTGAATGCATAGATATGGTACAGCGGCAGCGGCGTGATCAGGATCTCGCAACCTTCATTGAGGTTGGAGCCCATCAGCGCCTTGCATTGCAACATATTGGCGACCAGGTTGCGGTGGGTGAGCATCGCGCCCTTGGCCACGCCGGTGGTGCCACCGGTGTATTGCAATACGGCCACATCGCTGCTGGCCGGGCAGACTTCGTTGACCGCTTGCCCCTGGCCCTTGGCGAGTACGTCGTTGAACTTGATCGCCTTGGGCAAGTGATAGGCCGGGACCATTTTCTTCACGTACTTGATGACGCTGTTGATCAGCAGGCGCTTGAGCGGCGGCAGCAGGTCGGCGACTTCGGTGACGATCACATGCTTGACGGCGGTCTTGGGCACGACCTTTTCCGCCAGATGGGCCATGTTGGCCAGGCAGACCAGCGCCTTGGCGCCGGAATCATTGAATTGGTGTTCCATTTCCCGCGCGGTGTACAGCGGGTTGGTGTTGACCACGATCAGGCCGGCACGGATGGCGCCGAACACCGCGACCGGGTATTGCAGGACGTTGGGCAACTGCACGGCAATGCGATCGCCGGGCTTCAAGTCGGTATGCTGTTGCAGGTACGCGGCGAAGGCGCCGGACAGTTCGTACAACTCACCGTAGGTGATCGTCTTGCCCAGGTTGCTGAAGGCCGGTTTGTTGGCGAAGCGCTGGCAGGACTGCTTCAATACCGCCTGAATATTCGGATACTCGTCTGGATTGATTTCTGCAGCAATCCCGGCGGGGTACTTATCCTTCCAAAAGTCTTCGTGCATGGAAGCCCACTCCTCAGCGACGCGAATTCATCATCGCATTTGATGCGATTATTATTGGTGTATGTTTTTTTAGGTGAATCTGGCGCTTTCAAGCAGGCCTAGACGTCACAAAGCGCGCCGAGAGTAGCAGCTTTGCCAAAGGCCGACTAGAGCCTAAAGAGGGCCCCGCAGTCATAATCACGACTGTCCTACAATATTTGGTCACACTTTAAACAGAACTGAAATTCCTTGATGAAAGGCTCTGGAATAAGGCCTTCAGGACGACACACGATAAATGTGGGAGGGGGCAAGCCGAATCGTCGCACCGCGACTCCCACATTTTTACCGCATTTCACATCAGGCGATGTCGCGTAGTTCCCTGCGCAGGATCTTCCCTACCGGCGTCATCGGTAACGAGTCGCGCAAGACAATGTGCTTGGGCACCTTGTAACCCGTGAAGTTGGTCTTGCAGTACGCCTTCAATTCCTCAAGGCTCACCCCTTCTGCACGCGCCACCACGAACAGTTTCACCGCCTCCCCCGTGCGCTCGTCCGGCACGCCGATCACCGCGCAGTTGGCCACGGCCGGATGGGCCATCACCACGTCCTCGATTTCGTTGGGGTACACATTGAAACCCGAGACGATGATCAAATCCTTCTTGCGGTCGACAATGCGCACAAACCCATCGTCGTCGATCACCGCGATGTCACCGGTCTTCAGCCAGCCTTCGGCGTCCAGGGCCTCTGCGGTGGCGGCCGGTTGCTGCCAGTAGCCCTTCATCACCTGCGGGCCCTTGATGCACAACTCGCCCCGTTCGCCCAAGGGCAGCTCGGTGCCTTCGTCATCAATGACCTTCATCGCCGTGGCGGGCACCGGGATGCCCACGGTACCCAGGCGTGATTTGTTGCCATAGGGGTTGGTGCTGGCCACCGGCGAGGTTTCCGTCAGGCCATAGCCCTCGCCGATCGAGCAGCCGGTGATTTGCTGCCAGCGTTCGGCCGTGGCCTTGATCAGTGCCGTACCGCCGGAGTTGGTGAGCTTGAGGTGGGAGAAATCCAGGTTCTTGAACTCGGGGTGGTCCATCAACGCCACAAACAGCGTGTTGAGCCCCAGCAGCCCGGTAAAGCGCCACTTTTTCAGCTCCTTGATAAACCCGCCGATGTCCCTGGGGTTGGTGATCAGTACGTTGTGGTTACCCGAGACCATCATGCACATGCAGTTCGCGGTGAAGGCATAGATATGGTACAGCGGCAGCGGCGCGATCATCACCTCCTGCCCTTCCTTGATCAGCGGGTGGCCGTCATCGCCGGTCTGGGACATGCAGGCGCGCACCTGTTGCATGTTCGCCACCAGGTTGCCATGGGTGAGCATCGCCCCCTTGGCCAGGCCGGTGGTGCCGCCGGTGTATTGCAGCACGGCGATGTCATCCAGGGTCACCGGATGATGAGTCACGCCCAGGCCCGCGCCCATGCGCAAGGCGCGCTTGAACGACACCGCACGCGGCAGGTGGTAGGCCGGGACCATCTTCTTGACCTTGTCGACCACGGTGTTGACCAGCCAGCCTCTGGCAGCAGGCATGAAGTCGCCCATCCTGGCTTCGATCAGGTAGTCGATCTCGGTGTCGGTGCACACGTCCTGCACCCGCGAACCGAACAGGTTGAGGTAGACCAGGGCACGCACGCCGGCGTCCTTGAACTGGTGGCGCATCTCGCGCGGGGTGTACAGCGGGTTGGTGTTGACCACGATCAGCCCGGCGCGCAGTGCGCCGAACACGGCAATCGGGTAGTGCAGCACGTTGGGCATCTGCACGGCGATGCGCTCGCCGGGCTTGAGGTCGGTGTGCTGCTGCAGGTAGCCGGCGAACGCCGCACTCTGGCGCTCAAGCTCGGCGTAGGTCAGGGTGATGCCCATGTTGCTGAATGCCGGACGGTCGGCAAAGGCCTTGCACGAGCGCTCGAAGACTTCGATTACCGACTTGTAGGCCGAAAGGTCGATGTCATTGGGAACGCCCGCCGCGCGTTTGTCATTCCAGAAATCAGGTTGCATTATTCTTGTCCCCTTACCTGAAGGTGTCCGGCCGCTTTTATAGAAAGCGGAGCTTGGGGGACGTTAGCAGCTATGGCCAAACAGGCAAATACAGCAAATTGCGTCATTGATTGTATGAATCTTGTCCCTGATGCGCAGGCAGATACCCCGTCGCCTGACAGATGAGCTATACACTGCAACAACGTCGAGCAGACCTTGAGCAGACCTTGAGAAAGGGAACCCCATGAACCACAGCACCTTCTGGCTGACCGCGAATGACCGCAGCCGCCTGTACGTCAATCATTGGATGCCCGACGGCCCGGCCAAGGCGGTGGTCATGCTGTCCCACGGCATGGCGGAGCACAGCGGGCGCTATGCGCGGCTGGCCGAAGCCCTGGGCAGTGCCGGCTATGGTGTGTATGCGCCGGACCAGCGTGGCCACGGCCGCACCGCCGACGAAGGCACGCTGGGCCTGTATGCCGAAAAGGACGGCTGGAACAAAGTGGTGGGTGACCTGGCCAGCCTCAACCAGCACATCGGCCAGCAGCATCCGGGGCTGCCGATCATTTTGCTCGGCCACAGCATGGGCAGTTATATCGCCCAGGCCTACCTGCTGCACCACAGCGCCAGCCTGCATGGAGCGATTCTCAGCGGTTCGAATTTCCAGCCGGTGGCGCTGTACCGTGCCGCTCGGCTGATCGCACGCGCCGAACGCCTGCGCCAGGGTGTCCGTGGGCGCAGTGCGTTGATCGAGTTCCTGTCGTTCGGCTCGTTCAACAAAGCATTCAAGCCCAATCGCACCGCGTTCGACTGGCTCAGCCGTGACCCGAACGAAGTCGACAAATACATCAACGATCCACTCTGCGGCTTCCGCTGTACCAATCAACTATGGATCGATCTGCTCGGCGGCTTGCAGCAAATCAGCAAAGCGTCCAATCTCGCCCAGATCGATCCGGGCCTGCCGATCCTGGTGATGGGCGGCGAATGTGATCCGGTCAGTGAGGGCAAGCGTCTCAAAAGCCTGGCCGATGCCCTGCGAGAGGCCGGCAGCCAGCACCTGCAACTGAATATCTACCCGCAGGCGCGTCACGAAGTGTTCAACGAAACCAATCGCGACGAAGTCAGCGCCGATGTGCTGAGGTGGCTCGACCAGGCCCTGACCTTGCGCAGGCCGGCCCACTGCGAATAAATTTACGTTTAAAATCAGACAGTTAAATTACCGATTAGCCACAGGATGCACCTTTAGATGACCCAGGTAACCAACACCCCGTACGAAGCCCTTGAAGTCGGCCAGACCGCCAGCTACAGCAAGACCGTCGAAGAGCGTGATATCCAGCTGTTTGCCGCCATGTCCGGCGACCACAACCCGGTGCACCTGGATGCCGAATACGCCAAGGCGACCATGTTCAAGGAGCGTATCGCCCACGGTATGTTCAGCGGCGCCCTGATCAGCGCAGCCGTTGCGTGTGAGCTGCCCGGGCCGGGCACTATCTATATCGGCCAGCAGATGACCTTCCAGAAGCCGGTGAAAATCGGCGATACCCTGACCGTGCGCCTGGAAATCCTCGAGAAGCTGCCGAAGTTTCGCGTACGCATTGCCACCCGTGTGTTCAACCAGCGCGATGAGCTGGTCGTGGATGGCGAGGCGGAAATTCTTGCACCCCGCAAGCAGCAGGTCGTGACCTTGACCGAGCTGCCGCCGATCAGCATCGGCTGAGTAGGGTTTCAAGGCCAACACAATACAAATGTGGGAGGGGGCTTGCCCCCGATGGCGGTGTGTCAGTCATTGAAATATCGACTGATCCACCGCTATCGGGCGCAAGCCCCCTCCCACATGTGTTACACAGCAGCGCTTAGGACTGAGCGCGAGCCTGGTTACGCAGGGCTTTTACCTGGTCGTGATTGCGTTGCACGCCGTGGTACTGACGCTCAACCAGGTCACGAATGCCCAGCAGGTTGTGCTTGTTGATCTTCTCGATGGCTTCTTTGTAAGCCTTCAGTGCGTGGTCTTCGCCGCGCTCGGCTTCGTTGAGCACAGCCTCTTCGTCCTTACCGGTGAGCATCGACTTCACGTCGACCCAGCCACGGTGCAGGGCGCCGGCTACGCTGCCGGAGTCTTCCGGATCACCGCCCAGGGCACGCACGGCGGTCTTCAATTCGGCGGCGGCGGTAGCGCAGTCAGCGGAGCGCTTGGCAAACAGCGCCTTGAGTTCCGGATGCTTGATGTCTTCTGCGCATTCCTTGAAGCCTTTCTGGCCGTCGATGCTGGTCTCGATCAGGTCGTTCAGTACGGAGATCGATTCTTTGTTGATGTCAGTCATTTTTCAATTCCTTAGGCAGGTGAAGAAGGGTTGTCTTAATGATTGCAGCGCTCGTGCCAGGTTTTGAAAAATTACTTTTATGTTTATTTTCAATAACTTAAAAATATTTGAACCATCTGTATGTACGTTATTTGCATGATCTGTCATTTGGCCTTCATGCAGAATGCCTGTATTTTCGAAGACCTCGCCTCACTCAACACGAAGCCCATGAATCCCGAAAAACTCGAACTGCTGATCACCCGCGAAATGCCCTTCGGCAAATACAAGGGCCGGATCATCGCCGACCTGCCGGGTCCCTACCTGAACTGGTTCGCCCGCGAGGGCTTTCCCCACGGCGAACTGGGCGGGCTGCTGGCATTGATGCAGGAAATCGACCACAACGGCTTGTCCGAATTGTTGGAACCGCTGCGCGTTAAACACGGCAAACCCGCCCCCCGCCATTAAGAGACTCGCCATGCCAAGGAATGCTGACAACGAACCTCACTGGCAGGCCATCGCCCAGCGCTATGCACTGGAGCCCGGCCCGATCAACCTGGAGAACGGCTACTTCGGGCGTATGAGCCGCGAGGTGCAGGCGCAGTACCTGGAGCACGTGGCTTTTATCAACCGCAGCAACTCGCTGTATGTGCGCCAGCGCTTCGAGCAAGGTGAAAACGTCGAGATCCGTCGCCAACTGGCGGGCCTGATCGACGTCGACCCCGAGGCAGTCGCCTTTACCCGCAACGCCACCGAAGCCTTGCAGTCGCTGATCCGCAACTACAACCGCCTGCAACCCGGCGATCAGGTGCTGATCAGCGACCTGGAGTACGACACCGTCAAAGGCGCGATGCGCTGGTTGGCCGGGGTTCGCGGTGTAGAAGTGATAGAACTGTCCCATACCCACCCGGCCAGTTTCGACAGCCTGGTGCAGACCTATCGCGATGCGTTCGCCCAATGCCCGCGCCTGAAGCTCATGGCACTGACCCATGTGACCCACCGCACCGGCCTGGTGATGCCTGTTGAAACCATCGCCAAGGCTGCACGTGAGCATGCCATTGACGTGATCCTCGACGGCGCCCATGCACTGGGCCAGATCGAGTTCAACCTCGCCGAACTGGGCATTGCGTTCGCCGGCTTCAACCTGCACAAATGGATCGGCGCGCCGCTGACCCTGGGGTTCCTCTATATCGCCCCCGAACGCCTGGCAGATATTGATCCGGACATGGGCGAGTTCCACTACCCCGCCACCGACGTGCGTGCGCGTACGTCGTACAGCACGCCGAATTTCCCCGCGTTAATGACGCTGCCGCTGGTGCTTGAAGAACATCGCACCATGGGCGGCGCGACGGCCAAGGGTGCGCGGGTCAGTTATCTGCGGGATGTATGGGTGAGCCAGGTGCGACCGTTGCCGGGGATCGAGGTGCTGACGCCGGACGATCCACGGCTGTATTGCGGGATCACGGCATTCAAGTTCAGCGGGCGGGATCAGCAGGTGATGGTGGATCGCATGCTCAAGGACTATGGGCTGTTTACCACCACGCGCACCGGTGCGGCGTTTGGTACCTGTATCCGCGTGACACCGGGGTTGGTGACGTCGGCGGAGGACATCAATGTCCTGGTCAATGCCATTACCGAGCTAAGCAGAGACTAAAGGTGGGCCTCAGGTTTTTACCGGCAAAAAAAAGCGGTACACCGACCAAGTGCACCGCAAAAATGCCGTTAAGCACAGCAACAACGATTCGATGAATCAGCTCAATCCAGCAGCGCCAGCGCCTGCGCGGTGACTTCCTGGATGCGGGCCCAGTCGCCGTTCTTGACCCACTCCGGGTCAAGCATCCAGCTACCGCCCACGCACATCACGTTTTTCAACGCCATATAGCTCTTGATATTGGCCGGGCCGACGCCGCCGGTCGGGCAGAATTTCACTTCGCCGAACGGGCCGCCCAGGGCCTTGATCGCGGCAACACCGCCGCTGACCTCGGCCGGGAACAGTTTGAAGCGACGGTAGCCCAGGCCGTAGCCTTCCATGATGCCGGAGGCGTTGCTGATGCCTGGCAGCAGCGGGATCGGGCTGTGCACCGAGGCTTCCAGCAGGTCGCGGGTGATGCCGGGGGTGACGATAAATTGCGAACCGGCGACTTCCGCCGCTTCAAGCATGTGGCGGTCGAGTACGGTGCCGGCGCCGGTGCACAGTTCAGGCCGCTGCTCACGCAGCACCTGAATGGCCTTGAGGCCGAAC
The DNA here is from genome assembly GCF_059418085.1 of Pseudomonas sp. GW821-FHT09C10. NCBI lineage: Bacteria > Pseudomonadati > Pseudomonadota > Gammaproteobacteria > Pseudomonadales > Pseudomonadaceae > Pseudomonas > Pseudomonas sp. GW821-FHT09C10. The sequence goes on from NZ_JBWKPE010000003.1 coordinate 232,884, forward strand.
TCGGAACGCAAGGTCACTTCCAATGCGGTCAAACCACCGGCTGCCAGGGCATCGGCCAGCGGCAGGATGTCCTGCTCGCGGGCGATGGTGATCACCGGCAGGATCCGCGCCTTGGCGCAGAGGCTGTCGATCAGGGCAACTTTATCCGCCATGGACACGGTCGGTTGAGGGCTTTTCATAGCGGCTGATCCTTGGCTCATGGGCACCAGTAAATCTCTAAAGTAGGTTGCAAAAACGCGCGAATCGGCATGGCAGCAACGTCGTCACTGGCCAGCGCGGCGCTCAAGGTGGTCAATTTCGAACTGCCGGAAATCGACAGCGCGGTGTAGTGGGCCGTGGCCAGCAATGCGCGACTCATGGTCAGGCGCTGGTGCGGCACGGTCGGCGCCAGCATCGGCCAGCAACGGCGGGTACCGTCGGCCTGCAGTGCAGCGGCGAGGTTCGGGCTGTTGGGAAACAGCGATGCGGTGTGGCCGTCATCGCCCATGCCCAGCACCAGCACATCAATGGCCGGCAGCTCGGCCAGCAAGCGATCGGCCTGCTCGGCAGCGTCTTCAAGGTTGGCGGCGGCGCTGTACAGGCTGAGGAACCTGGCCTTGGCCGCCGGGCCTTGCAACAGGTGCTGCTTCAACAGGCCGGCATTGCTGTCGGCGTGTTCCACCGGCACCCAGCGCTCATCGGCCAGGGTGATGGTGACCTTGGACCAGTCCAAGCCTTGCTTGGCCAGGTTCTGGAAAAACGCCACGGGGCTGCGGCCACCGGACACCACCAGGGTCGCTTCGCCACGGGCACTGATGGCTGCGCGCAGTTGTTCGGCCACGTCGTTGGCCAGGCCGTCCGCCAGCAGCACAGGCGTGCGGTACTCGTGGGCAGTCACGCCCCGAGGCAGTTTCAATTCAGATATCGCCATACCAAGACCTCCCATCCCGCGCGATCAGTGCAATCGAGCTCATCGGCCCCCAGGACCCCGCCGCATACGGCTTGGGCGCATCACCGGATTTTTTCCACCCGGCGATCAACTGGTCACACCACTTCCACGCGGCTTCGATTTCATCTTTGCGAACAAACAGGTTCTGATTGCCGCGCATCACTTCCAACAGCAAACGCTCGTAGGCATCAGGGATGCGCGCGCTGCGATAGGTGTCGGAAAAATTCAGTTGCAGAGGCCCGCTGCGCAGTTGCATACCCTTGTCCAGGCCCTGCTCCTTGGTCATCACGCGCAAGGAAATGCCTTCGTCCGGCTGCAGGCGGATGATCAACTTGTTGCTGATCTGCAGGCGCTGCTCGGGGGCGAAGATGTAATGAGACGGTTCCTTGAAGTGGATGACGATCTGCGACAGCTTCTGCGGCATGCGCTTGCCGGTACGCAGGTAGAACGGCACCCCGGCCCAACGCCAGTTACGGATATCGGCCCGCAGCGCGACGAAGGTTTCGGTGTCGCTCTGGGTGTTGGAATTCTCTTCTTCCAGGTAACCCGGCACCGGCTTGCCGGCGCTGTAGCCGGCGATGTACTGGCCGCGCACCACTTGAGTGGTAAGGCCATCCGGGCTGATCGGCGCCAGGGCCTTAAGCACCTTGACCTTCTCGTCACGAATGCTGTCGGCGGACAAGTCGGCCGGCGGGTCCATGGCGATCAGGCAAAGCAGTTGCAGCAGGTGGTTCTGGATCATGTCGCGCAGCTGGCCGGCCTTGTCGAAATAGCCCCAACGGCCTTCGATGCCGACCTGCTCGGCCACGGTGATTTCCACATGGGAAATGTAGTTCTGGTTCCACTGGGTTTCGAACAGGCTGTTGGCGAAACGCAGGGCGATCAGGTTCTGGACGGTCTCTTTGCCCAGGTAGTGGTCGATACGGTAGGTGCGGTTTTCCGGGAAGAACTGCGCCACGGCATCGTTGACCTTGCGCGAGGATTCCAAGTCCGACCCGATGGGTTTCTCCAGCACGACGCGGGTGTTTTCCGCCAGGCCGACCTTGGACAGGTTCTCGCAGATCGCACCGTACACCGCCGCAGGCGTGGCGAAGTAGGCAATCAGGCGTTGCTCGGTGCCGGCCTTTTCCGCCAGGGCCACGTAGTCATCGGCTTTTAGGAAGTCGACGTGGACATAGGTCAGGCGCGCCAGGAAACGCTGGGCGATGCTCTCGTCCAGTTCCTTGCCGACGTATTTACGCAATTCTTTTTCGATATGGGCCAGGTGTTGCTGCTCGGAACCGGCTTCCCGGGCCAGGGCCAGGATACGGGTATCGTCGTGCAGCAGCCCGGCGCCATCGAGTTGATAGAGGGCAGGAAATAACTTGCGCAGCGCCAGATCACCCAAGGCGCCAAACAGGGCAAAGGTGCAGGGTTCCACGGTTATCGAAGGCATGATGTTTGTTCTTTTATCAAGTTAAGCTACAAATACCTTTTTTCAAGGCATCACTCAAGGAAAAATGTAGTAATAACCACAACATTTTCCGGAAATACGCATTCCGAGTGGTGGTGTTCAGCTACCCTCAGTAGGATAGGCCACCGCAAAAGGCCACTCGTCGATTGGTTGCCACCCTTTATTTGCATCGTCGCCCGAAGGAAAGACTGAATGGACCGCGTGCGAAATCTTCTGGAACAGATCCAGAACCGCCTCGAAGAATTGAACAAGGCCGAGAAAAAAGTGGCCGAGGTCATCCTGCTCAACCCGCAGCAGGCGACCCGCTTCTCCATCGCAGCCCTTGCCCAGGCCGCCTCGGTCAGTGAACCGACGGTCAACCGTTTCTGCCGTTCGTTCGGCGTCAGCGGTTACCCTGAACTTAAATTGCAGTTGGCGCAAAGCCTGGCCAGTGGCGCAGCGTATGTCAGCCGCGCCGTGGAGGCCGATGATAACCCCGAGGCCTACACCCAGAAGATCTTTGGCAGCGCCATCGCCTCGCTGGACGCCGCCTGCCAGGCCCTGGACCCGGCCCTGATCAGCAAGGCCGTGGACCTGTTGATCCAGGCGCGGCAGATCCACTTCTTCGGCCTGGGCGCTTCGGCGCCGGTGGCCATGGACGCGCTGCACAAGTTTTTCCGCTTCAACCTGGCGGTCACCGCCCACGCCGACGTGCTGATGCAACGCATGATCGCCTCGGTGGCCCACACGGGCGAGTTGTTCGTGATCATTTCCTACACCGGCCGCACCCGTGAGCTGGTGGAAGTGGCGCGTATCGCCCGGGAAAACGGTGCGTCGGTGCTGGGCGTAACCGCCGAGAACTCGCCGCTGGCCAAGGCCAGTACCGTAAGCCTGAACATTCCGCTGCCCGAAGACACCGACATCTATATGCCGATGACCTCACGGATCATTCAATTGACGGTGCTGGATGTACTGGCGACCGGCATGACCTTGCGCCGTGGGGTGGATTTCCAGCCGCATCTGCGCAAGATCAAAGAGAGCTTGAATGACAGCCGATATCCGGTGGGGGATGAGTTCAACTAAGCCAGCCTGTGTGTTGGCTTCACTGGCCTCATCGGGGGCAAGTCGAATCGTCGCACCGCCCCTCCCAAATTTGAAGGTATTCACAAATCAAACTGTGGGAGGGGGCTTGCCCCCGATGAGGCCATCAACCACACCGCTAAACCCCAGCCCGTGCCTGCAAACTGAGATGCGCCCGCTCCCCCGGCGCCAGGCTCGCCCCGGCCATCGCCGACTCCACGCACACAAACCCCGACGCCTCGTTAAAACTAACGCCCAATAGTGGCCGGCTGCCCGGATGCCATACGACGGTGTCGGCGCTGTCGCCGGTATCGATGCACAGTTCACGTTGCCAGGCATGATCCTTGAGCTGCAGTTCGCCATCGTGCTGGAACACCCGCTGGCACCCGCCATCCACCCTTAGTTCGCCTTCCTGCTGGCACGCCTGGCGATTGAGCTGGTCGTAACCGTGCGCGCCGTCGAGCCCAGACAGCGCTATCTCATCAACGTGACCAATACGCCAGTAAGCGTGCAAAGCATGGCTCAACTGGCACGGCAACTCGTCCTGATGCTCGGTGCTCAGGCGCAGTTCCAGGGTGTCGCCCAGGTGCGCGTGCAGGTCGACCTGCCAGTCGCACAGCTGCAATTGCCAGTGCAGGCGCACGCCGTCGTCGTCGCTGCTGCTGTCGAGCAGTTTCCAGTCGATCAAACGCGCCCAACCATGGGACGGCCATGCGTTTTCGCTCGGATGGCGGCCATACCACGGCCAGCACACCGGCACGCCGCCACGGATGGCGCCGACTTGCGGCCACTTGGCCGCACACCACAGCCAGGGTTTCTGGCCACGGGGCTGAAAGTGCAACAGTTGCGCACCCTGGCGACTGAACACCGCCTGGCACAGCGGATGGTCGATTACCAACACGTCGCGCATCTGAAAGCGCTCCCAGGCGAACACCGGACGCTCGCGCAGGGATTTGAAAAAGCGTTGCAGCGGTTGCTCATGCATGTGCCACGGTCCCAAATATCACAGTGCCACCCAAAAAAAAGCGGATAGCCATGGCTACCCGCAAAATGCGCACAGAGAGAAGGAGCTTATCGCAACAGCGTTAGAACGTAGACTGAATTTTCAGGCCCGCCACCAGCGCGTTGTCGACTTTATCCACGCCGCCCGGTTGGACAACGTATTGCAGGTTGGGACGCACGGTCAGCCAGTTGGTGACGTGGAAGCCGTAGTTGATTTCGAAGTTGTACTCGGTTTCGCGGATCGGCGAGAACAGCGGGTTGTCGTAGTCGGCAACGCCGTTGGCGGCATTCAGCAGTTCGGCATTTTTCTTCACGTCATCGTTGACGTGCAGACGCGCAGCACCAATGCCGACGTCATCTTTTGGACGCGCGTCGAATGGGCCTTTGTACACCAGCATCAACGACTGGTAGTTGTCGACCAGGTTGGTTTCCTTGTCGTGGAAGGTCGCGTTGGCGGCGATGTTCAAGCCACGGGAAGCGTCGCCGTTATGGGTGGTGAGCTGCTGCTGGGCAACGAACCAGTAGCCTTTTTTGCTGCTGCGGGTACGGTAGGCCGCACCGGTGGTGGCAGCATCGTTGCCATTGACGTCTTCACGAACGTCAGCAGCATCGGCGGCGCTCTTGTAGTAACCCACGCGGTATTCGCCCGGCAGGTTATTCACCTTAGGCGACCAGACCAATTCCACCGGAATCACGGTGCCCTTGGTGCCGCTGCCGCTGAGCTTGAAGCCGTTGCCGTGCTCCAGCTGCGACGGGTTCTGGTTGTACGCACCGATTTGCGCATACAGCTCAGGCGTGATGTTGTACTTCACGCGGATCGCGGCCTGGCTGACCGGCCAGTTGTACCAGGTGTTTACATAGTTGCCGACCTGGGAGCCACAGAACGACAGGTTCTGGAAGTCGCACGGGAAGGTGTTGAAGTCTTCGCCTTCACCGAAGTAGCCGAGCTTCACGTCCAGCTTGTTGTCGAACATCTGGTGCTGAATCCAGAACTGGGTCAGACGCACCATGTGGCCACGACCGTAGACTTCCATGGACGAGCTCAGCGTGCCGGCACGCGGGTCGCCAATGCGGTCGTTGGAGATGTTCTGGCCATTACGGTTAGTCAGCTGGATCTTGGCCTGGGTGTTATCCCAGCCCCACAGCTTTTGCAGGTCCAGCGCCACGCCCAACCCAAACTGGTCGGAGTAACGGCCGGTCTTGTCGTCGTTGTAGCCGCCACGCAGGTTGGCGCCCATTTCCCCTACGTAGTCAGCCTTGATGTCGATACCTTGTTCGATCAGCTTGGTACGCTCGCCGCCCCAATCACCGGTCATCCACTTGGAGTCGGCACTGAATGCATCGGCCGCCATCGCATTGGCGGACAGTACAAGGGCTGCTGCTGCTGACAGTTGGCAGATCAGCCGAGTGTTGTTGTGTTGCTTTTTCATCCCTACATCCTCGTCTTTATTGTTATTAAACTGTTTTTATCTAACGCGGGTTACTTTTTTTTCATATAAAACAACAACTTATCTACTTCAGCGACCTTTGAATTGGGCCACGTTGTCCGCATGCCCCTGTGCGGGCAATGAAGAAGCAGTGCCGAGGCGCTCGCCCGTGTTGGCGTCGAACAGCAATACCTTGGATGGATCGAATTGCAGTGTCAGGGTCTCGCCCACCTGCGGCGCCACATCAGGCGCCAAACGGCAGCAGACCTTGGTGTCATTGAGCTGCACAAACACCAGTGTGTCCGGGCCGGTCGGCTCGGTGACCTGGACCTCGGCACGAATGCTCGATGAACCATTACCCTCACCCGCCGCCAGCACGATCTGCTCCGGGCGCAGGCCCAGAATCACATCACGGTCTTCCAGGCCGGCGTCGTTCATACCCAGCGGCAATTCGCATCGCGCCTGGCCGCTGTCGAGCAGCGCCACCAACTTCCCGTCCTTGCGTTTTAGGCGCATAGGCACGAAGTTCATCGGTGGTGAACCGATAAAGCTTGCCACAAATAGGTTAGCAGGGTCGTTGTAAATTTCTTTCGGCGTGCCGAATTGTTGGATGATGCCGTCCTTCATCACCGCCACTTTATCGCCCAGGGTCATCGCTTCGATCTGGTCGTGGGTCACGTAGACGGTGGTGGTCTTGAGGCGCTGGTGCATCAGCTTCATTTCGGTACGCATTTCGACGCGCAGCTTGGCGTCGAGGTTCGACAGCGGTTCGTCGAACAGGTAGATCTTCGGCCGACGTGCCAGGGCCCGGCCCATGGCCACGCGCTGTTGCTGGCCGCCGGAGAGCTGGCCCGGCTTGCGGTTGAGCAGGTGTTCGATCTGCAGCAGCTTGGCCACGCGCGCCACTTCGGCGTCGATGTCGGCCTGGGGCATCTTGCGGATCTTGAGGCCGAACTCGATGTTCTCGCGCACGCTCATGGTCGGGTACAGCGCGTAGGACTGGAACACCATGGCGATGTCACGGTCCTTGGGGCTCATGCCGCTGACGTCCTGGTCGCCGATCATGATCGCGCCGCCGGTGATGGTCTCCAGGCCGGCGATGCAGTTCATCAGCGTAGACTTACCGCAACCCGAAGGGCCGACCAGGATCAGGAACTCCCCTTCCTTGATCGACAGTTCGATGTTCTTCAAGGTGTCGGGCAGGCCGGCGCCATAGGTCTTGTTTACATTGCGAAGTTCAAGCGTAGCCATGATTACCCCTTGACCGCGCCGGCCGTCAGGCCGCGCACGAAATACTTGCCTGCGATCACATAGACCAGCAGGGTCGGCAGCCCGGCGATCATCGCCGCCGCCATATCCACGTTATATTCCTTGGCCCCGGTGCTGGTGTTGACCAGGTTGTTCAGCGCCACCGTGATGGGCTGGGAGTCGCCACTGGAGAACACCACACCGAACAGGAAGTCGTTCCAGATCTGGGTGAACTGCCAGATCAGGCAGACCATGATGATCGGCGTGGACATCGGCAGAATGATCTGACGGAAGATGGTGAAGAAACCCGCCCCGTCCAGGCGTGCCGCCTTGATCAGCGCATCCGGGATGCTCACGTAGTAGTTACGGAAGAACAGCGTGGTGAACGCCAGGCCGTACACCACGTGCACAAACACCAGGCCGGTGGTGGTGCTGGCCAGGCCCATCTTGCCGAGGGTGAACGACGCGGGCAGCAGCACGGTCTGGAACGGCAGGAAGCAGCCGAACAACAGCAAGCCGAAGAACAGCTGCGAACCACGGAAGCGCCAGAACGACAGCACATAACCGTTCAATGCACCGATGGCGGTGGAAATCAGCACGGCCGGCACGGTGATCTTGAGCGAGTTCCAGAAGTAGCCATCCACGGTGGCCCAGGCCTTGACCCAGCCGATGCCGCTGACCACGGTCGGCCAGCTCAGCAGGTTGCCGGTGCTGATGTCTTCCGGGGTCTTGAAGCTGGTGAGCAACATCACCACCAGCGGTACCAGGTACAGCAGCACAGCGAGGATCAACACCGCGTAGATCGCGATGCGGCTCAGGCTGATGGCAGGTTTGGCAGTGAGACTAGTCATTACGCTTGGTCCTCAGCTCGGAGTAGAGGTAAGGCACGATGATCGCGAGGATCGCACCGAGCATCAGGATTGCACTGGCCGAGCCCATGCCCATCTGGCCACGGCTGAAGGTGAACGAGTACATGAACATGGCGGGCAGGTCGGACGAATAGCCCGGGCCACCGGCCGTCATGGCCGCCACCAGGTCGAAGCTCTTGATCGCAATGTGCGCCAGGATCATCACCGCACTGAAGAACACCGGACGCAGGCTCGGCAGCACCACGCTCCAGTAGATGCGCGGCAGGCTCGCGCCGTCGATCTGGGCGGCACGGATGATCGACTGATCAACCCCACGCAGGCCGGCGAGGAACATCGCCATGATGAAACCGGAGGCTTGCCACACGGCGGCAATCACCAGGCAGTAGACCACGCGGTCCGGGTCGATCAGCCAGTCGAGACGGAAGCCTTCCCAGCCCCAGTCACGCAGGAGTTTGTCCAGGCCCATGCCCGGGTTGAGCAGCCATTTCCAGGCGGTACCGGTGACGATCATCGAGAGCGCCATCGGGTACAGGTAAATGGTGCGGATAAAACCTTCGCGGCGGATTTTCTGGTCGAGGAAAATCGCCAGCGTCACGCCGATCACCAGGGTGATGCCGATGAACATCCCGCCGAACAGCGCCAGGTTCTTGCTCGCCACCCACCAGCGGTCGTTGTCGAACAACCGCTCGTATTGCGCAAGACCCGCCCATTTGTAGCTTGGCAGGAACGTAGAGGTGGTGAACGAGAGCACAAACGTCCACAGGATGTAGCCGTAGAAGCCCACCAACACGATGAACATGCTGGGCGCCAGCACCAGTTTGGGTAGCCAGCGCTGCAGTGCATCGAACGGCGAGGCTTTGCTGAACACAGCAACAGAACTCATGGGAAAATCCAATACAGGGAAAAAGGACTACAGAAGCACGCCTTGTGAGGGGGCAGGGATCCCCCTCACAAGGTCAACCGTTACTTGGCAGACTTGATCGCAGCGCCGAGTTTCTTGGCGGTGTCGGCCGGATCGGCTTTCGGGTCGTTGATGTAGTTGGTCACGACATCGAAGAACGCACCTTGCACCGCCAGGGTGGTGGCCATGTTGTGCGCCATGCTTGGCTGCAGGCCGCCGGTCTTGGCGTCAGCCAGGAAGTCCTTGGCGGCGGTCTGGGCGCAGGAGTCGAAACCGTAGGAGTCCATTTTGTTCAGCATGTCGTTGCGAACAGGGATCGAGCCCTTGTTGATGCTGAACACCTTCTGGAAGTTTTCACCCAGCACGACTTTGGCGATGTCCTGCTGACCAGCGGCAGTGCCTTTGTCTTTCTGCTTGAACACCGCCAGGGAGTCGATGTTGTAGGTGAAGGCTTTGTCGGTGCCCGGGAAGGCTACGCACTCGTAGTCTTTGCCGGCGACTTTCTTGGCGGCGGTCCATTCGGACTTGGCCCAGTCACCCATGATCTGCATACCGGCCTTGCCGTTGATGACCTTGCCTGCTTCGAGGTTCCAGTCCTGGCCTTTGCCGTCGACGTCCATATAGGTCGCGACTTTCTTCAGCTCGGTCAGGGACTTGACCATTTCCGGGCCGGTCAGCGCAGCGTTATCGAGGTCGACCAGGGCTTTCTTGTAGCCATCGGCGCCCATTACCGACAGGACCACCGCTTCGAACACGGTGCTGTCCTGCCAAGGCTGGCCACCGTGAGCGAGCGGGATGAAGCCTGCGGCTTTGAGCTTGTCGCCGGCGGCGTAGAATTCTTCGAGGGTGGTTGGGTTCTTGGTGATACCGGCTTTCTTGAAGACTTCCGGGTTGATCCACAGCCAGTTCACGCGGTGGATGTTGACCGGTACGGCAACGTAGTCGCCGTCGTACTTAACGGTGTCGGAGACTTTCTTGTCGAGCAGGGAATCCCATTTTTCGTCTTTGGCGACGGACTTCAGGACGTCGGTGTCGAGCAGGCCGGTGGACGCCCATTCCTGGATGTCGGGGCCCTTGATCTGGGCAACGCCTGGCGGGTTGCCGGCGACCGCGCGGCTTTTCAGCACGGTCATGGCAGTAGCGCCACCGCCACCTGCGACGGCGCCGTCTTTCCAGGTGAAGCCATCTTTCTCGACTTGGGCCTTCAGGACATCTACAGCCGCTTTTTCGCCACCCGAGGTCCACCAATGCACAACTTCAACCGTCCCTTTGGAGTCGGCGGCAAATGCACTGAGGGGAAACAACGAGGCAACGGAAATAGCTACGGCGAGGCGATTAATCGCGTTCATCTGAATACCTTTTCTTGTTGTTATGCATGCAAGTCTGGAGCTTGCGCTGCACGGAGTTTAAACATGGTTTTTTCGAGCACAGGTAACAAAGGGATGCACAAATGTCACCACTTGGTGACATAACACCCAGCGCCTAAAGCGCTGGCCATGCTCGGGGCCAGGGGCAGTGCAGGCAGCACGACCGCTTGCCAGGCATGGTACAGGTCCGGTTTACCGCCCCAGATGGTGCTGCTGGGCTGGTTATGCGGGCTGAGTTCGTGGTGCCAACTGCCGTGGAGGCGGTCGATGAAATGGGTGTCGCAAAATTCCCAGAAACGCCGGTACCAGGTTTCGTAATGCAGCTCACCCGTGCGTTTGAGCAAGGCCTGGGCAGCGGCGCTGGCTTCGGCGTGGGTCCAGTGCAGGCGCTCGCGCACGACCGGGCGGTGGTTCCAGTCCAGGGTGTAGACGATACCGGGGGCGCCATCCACGGCCCAGGCATAGTCGCAGGCGCTGGCGAACAGGCCCTTGGCGGCGCTCAGCAGCCAGTCCGGCGTGGCCAGCCCGGCCTGCAGGCGCGCGGCTTCCAGGTGCAGCACCAGCCGCGCCCACTCAAAGCCATGGCCAGGGGTGATGCCATACGGGCGGAAGCCATCGGCGGGGTTATCTTCGTTGTAATCGAGCAGGGGTTGCCATTGCGCGTCGAAATGCTCGATCACCATGAACTGGTTGGCGGCGGCGTGGGTATGAATCACTCGCTCGACGATGCGCAGGGCGCGGTCCAGCCAACGTGTGTCGGCAGTGACATCGGCCAGGGCCAGGAAGGCTTCGGTGGCGTGCATGTTGCTGTTGGCGCCGCGATAGGCTTCGACGCCGCTCCAGTCCCGGGCGAAGGATTCGAGCATCACGCCTTCCTCTTCGCTCCAGAAGAACTGGTCGATGATATGGACGGCGTCGTTCAGCAGATTTTGCGCGCCAGGCGCGCCCGCCACCACGGCCGAGCTGGCGGCCAGGGCGACAAACGCATGCAGGTAGGCCGCCTTGCCGGTGTTGCCGTCCAGGGCCTGGGGCGCGGCGAACCAGCCACCGTGTTCGCTGTCACGCAAAGGTCCGCCCAGGGCCGCAACACCGTGCGCCACCAATTCGGCATAACCCGGCAAGCCCATGGCATGGGCCATGGCGAAGCTGTGGGTCATGCGCGCGGTATTCATGGTTTCGGCGTGGGCATCGGCCGGCAACTGGCCTTTGTCGTCGAGGTTGCCAAAACCCTCAGGCAGACGGGAGGCCTTGGCGAAGGCCAGCAGGCGCTGGCCTTCGGCGGCGAGCCAGGCGTGATGGGCAGGTGCATTCAGCCAACTGCTGGCAGGCAGTGGTCGCGTGGTCATGGGTGGCCCTTATTATTGTTTGTGGGATGACCGGAGTCTAAACAAGGGCAAGGTGGGGGCAAGTAACGAAGGGGATGGGAAATGTCACCAGACGGTGACATTCAAGCCGCTAGGCGGCCTGTGGCGAGCAAGCTTGCCACAGGCCCGATATTACTGGCCGAGCGGCGTTGCCGCCGCCGGCGCATTCAAGCGCTGATTCAGGTTCTGCACCTGGCTCTGCAAGGTGGTGATATTGCGGGTGGTCTGGATGCGGAACACGTCGAACTCCTTGTTGGTCGGCGCATCGCTGTTGACCGGCTGGCTGTCCTGGGCGCTTTTGAGTACCACGAGGTCCTGCTCAAGACGGGCGATGGCTGCGCTCGGGTTACCTTGCTTTTTCAAGGCGGCCACATCAGCGACTAATTCCTTTATCTCGGTATCGCGCTTGCCGGCATCGCCCTGCGCAGCCTTCAGGGTGGCCACTGCATCGGTCAAGGCTTGCACCTGGCCCTGCAGCTTGGCATTGGCGCTCGACAGCTCAGTGGTGCTGGCAGTCATTTGCGCCAGGCGCTTGTCCAGCTCGGTGGCCTGGCCGGCAACGCCGAGCTGCTGCTTGCCCTGCTCCAGCAACTGGGTTTCCAGCTGTTTGATCTGCAGTTTCAGTGCTTCGCTGCCGTTGTTCACATTGGCTTCACTGGCTACGACCTTGCCGGAAATGTCCTGCAGGCGCCCTGCCGCTTCTTCGCTGATGCGCGCAAAGCTTTCCTGGGTGGCTACCAACTGCTGGCCCATCAGGGAAATCTGCTGGAAGCTCCACCAGGCCAGGCCGGCGAAGGCGATCAACAGCGCGCCGATCAATGCCCACAGCGGGCCGGTGCTGGCGCCCTTGACCTTGACCACGGGCGTGTTGCGCGAACGCACCGAGGTGGCCGGGGAAGGTTCGAAATCATCGTCATCCCCAAGATCGGCCCGCAGGCTGGGAATGTTGTCGAAATCGTCTTTGGCATCGTTACGCATGAATCAACCCTGAATCGGTGAGTTAGCTGGCTGGAAAGCCGAGCGACGGGAGTATAAACCCCAACCTCGTCGCGTTGATCGACCCGGAACCTGGAATTCGGTTCCCGATGTGTTGCCTGTTGTGACCTTATTTGAACCCGGGATCCTGGGCCTTCCACCAACTGCAGAACTCGTCGAGGGCGGTCCACAGGCTGACCTTGGGCTCGTAATCCAGATAATGCCTGGCCCGGCTGATGTCGAGGGTGAAATCTTTGTTCATTACCTGCATGCCCAGGCGCGATAACGCCGGCTCCGGACGACCGGGCCACATTGCGCAAAAGGCTTCGTTAAGCGCCGCCACGCTGTAGGACAAGCCGTAGGAGCGATAACGGGTCACCTGGGGCAGCTCCATTTGGCGCATCACGTAATTGACCACATCCCACACCGGCACCGGTGTGCCGTTGCTGATGTTGTAGGCCTTGCCCAGGGCCGAACCGGTGGCCAGCAAACTGCTGAGCAGCGCTTCGTTGAGGTTGTGCACACTGGTGAAGTCGACCTTGTTGAGACCGTCGCCGACGATAGCCAGGCGGTTCTTGCGCTGCATTTTCAGCAGGCGCGGGAAAATACTCATGTCACCGGCACCGGTGACGAACCGCGGGCGCAGGGCCAGCACCTCGAGGCCGAACTCCTGGGCGCCGAACACTTTCTGTTCGGCCAGGTACTTCGTGGCCGCATAGGGATGCTTGAAGCGCTTGGGGACTTGTTCTTCGGTCAACCCGAGGTGATCGCGCCCGTCGAAGTAGATCGACGGCGACGACAGGTGCACCAGACGGCCCACGCGCTGTTTGAGGCAGGCTTCCACGACGTTTTCAGTCACCAGCACGTTGCCTTGATGGAAGTCCTGATACTTCCCCCACAAGCCCACGGCGCCTGCGCAATGCACCACGGCTTCGACATCGCGGCACAGGTCGCGCACCAGGTCGGCATCACTCAAGTCACCCTGGATAAACTCGGCACCGCGTCGAACCAGGTGCTCCACACCCTCGGCGCGCCGCCCGTTGACCCGCACGTCCAGGCCCTGCTCCAGGGCGAAACGCGCAAAGCGCCCGCCGATGAAGCCGCTTGCGCCGGTGACCAGAATCTTCATGTATTACCCCGTGTTCTTTCATTTTTCATCGCTGTTGCCTTGACGACCGCCATCAGTCCAACGGCACCAACCATTGTCCACAGGCTTGGGCCAGGTGGTCGGTCAACAGGCCCAACAGCTGCCCGCCGCTGCGCCAATGATGCCAGTACAACGGCACATCGATGGGCTTATCTGGCATCAACTCGACCAGCACGCCTTTTTCCAGCTGGTCGCGCACCTGCAACTCAGGCACCAGCCCCCAGCCGAGCCCGGCTTCCGCCAGGCGGATAAAGCCTTCGGACGATGGGCATAAATGGTGTTCGAAACCGCCGTCCACGCCCAGAGACGCCAGGTAGCGGTGCTGCAGGAAATCATCCGGGCCAAACACCAGTGCCGGTGTGCGCGCCAGTTGCTCGGCACGCACACCTTGGGGGAAATGCCGTTTAACAAACGCCGGGCTGGCCAACGCCCGATAACGCATGGCGCCGAGCAACAGGCTGCGGGCTCCGGCCACCGGGCGTTCACTGGCGCAAATGCAGGCCGCTACCTCGCCGGCACGCATGCGCTTGAGCCCCACCGTCTGGTCTTCTACGACCAGATCCAGCAGCAAATGCTGCTCGGCACAAAAGTCACTGACCGCCTCGGCCCACCAGGTGGCCAGGCTGTCGGCATTCAGGGCGATGCGCAGGCGCTCAGGCATGCCTTCTTCGTCCAGCGCCGGCACCTGGCTTTGCAGGTCGCGCTCCAGCAGCCGCACCTGCTGCACATGGTTAAGCAAACGTCGACCGATATCGGTGGGCGCCGGCGGCGTAACCCTCACCAGCACCGGCTGGCCGATGCGTGCTTCCAATAACTTGATGCGCTGGGAAATCGCCGATTGCGACAGCCCCAATACCTGGGCTCCGCGCTCGAAGCCGGCCTGTTCCACCACCGCCGCCAGGGCGGAAAGCAATTTATAGTCGAACATCAGTTTCTCTAATGAGCGATCAGCAATATTGGTTTTTCTTATACAGCCTGGGCCATGAGAATAGCCAGCATCGCTTCTCTCTTTATAAGGACCCTTCACCATGGCTGGCGAAACCGCCCTGGCAACTCTGCTGCGCAGCATGAGCCCGCAGCTCAATGACGGTGACTACGTGTTCTGCACCCTGCCTGACCATCGGATCCCGGCCGGTTGCGAGGCCATCGGCAGCTTTCGCGAACAGGAAGGCCTGACCCTGATCCTGGAGCGCCGGCAGGCGGAACAGGCCGGCCTGGCGTTCGACTACATCGCGGCGTGGATCACCCTGAATGTGCATTCAGCGCTGCAAGCCGTGGGCCTGACGGCAGCCTTCGCCAGCGCACTCGGCAAGGCCGGGATCAGTTGCAACGTGATCGCCGGCTACTACCACGACCACCTGTTCGTCGGCCGCGCGGATGCCGAGCGAGCCATGGACGTATTGCGGCAACTGGCAGCGACTTCGGAGTAATGGTTATGTGGCAAAGCTATCTGAACGGATTATTGGTGGCCCTGGGGCTGATCATGGCCATCGGCACGCAAAACGCATTTGTATTGGCGCAAAGCCTGCGCCGTGAACATCACCTGCCGGTGGCGGCGTTGTGCGTGGTGTGCGACGCCTTGCTCGTGGCCGCCGGGGTATTCGGCCTGGCGACGGTGCTGGCCCAAAACCCGCTGCTGCTGGCAATTGCCCGCTGGGGCGGCGCCGCGTTCCTGCTGTGGTACGGCACCTTGGCATTGCGCCGGGCGTTTTCGACACAGGGCCTGGAGCAAGGCGGCAATCTCAAGGTCCGCTCATTGCGCGCCGTATTGCTCAGCGCCCTGGCGGTCACGTTGCTCAATCCTCATGTGTACCTGGACACGGTGCTGCTGATCGGCTCACTGGGCGCGCAACAAACCGAACCCGGTGCCTACGTGGCCGGGGCCGCGAGTGCATCGTTCCTGTGGTTCGCCACCCTGGCGCTCGGCGCGGCCTGGTTGGCGCCGTGGCTGGCACGCCCGGCGACATGGCGCCTGTTGGACCTGTTGGTAGCGGTAATGATGTTCAGCGTGGCCTATCAATTGATCAGCGCCTGATGAATATTCCAAAACGCTCTGGAACCTCTATCCCACACAGTTGTTGCGTGGTTTTGCCGCACCCCCGGTGCTATGATCCGGACCCTGCGCCGCAAAGAGTACAAACTCCCCGGCGCTTGTTTGGCCGCCCGTGATCGGCCTTGCGCTCACCGCAACTGACCTGATTAGGAGAATCATCATGGCTTTCGAATTGCCGCCGCTGCCCTACGCACACGATGCCCTGCAGCCGCACATCTCCAAGGAAACCTTGGAATACCACCACGACAAGCACCACAACACCTATGTCGTGAACCTGAACAACCTGGTGCCAGGCACCGAGTTCGAAGGCAAGACCCTGGAAGAAATCGTCAAGTCTTCTTCGGGCGGCATCTTCAACAACGCCGCTCAGGTCTGGAACCACACCTTCTACTGGAACTGCCTGGCACCAAACGCCGGCGGCCAACCTACCGGCGCACTGGCTGAAGCCATCAACGCCGCGTTCGGTTCGTTCGACAAGTTCAAGGAAGAATTCACCAAGACGTCCGTCGGCACCTTCGGTTCCGGTTGGGGCTGGCTGGTGAAAAAGGCTGACGGTTCCCTGGCCCTGGCCAGCACCATCGGCGCCGGCAACCCGCTGACCAGCGGCGACACCCCGCTGCTGACCTGCGACGTGTGGGAACATGCCTACTACATCGACTACCGCAACGTACGTCCAAAGTATGTGGAAGCGTTCTGGAACCTGGTCAACTGGAAGTTCGTGGCTGAGCAGTTCGAAGGCAAGACCTTCACTGCCTAAGCGACGCTTGCAGTAGAAAGAGCCCGGCGATTGCCGGGCTTTTTTATGCCTGAAAAAAGAACCCCATTCAGGAAACGTGGAACTCACCGGCACGAACCTGCCACACAATCGGTGAGAGAAATAACTCTCTCGTTTATTTTCAGGAGTGGCAATTATGGCTGGTGTATCCGGAGCGGGTGGTGATAGTGGCCCTGGTGTTGACTTGTTGTCGGCGGGCCTCTCAGCGCTCAACCCACTATTGGGAGAGGGGCTGAAAATGGGGATGCAACTGCTCACAGGTTTGGCGGGCGGGGGCGGGGGCCAAGGGGGAGCCTCCGGAAAACCAGGTGAGGACGTACATCCGACGTTAGACCGATTTAATGGTTAATAAACCTGCTGACGATCCCGCGCAGAGTGCCTATCAGGCAATCGCCTGAACCCTGTGTTGTGCAAGAGAGCGGCGGATATGATCCGCCCTCTCCCCTCCCGAACGCCCTTCGATAGACTCCAGCCCCCCCAGCCGCAATGTTCCTTTGACTGCCACCACCAGATTGCCAATACTCATGGCATATTGAAGGCCACCCGCATGAGACAAGGAATGCCCCTTTGAAGCTGGAACTCAAAAACAGCTTGTCGGTGAAGTTGCTACGGGTCGTGCTGCTGTCGGCGTTGATCGTGGGCGTGACGCTGAGCGTGGCGCAGATCGTTTTCGATGCCTACAAGACGCGCCAGGCCGTGGCCGGTGATGCCCAGCGCATCCTCGACATGTTTCGCGACCCCTCGACCCAGGCCGTCTATAGCCTGGACCGCGAGATGGGCATGCAGGTGATAGAGGGGCTGTTCCAGGACGAGGCGGTGCGCATGGCCTCCATCGGCCATCCCAACGAAACCATGCTGGCAGAAAAAAGCCGCGCCTTGCAGCACTCCCCCAGCCGCTGGCTCACCGACCTGATTCTTGGCCAAGAACGCACCTTTACCACCGCCTTGGTCGGCAAAGGCCCCTACAGCGAGTATTACGGCGACCTGAGCATTACCCTCGACACCGCCACGTACGGCCAGGGCTTTATTGTCAGTTCGGTGATCATCTTCATTTCCGGCGTGTTACGCGCCTTGGCCATGGGCCTGGTGTTGTACCTGGTGTACCACTGGCTGCTGACCAAGCCGCTGTCGCGGATTATCGAACACCTGACATCGATCAACCCGGACCGCCCCAGCGAGCACAAGATCCCGCAACTCAAGGGCCACGAGCGCAACGAATTGGGGTTGTGGATCAACACCGCCAACCAGTTGCTCGAATCCATCGAGCGCAACACCCACCTGCGCCATGAGGCGGAATCCAGCCTGCTGCGCATGGCCCAGTACGATTTTCTCACCGGCCTGCCCAACCGCCAGAAACTGCAGGAGCAGTTGGACAAGATCCTCATCGACGCCGGCCGCCGCCAGCGTCGCGTAGCGGTGCTGTGCGTGGGACTGGATGACTTCAAAAGCGTCAACGAGCAGTTCACCTACCAGGCCGGCGACAAATTGCTGCTGGCCCTGGCCGACCGTCTGCGCGCCCACAGCGGTCGCCTCGGCGCCCTCGCCCGCCTGGGGGGCGACCAGTTCGCGCTGGTACAGGCCGATATCGACCAGCCCTACGAAGCGGCCGAACTGGCGCAAAGCATCCTCGACGACCTGGAGGCGGAGTTCGCTCTCGACCACGAGGAAATTCGCCTGCGCGCCACTATCGGCATCACCTTGTTTCCCGAAGATGGCGACAGCACCGAGAAGCTGCTGCAAAAAGCCGAACAGACCATGACCCTGGCCAAGAGCCGCTCTCGCAACCGCTATCAGTTCTATATCGCCAGCGTCGACAGCGAAATGCGCCGTCGCCGCGAGCTGGAAAAAGACCTGCGCGACGCCCTCAGCCGCGACCAGTTCCACCTGGTCTACCAGCCGCAGATCAGCTATCGCGACCAGCGTGTGGTAGGCGTGGAAGCCCTGATCCGCTGGCAGCACCCGGAACACGGCCTGGTGCCGCCCGACCTGTTCATCCCGCTGGCAGAACAGAACGGCACCATTATTCCGATCGGCGAATGGGTACTGGACCAGGCCTGTCGACAATTGCGCGAATGGCATGACCTGGGCTTCACCGAACTGCGCATGGCGGTCAACCTGTCCACCGTGCAGTTGCACCACACCGAGCTGCCACGGGTGGTCAACAACCTGATGCAGATCTACCGCCTGCCGCCGCGCAGCCTGGAGTTGGAAGTCACCGAGACCGGCCTGATGGAAGACATCAGCACCGCCGCCCAACACCTGTTGAGCCTGCGCCGTTCCGGGGCCTTGATCGCGATTGATGATTTCGGCACCGGCTATTCCTCCTTGAGCTATTTGAAAAGCCTGCCCCTGGACAAGATCAAGATCGACAAAAGCTTCGTCCAGGACCTGCTGGACGACGATGACGATGCCACCATCGTTCGCGCCATTATCCAGCTGGGCAAAAGCCTGGGCATGCAGGTCATCGCGGAAGGCGTGGAAACCGCGGAGCAGGAGGCCTACATCATCTCCGAGGGTTGCCACGAAGGTCAGGGTTACTACTACAGCAAACCCCTGCCGGCCCGGGAGTTGGCGGCTTTTTTGAAGCAGGCCGAGCGCAATGGCGCGGCCATTCTCTGACCGGGCAAAACGATACTGAATATTTCCCGCGTATAACCCTTTACACAAAATGCAAATCTTTCGCATTATGTCGCAGTTTTGCGCGACCCCCGCGCGCCCATCAACAACCGAAGCAGGATGTTCGCCATGATTCGTATGCCCCTGGCCACCGCCAGTCTGCTGGCCATTGCCATTTCTCTCGCCGGTTGCGGCGAAGGTAAAGACAAGCCCGCAGCAAACCAGGCGCCGACCCCGGCTGCCAGCACTACCGCTCCAGCGGCTGCCACCCCTGCCGGTCAGGTCGACGAAGCGGCCGCCAAGGCCGTGGTTGCGCATTACGCCGACATGGTCTTCGCGGTGTACAGCGATGCCGAGTCCACGGCAAAAACCCTGCAAACCGCAATCGACGCCTTCCTCGCCAAACCGAACGACGAAACCCTGAAGGCCGCCCGCGCCGCCTGGGTTGCCGCGCGCGTTCCGTACCTGCAGAGCGAAGTGTTCCGCTTCGGCAATACCATCATCGACGACTGGGAAGGTCAGGTGAATGCCTGGCCCTTGGACGAAGGCCTGATCGACTACGTCGACAAATCCTACGAGCACGCCCTGGGTAACCCGGGCGCTACCGCCAACATCATCGCCAACACCGAGATCCAGGTCGGCGAAGACAAGGTCGACGTGAAGGACATCACCCCGGAAAAACTCGCCAGCCTCAATGAGCTGGGCGGTTCCGAAGCCAACGTCGCCACCGGCTACCACGCCATCGAATTCCTGCTCTGGGGCCAGGACCTGAACGGCACCGGCCCAGGCGCCGGCAACCGCCCTGCGTCGGATTACCTGACCGGCGACGGCGCAACCGGCGGCCACAACGAGCGCCGCCGCGCCTACCTGACCGCCGTGACCCAACTGCTGGTCAGCGACCTGCAGGAAATGGTCGGCAACTGGAAACCCAACGTCGAAGACAACTACCGCGCCACCCTGGAGGCAGAACCTGCCACCGACGGCCTGCGCAAAATGTTGTTCGGCATGGGCAGCCTGTCCCTGGGCGAACTGGCCGGTGAGCGCATGAAGGTTTCCCTGGAAGCCAACTCGCCGGAAGATGAACAGGACTGCTTCAGCGACAACACCCATTACTCGCACTTCTACGACGCCAAGGGCATCCGCAACGTCTACCTGGGCGAGTACACCCGCGTCGACGGCACCAAACTGACCGGCGCCAGCCTGTCGTCCCTGGTGGCCAAGGCCGACCCGGCTGCCGACACCGCGCTGAAAGCGGACCTGGCGGCGACCGAAGCGAAAATCCAGGTCATGGTTGATCACGCTCAGAAAGGTGAACACTACGACCAGTTGATCGCGGCCGGTAACGACGCAGGCAACCAGATCGTGCGTGACGCCATCGCCGCCCTGGTCAAGCAGACCGGTTCGATCGAAGCCGCTGCCGGCAAGCTGGGCATCAGCGACCTGAACCCGGATAACGCTGATCACGAATTCTGATCAGTGCGGTGTTGAATGAGGCGGCCTTCGGGTCGCCTTTTTTTTACCTGCCTTTCACAGTAGTACCACCACTCCCTCCCACATTTGATTTGCGTCGCTTTCAAGGCCCGGTTTACATGCCCGGCACCCCAGGTAGAATGGCGCCTCTGCCCTATTTCGAGCTCACTTCATGGCGTTGCCGACCCTACGCATCATCGGTTTCATCATCGGCATCTTCCTGATCACCCTTGCGATCGCCATGGTCGTGCCCATGGCCACCCTGGTGATTTTCGAACGGACCAGCGACCTGCCCTCGTTCCTCTGGGCCAGCCTGATCACTTTTGTCGCCGGGCTTGCCCTGGTGATTCCCGGGCGTCCCGAACACGTGCACCTGCGTCCGCGAGACATGTACCTGCTCACGGTCAGCAGTTGGGTGGTGGTATGCGTATTCGCCGCGCTGCCGTTCCTGCTGACCCAGCACATCAGCTACACCGACTCGTTTTTCGAAAGCATGTCCGGCATCACCGCCACCGGTTCCACGGTGCTGAGCGGCCTGGACACCCTGTCACCCGGCATTCTGATGTGGCGCTCGCTGCTGCACTGGCTCGGCGGCATCGGCTTTATCGGCATGGCGGTGGCGATCCTGCCGCTGCTGCGTATCGGTGGCATGCGCCTGTTCCAGACCGAATCCTCGGACCGCTCGGAGAAGGTCATGCCCCGCTCGCACATGGTGGCGCGGCTGATCGTGGCGGCCTACGTCGGCATCACCATCCTCGGCAGCCTGGCGTTCTGGTGGGCCGGCATGGGCCTGTTCGATGCGATCAACCATGCGATGTCGGCGATTTCCACCGGTGGGTTCTCCACCTCGGACGAGTCCCTGGCGCACTGGAAACAACCGGCGGTGCACTGGGTGGCGGTGGTGGTGATGATCCTCGGCAGCTTGCCGTTCACCCTGTACGTGGCCACCTTGCGGGGTAATCGCAAGGCATTGATCAAGGATCAGCAAGTACAGGGCTTGCTCGGTTTGTTGCTGGTGACCTGGCTGGTGCTCGGCACCTGGTACTGGTGGACCACCAACCTGCATTGGCTGGATGCCCTGCGCCATGTGGCGTTGAACGTCACGTCGGTAGTGACCACCACCGGTTTTGCACTGGGGGACTACAGCCTGTGGGGCAATTTCTCACTGATGCTGTTCTTCTACCTGGGCTTCATCGGCGGCTGTTCCGGCTCCACGGCGGGCGGGATCAAGATTTTCCGCTTCCAGGTCGCCTATATCCTGCTCAAGGCCAACTTGAACCAGCTGATTCACCCGCGCGCGGTAATCAAGCAGAAGTACAACGGCCACCGCCTCGACGAAGAGATCGTGCGTTCGATCCTGACTTTTTCGTTTTTCTTCGCCATCACCATCTGCGCCATCGCCCTGGCTTTGTCGCTGCTGGGCCTGGACTGGATGACCGCACTCACCGGTGCCGCCAGCACCGTGTCCGGCGTCGGCCCGGGCCTGGGGGAAACCATTGGCCCGGCCGGCAACTTCGCCAGCCTGCCGGATGCGGCCAAGTGGATCCTGTCCCTGGGCATGCTGCTGGGCCGGCTGGAAATCATCACAGTCTTTGTTCTGTGCATTCCGGCGTTCTGGCGTCACTGACCGTCGACGCGTCCTGCAGTCGCGTCCGGTATTCGCCGGGCGTGGCATCGAACCAGCGGCGAAACGCGCGAAAGAAGTTGCTCGGGTCGGCAAAGCCCAGCAGGTAGGCAATCTCCAACAGGGTCATGCTCGGCTGCGCCAGGTACTGCTCGGCCAGTTCGCGGCGGGTGTCGTCGAGCAGGGTCTGGAAACTCGTGCCTTCTTCCTGCAGGCGCCGCTGCAAGGTGCGCTGGGACAGGTGCAGGGTCTGGGCCACCACTTCGCGCTTGGGCTCGCCCTGGGGCAGCAGTCGGCACAGCACCTGCCGCGCCTTGTGGGTCACACGGCTTTCGGAGAACCGCGCCAGGTACTCACCGGCAAATCGATCGTGCAACAGCGCCATGGCCTCGTTGGCCGTGGGCAGCGGCGCGTCCATGTCGGCGCGCTCAAAGATCAGCGCGTCATACGGCGCATTGAATTCCAGCGGGGCATGGAACGCTTGTTTATAGGGGGCCAGGTCTTCCGGTTGATCGCCCTGCAACAGCACTTTGCGGGGTTGCAGGGTCCGCCCGGTGAGCCAGCCGCACAGCGCCAACGCACAGGCCAGGGAGGCTTCGGCGCTTTGTCGGGTCGGCGGAAGATGATCGCCATGCACCGTCAGAATCAGCGCATAGCCTTCAGGTAATAGTCGAAAACTCAAGTCGGCGCTTTCGGCGATGATCCGCTGGTAACGCACCAGACGCATAAAGCCTTCGGCCAGGGTGTTACTGGACATCAAGGCGTAACCGGCCACATGAAACGACGCCGGGCGCACCACCTTGCCCATGTTCAGGCCAATCGCCGGGTTGCCCGACAGCTCGACTGCGCGCTGCCACAGGCGGGTCATGGAGTCCTGCGGGAACCGCGCATCGGGGTCACTCAGCGCGGCGTAGTCCAGGCCCAGTTGCTTGAACAAGGCTCGGCAATCCAGGCCGTCCATTTCCAGTGCCTTGACTATCCCCATCGCCCAGCTTGCAGAAGTTGTTCGTTCGCTCATGGCGTCTTCTTAATAAAGCAGGCTCAAAACGGCAGCCAGGAAAGCCAAGGATACTAAAGTGGCATCTATTGTCACTGGCTGTTACCACTGATCACTCTAGACTCAAATAAGCTCCCCGCCGAACATCTGTTCGGCGGCACAACAATCAAAGGGCCGGCCGCAGTGGAAAACCTCAAGCGATTCAACAGCTTTGCCGAGTTTTACCCCTATTACCTGACCGAGCACGGCAACAGCACCTGCCGGCGCCTGCACTTTATCGGCACTACCCTGGTGATCGGCATCCTGGCCTATGCCATCGGCCGAGGCTCACTGGGGCTGTTATTGGCCGTGCCGATTGCCGGCTACAGTTTTGCCTGGATCGGGCACTTCTTCTTCGAAAAGAACCGTCCTGCAACCTTCCAGCACCCGTTCTACAGCTTGCTCGGGGATTTTGTGATGTACCGCGACATGATCCTCGGCAAGGTGCCGTTCTGAGCGATGTGACCTCTTGTCACTTGCGTAAAAACGATAAAAGGTTCGTACACCCGGCGATATAAAAGTCTTTTTGTCATTTACAGTGCTGTATCCTGCCAAGGCTTTTTGAGAGCGCGGAATCACCTGCGATTGAAAAAACAGACTTTGCGAGGAGCGACGACGATGCACGAGATACCTAATCTCCCCTTCCCAAGCCTGCACGAAACTGAGCAGCCAACACCGCAGCAGGCCAGCGCGAAGCAGCCTGAGGCCAAAGAAGCAAAACCAGTCGACAGCAAGAGCCAGGACTGACGCCGTACCAGACCGTGTGGAAAGCGTACCTTTGAACGCTTTCCACACTGCCTGAATCACCCCCGAGGTACCCGCCATGACAGACACCCTCCCGGACACCGCCGTACTCGACACTGCCCTGCAGATGGTCGACGTGTGGAACCGCCTCAGCGCGGACAAACAAGCCTTGCTGCTCAAGCGCTTCGGCACCCAGGAAAACGCCCTGGCCGCCCTGGTCACCACCCAGTTACTCGCCCCCCTTCAAGCCTGACGTCTTTTTGATCTGACGTTTTTGCGTTTTACCGCTCTGCGCACGCCCAAGCCCCGGTATCATTAGCAGCCTATCTTTACCTGCTGCGACAGTGGACCTCTCCCATGCCAGATACCCAGCGCCCCATGGCGGTCACGCTGCAAGTTGTTTCCATCGTGTTGTTCACCTTTATCGGCTACCTGAATATCGGCATTCCCCTGGCCGTATTGCCGGGCTATGTCCACAGCGAACTGGGCTACGGCGCGGTGATCGCCGGCCTGGTGATCAGCGTGCAGTACCTGGCCACGCTGCTGAGCCGCCCCTATGCCGGCAAAATCATCGATAACCTGGGCAGCAAGCGGGCGGTGCTGATCGGCCTGGTGGGCTGCGGCGCGAGCGGCGTGTTCATGCTGCTTGCGGCGTGGTTTTCAAGCGTGCCGGCCGTCAGCCTGGCCAGCCTGCTCATCGGTCGATTGGTACTGGGCAGCGCGGAAAGCCTGGTGGGCTCGGGCGCCATCGGTTGGGGGATCGGCCGGGTCGGTGCGCAGAACACCGCCAAGGTGATTTCCTGGAACGGTATCGCCAGCTACGGCGCGCTGGCCGTCGGCGCACCACTGGGCGTGTTGCTGGTGAGGCATTTCGGACTGTGGAGCATGGGTGTCAGCATTATCCTGCTGGCGGTCGTCGGCGTGTTGCTGGCCTGGAACAAAGTGGCCGCACCGATTGTGGCCGGTGTGCGCCTGCCCTTCATGAACGTCCTGGGCCGAGTCCTGCCCCACGGCTGCGCGCTGGCCCTGGGCTCCATCGGCTTTGGCACCATCGCCACCTTTATCACCCTGTATTACACCACCCAGCACTGGGATAACGCGGTGTGGGCATTGAGCCTGTTCGGCGCCAGCTTTATCGGTGCGCGCCTGCTGTTCGGCAACTTGATCAACCGTATCGGCGGCTTTCGCGTGGCGATCGCCTGCCTGTCGGTGGAGATCCTCGGCCTGCTGCTGTTGTGGCTGGCGCCGGATGCCAACCTGGCCCTGGCCGGCGCGGCGTTGAGTGGGTTCGGCTTTTCCCTGGTGTTTCCGGCGCTGGGGGTGGAGGCGGTCAACTTGGTGCCCGCGTCCAGCCGTGGTTCGGCGGTGGGCGCGTATTCGCTGTTTATCGATCTGTCGCTGGGCATTACCGGGCCGCTGGCCGGGGCTGTGGCAGCCGGCTTCGGCTTTGCGTCGATCTTCCTGTTCGCCGCCCTTGCCGCCCTCGGTGGGCTGCTGCTGAGTGTCTACCTGTACCGGCAAGCGCCCAAGGCCCGCGAAGCGCGCGATGTCTAGAAGTCGACCTTGCCGCGCCCGGCCTTGATGCTGCCGCGCTTGGTCTTGGATTCCAGGCGACGCTTTTTCGAGCCAAGGGTGGGCTTGGTCGGGCGGCGCTTCTTCTCGACCTTGGTGGCACTGAGGATCAGCTCCACCAGGCGCTCCAGCGCGTCGGCGCGGTTCTGTTCCTGGGTCCGGTACTGCTGGGCCTTGAGCACCAGCACACCTTCGCTGGTGATACGGCTGTCACGCAGTGCCAGCAGTCGCTCCTTGTAGAACGCCGGCAGCGACGACGCCGGAATATCAAACCGCAGGTGCACCGCGCTCGACACCTTGTTGACGTTCTGCCCGCCGGCGCCCTGGGCGCGGATGGCGGTCAGCTCGATTTCGGCATCGGCCAGGTGCACATTGTTGGAAATAACCAGCATCACTCAATAAACCCTAGGCAACAGACACGCCCAATCAGGACAACAACCTCAACAACAAGGACGCATAACAATGAAAATACTGTTGGTCTCTTTGCTCGGCACCTTATCACTCATTCAAACGTCACTGTCCTTTGCAGATAACGCCAATGGCAAAAACCTCTATTCACAGCGCTGCGCCATGTGCCACGGGCCAGACCTTAAGGCAACGGGGCCGTTGGCCAATAAAAGCAACCCGCCTACACCTGACCTGACAACCCCAGCCTTCAAAAAACGGCTGGCAGCTTACCCGGGCGTGATTGTGTCTTCGGTCATACTTCGCCCGAATGGAGACCTGATCCCAAAAACGCTGCGCGAGAATGGGGTGAAGGTCGCGCCGCATGCCTGGAACGTTAAGGACTTTCGCGACTTGAATGAATACATGAGCGGTGTGATTTCAAAAAGTTGACGGCTTCAAACCGCAAAAAACCCCGCGCCCTATGCAGGATGCGGGGTTTTCCAGGTAGGCGCCTGTTTACTTCAATGCTGCACTCGCGGTGCTCAACGCCGCTTCAGCACTGCGCTTGTTCTTGATCCAATAACACACCGCCATAAACGCCACCCACAGCGGGATCGCGTACACCGACACCTGGATCCCCGGAATCATCAACATGATCACCAGGATAAACACCACGAACGCCAGGCACACATAGTTGCCGTACGGGTACCACAACGCCTTGAACAACGGCACCTGGCCGGTGCGGTTCATGTGCTGGCGGAACTTGAAGTGGGAGAAGCTGATCATCGCCCAGTTGATCACCAGCGTGGCCACGACCAGGGACATCAGCAGTTCCAGGGCATGTTGCGGGATGAAGTAGTTCATCAACACCGCCACCAGCGTGACCGCCGCCGACGCGAGGATCGAACGCACCGGCACGCCGCGCTTGTCGATCTTGGCCAGCGCCTTGGGCGCATCACCCTGCTCAGCCATGCCCAGCAGCATGCGGCTGTTGCAGTAGGTGCCGCTGTTGTACACCGACAACGCCGCCGTCAACACCACGAAGTTGAGGATATGCGCGGCGGTGTTGCTGCCCAGCATCGAGAACACCTGCACGAACGGGCTGCCACTGTAGGCATCGCCGGAGGCGTTGAGGGTGGCCAGCAGGCTGTCCCATGGTGTCAGCGACAGCAATACCACCAGGGCGCCGATGTAGAAGATCAGGATACGGTAGATCACCTGGTTGATCGCCTTGGGGATCACGGTGCGTGGCTGGTCGGCTTCGGCGGCGGTAAAGCCGAGCATTTCCAGGCCGCCGAAGGAGAACATGATGATCGCCATGGCCATCACCAAGCCGCCCACGCCATGGGGGAAAAAGCCGCCGTGTTCCCACAGGTTGCTCACCGAGGCTTGCGGGCCGCCGCTGCCGCTGACCAGCAGGTAGCTGCCAAGGGCGATCATGCCGACGATAGCCACCACCTTGATGATGGCGAACCAGAACTCCGCTTCACCAAAGACTTTGACGTTGGCCAGGTTGATCAGGTTGATCAGCACGAAGAACGCCGCCGCAGACACCCAGGTCGGAATCTCCGGCCACCAGTAGTGCACGTATTTGCCGACGGCTGTCAGCTCGGACATGCCCACCAGGATGTACAGGATCCAGCAGTTCCAGCCCGACAGGAAGCCGGCGAAACCGCCCCAGTACTTGTGGGCAAAGTGGCTGAAGGAACCGGCGACCGGCTCTTCGACGATCATTTCGCCGAGCTGGCGCATGATCATGAAGGCAATGAAGCCGCAGATGGCATAACCCAGGATCATCGACGGGCCGGCGGATTTGAGCACGCCGGCCGAGCCCAGGAACAGGCCGGTGCCGATGGCGCCACCGAGGGCGATCAACTGGATATGCCGATTTTTCAGGCCGCGTTTCAGCTCGCCTGAAGAGGAATGGGGTTCACTCATGAAAAGGGTCTCACGCAAGGTTTGATGATGTTGAATGCAGGTTGCTGCCTTGAATTACCGACTCAAGCAGCGCCGCTCAAACCCCAGCGCAGGCACCAGGAGTACAGCGTCTTTCTAATGGTCATGCGTCACCTGTTTGTTTTTATCTGTGACGAAATCGAACCCGCCGGGCTCGTGGCCAGGCGGAGTGATCAGGGTGGGTAAACCCTGAGGTCTTGGCCTTTTGCGTGGTTACGCAAGGGGGTCACAGTAAAACGCGGCGCATTGTACACCGCTCGACAGCTTCAAGCCGTACCCGCGGAGCACGTGCGACGATCTGTCAGGTATTCCTTACAGCGGTAAATAGGCCAATCATGCCGTGAGCCATACGTAAATTAATCGTTACAGCATGGAAAATCGGCGTTACAGCTGTAAGTTTTTGAAAAAATGGCGGTAGGAAAATTCATCGCCATTAGCGACGCCAGCTCACTGTATTTCCTGAAGAAAAAAAGCCGGCGAAAAAACAGAAGAAAAAATCCAAATGAGACCGTGTCAATAAAATTTTTGCATTACCAAACACTCTCACCTAGGTTCTTTCACTTGCCCAGCGAAGCCCGCTGGCAAGCCGTTCTCAAACAACGTCCTCTAGGAGATACACCATGCAAGCACTGGAAAACGACCTGGAAACCGAACTGCAGCTCGACGATTGGTTTGAAGCGCCGACCCACGAGGCCGCCGTTGAAATGATGCAAGCCGATGCCGTGGTGCCATTTGGCACGGCGATGTGGCCGTTCTGACACCCGGCACGTATTCGGCAGGTGCAGTGCACGGCACCTGCCTCCTTACCCAAGGCACACAAGGACATACGTCATGGACAAGGCCCGCGCCGTTGAACACTTTCTCTACTACCTTGCACACCATCCGGCCCTCGGCGGCCTGAACTGCCCCACCGTGCTGCTGGGCCACACCGAGCGCTACGACGCCATCGCCCAGGCGATCGCCCAGAGCAGCGCCGCCCGTTTCAACTTCCAGGTGCAGCGTCTGGACCTGGCCGACAGCGACCGCCTGGCGCAGGCCATCGAAACCTGCGACCTGTACCTGTTCCTCTACGATTCCTCCACCCTGCCCAACCCGCGCGCAGAAGGCCCGGACTTTATCCGCGCCCTGCAGGGCGTGATGGCCGAACACTGGAAAAAATCCCTGCTGTTCAAGGATTACGGCGACTACTTCTACGACACTTTCAGCGTCGAGCCGCAGCGCATCGCCGACCTCAACGCCACACTGATCCGGCGCATGTCCCAAGCCGCTGTGCTGAGCTTTACCGACAAACACGGCTCACGCCTGCAGGCGCCCATGAGCAGCATCAAGAAGTGGACCAATATCAACGGCATCGGCAACCACGACCTGGCCCCCGGCGAAATCGCCACCCACAGCGAAGCCATCAATGGCCAGGTGCGGTTCGTCGGCACCTTTCTCAGCACCATCCCCTTCGCGCGCAAGTACGGCGTGCTGCAATCACCGCTGGAACTGTGGATCGAAAACTCGACCATCTGCAGCGTGGCCAGTGACGTGCCGGGGCTGGCCGACGACTTCAATAAATACCTGAATGCCAACCCGTCCAACCGCCGGGTGGAGGAGCTGGGGATTGGCACCAATGAAGGGGTGAAGGACCTGTATGCGCGCAATGCCGGGTTCGAGGAGCGCCATTGCGGCTTGCACCTGGGCTTGGGCGGCGGTCAGAAAGGCAGCCATCACCTGGACCTGATCTTTGCCAGCGGGGTGTTGGCGCTGGATGACAAACCGGTGTTTGACGGCACTTTTGCGTTCTGAACACCGACCTTGAAAATGATGGAGATCCAACTGTGGGAAGGAGCAAGCCCCCTCCCACATGCTTTACCTCTATTCCAAGGCAAAAAAAACGCCAACCCTAGGGTTGGCGTTTGTGTGCCGCGGTTACATCACTGCGGCTTCTTGCGACCAAAGCCTGGACGCTGACCCGAACCGGCCGGTGCGCCACGGCGCTTGCCCGATGGCTCGTCCGCCACCAGCTTCAGGCCTGGGCGCTTTTTCGGCGCGGGCTTGGCCGGGCGCTTGGTGTTGGCGCTGTCGGCTGGGTGATCGGATGCAGGAGCACCGCGACCGGCGTCACCACGGTTGCCGCGACCACCGCTTGGCGCATCACCACGACCGGCTGGGCGTGGGGTGCGTGGCGCACGTTCGCCTTCCTGGCGCGATGGCGCGGTGGGGCGACGCTCGCCTTCGATGTGCGGTTGACGCGAGATACGCCCGCCGGTCGCCGGTGCATCCAGCGCCGGGCGCAGGGTGCGGGCAACACGCTCGGTGCGGGCCACGGGGCGCGACGATTTACGCTGCATACGATCGAGCTTGTCTTTGCTCTTGGCGTTCATCTGCGGCATGGCGACCGGCGTCAGGCCGACTTCGGCGCTGAGGATGTCGACTTCGTACTGGCTCATTTCGCGCCAGCGGCCCATCGGCAGGTCGGAGTTGAGGAACACCGGACCAAAACGCACGCGCTTCAGGCGGCTGACCACCAGGCCCTGGGATTCCCACAGGCGACGTACTTCACGGTTACGGCCTTCCATCACCACGCAGTGGTACCAGTGGTTGAAACCTTCACCGCCCGGCGCTTGCTTGATGTCGGTGAACTTGGCCGGGCCGTCTTCCAGCACCACGCCGGCCTTGAGGCGTTCGATCATCTCGTCATCGACTTCACCACGCACACGCACGGCGTATTCGCGGTCCATCTCGTAGGACGGGTGCATCAGGCGGTTGGCCAGTTCACCGTCGGTGGTGAACATCAGCAAGCCGGTGGTGTTGATGTCGAGACGACCGATGTTGATCCAACGGCCTTCCTTGGGCTTGGGCATCTTGTCGAACACGGTCGGACGGCCTTCCGGGTCGTCACGGGTGCAGATCTCGCCATCGGGCTTGTTGTACATGATCACGCGGCGCACCGATTCGGCGGCCTCTTCACGCTTGATGACCTTGCCATCAATGGTGATTGCATCGTGCAGGTCGACGCGCTGGCCGAGGGTGGCCTCGACGCCGTTGACCTTGATGCGCTTCTGGGTGATCCAGGCTTCGACGTCGCGGCGCGAGCCCACGCCGATACGCGCCAGCACCTTTTGCAGCTTTTCGCCTGCAGGGCCGATTTCCTGGCTGTCGTTCTGCTCTTTGTCGTTCATCTTAAGCACCTCCCGGTGGGTCGATTCAGGCGTGGCCTGAAGAGTGTTGAAAGCGGGGCTTTGGCCGAATAGGTCGGCAAAGGGTCGCGAATCATACGCCCATGGCGCGCATTGCGCATCAGAGACTAGTCGATAAGCGCGAGGTCATTGGTTTTTCCGCCGACCGGTGATGCCCCAGGCTCCACATTCGAGTGCGTCAGTCCTCGAACTGGCGGCGTTCATTCTCGATGGCTTCGGCCAATGCCCGGGCTTCGTCTTCTTCGTCGCTCAGGGGCGGTTGTTCGAGGGCGGCGACGGCGGCCAGGAGTTTTTCGCGGGCTTCGGCCACGCCGAGGATATCGTCCTCAGGTTCAGGTTCGACCTCCACACTCACCTGGGCGTCCGGCTCGGCCGCACCATCGCGCAGCAAGTCATCAAAGTCGGTCTTGATGCCCTGCTCCATGTCGTCCAGTTCCAGCAACAACGTGTGGAAACTGGTTTCGTCCTTGGGCTCTTCCGGCTCGGCGGTGGCGTCGGCCAGTTCCTGCAGGCTCGCCGGGACCGGGGCCTCGTCGAAGTCGAGTACCGGCTCGGCTTCCATCTCGCGCAATTCGGCCAGGGGCGGCAGGTCGTCGAGGTTTTTCAGGTTGAAATGGTCGAGGAACACCTTGGTGGTGGCGAACATCGCCGGTTTGCCGGGCACGTCGCGGTAGCCGACGATGCGGATCCACTCACGCTCCAGCAGCGTCTTGACGATATGGCTGTTGACCGCCACGCCCCGCACGTCCTCGATTTCGCCACGGGTGATGGGCTGGCGATAGGCGATCAGCGCCATGGTCTCCAGCATCGCCCGTGAATAGCGCTGCGGGCGTTCTTCCCAGAGACGGCCGACCCACGGGGAAAACTTCTCACGGATCTGCAGGCGATAACCCGACGCCACCTCGCGCAGTTCAAAGGCGCGGCCGTCGCAGGATTTTCGCAGGATTTCCAGTGCCTTCTTGAACACCGGCGGTTCAGGGCGCTCGGCTTCCTCAAACAGTTCGAACAGACGCTCCAGGGATTGCGGCTTACCCGAGGCCAGGAGAAAGGCCTCCAGCAACGGGGCCAGTTCGCGGGGTTCAGTCAGATTCATCGTTTCAGCTCTTTATTCGGCTCGCGCCCGCACGTGGATAGCCGCAAAAGGCTCATTCTGGACCAGCTCGACCAAGGACTCCTTGACCAGCTCGAGGACCGCCATAAAGGTCACCACCACCCCCAGGCGCCCTTCCTCTGCCGTGAACAGCTCCACAAACGGCACAAACCCGCCGCCCTTGAGGCGTTCGAGCACATCGCTCATGCGCTCGCGGGTGGACAGGGCCTCGCGGCTGACCTGGTGGTGTTCGAACATATCGCCCCGGCGCAACACCTCGGCCATGGACATCAGCAACTCTTCCAGGCTCACGTCCGGCAGCAGCTTGCGCGCGCGGGCTTCGGGGGCGTCGAGCTTGGGTACCACCACGTCGCGGCCGACGCGGCTCAGGCCGTCGATACCTTCGGCGGCGGCCTTGAAGCGCTCGTATTCCTGCAGGCGGCGGATCAGTTCGGCGCGCGGGTCATCCTCTTCGGCCTCGACCGTCTCCGCCCGCGGCAACAGCATGCGCGACTTGATCTCGGCGAGCATGGCGGCCATCACCAGGTACTCGGCAGCCAGTTCCAGGCGTACCGACTGCATCAACTCGACATAGCCCATGTACTGGCGGGTGATTTCCGCCACCGGGATGTCGAGGATGTTGATGTTCTGTTTGCGGATCAGGTACAGCAGCAAGTCCAGCGGGCCCTCGAAAGCCTCAAGGAAGACCTCCAGGGCGTCCGGCGGAATGTACAGGTCCAGCGGCATTTCCAGCACCGCCTGGCCGTAGACCATGGCAAACGGCAGCTCCTGCTGGGCGCCCGCCTGGCTGTCGACGGTTTCCACGGCTGACATTCAGGCCTCGGCCATAAAGGGCGCAGGATCGCCGCAACCGACACGGATCACTTCAGGTTCGCCGTCGGCCAGGTTGATCACGGTGGAGGCCTTGTTGCCGCCGAAACCGCCGTCGATGATCAGGTCGACCTGTTTTTCCAGCAATTGGCGCATTTCGTATGGGTCTTCCAGGGGCTCGGTGTCGCCGGGCATGATCAACGACACACTCATCAACGGCTCACCCAACTCGGCCAGCAACGCCAGGGCGATCGGATGCTCCGGCACCCGCAGGCCGATGGTGCGTTTTTTCGGGTGCAGCAGCAGGCGCGGCACTTCGCGGGTGGCGTTGAGGATAAAAGTGTAGGGCCCTGGCGTGTGGGCCTTGAGCAGGCGGAAGGTGCCGGTGTCGACCTTGGCGAACAGGCCCAGCTGGGACAAGTCGCTGCAGATCAGCGCAAAGTTGTGCTTGTCATCCAACTGGCGCAGGCGTCTGACACGCTCGACTGCGCCCTTGTCACCGATCTGGCAACCGATGGCGTAGGACGAATCGGTTGGATAGATCACCACACCGCCGGCGCGAATGATCTCTACGGCCTGCTTGATCAGGCGCGCCTGGGGGTTTTCCGGATGAATCTGGAAGAATTGACTCACGGGTTCTACCTGTTCAGACGGTGGCAATAATGGGGTCATGCTTGAATCTCCCCCACAACAGCGGCAAATCTTCCGGGACCGCGCGGTACTCGCCGATCTCGGACCAGCCGCCAGGGCCATGAAAGTCACTGCCGGCGCTGACCAGCAGACCAAATTCGCGAGCAAGGATCGCCAGGCTGCCCACCTGTTCGGCGGGTTGAAAGCCGTTGACCACTTCAATCGCGTGACCACCCGCTCCAATATAGTCGCCAATCAGCTTGCGACGCTTGCTGCGGGTGAAATCGTAATGCCAGGGATGGGCCAGGCTGACCCAGGCCCCGGAGGCCCGCAGGGTCTCGACGGTATCTTCGAGGGTCGGCCAATGTTGCTTCACATCGCCCAATTTGCCGGCGCCCAGCCACTTGCGAAAGGCTTCGGCACGGTCTTTGACAAAACCCTCACGCACCATCCAGTCGGCAAAGTGCGGACGGGCCGGCGCGTTGCCGCTGTCACCCAGTTCCTGCTGGATGGCGCGGGCGCCGTCGAGGGCGTTGGGCATGCCTTTGAGGCTGAGTTTTCGGCTTATTTCTTCGGACCGCAGCCAGCGGCCATCGTGCAATTGCGCGATAGCCTCCACCAGCGGCGGCGCTTTTTGATCGAAGCCGTAGCCGAGCACATGAATGGTGGCGCCGCCCCAGGTGCAGGACAATTCCACCCCGTTGACCAGCTGCATGCCCAGGGCATGGGCCGTTGTACGGGCTTCGTCGAGGCCTTCGAGGGTGTCGTGGTCGGTCAACGAGAGGACTCGCACGCCTTTTTCAAACGCACGCGCAACCAGTACCGCGGGCGCCAGGGCGCCGTCGGAGGCCGTGCTGTGGCAGTGCAAATCAACATTCACGGGGGGGTGTAACCTCAAGTCAGCTGGCGCTATCGCAACCAAGGATGTTTGTTATTATGCCGCCACATCCAGCTTCTGGCTCTTACTGTGAAACAATTCATCGACTTCATCCCGCTGTTGCTGTTTTTCATCGTTTACAAACTCGACCCCAGGGTCATCGACCTGGCCGGCCATGAGCTGACTGTCGGCGGCATCTACAGTGCCACCGCCGTGCTCATCATCAGCTCTGTGGTGGTCTACGGCGCCATCTTCATTTCCCAGCGCAAACTGGAAAAAAGCCAGTGGCTGACCCTGGTCGCCTGCCTGGTCTTCGGCAGCCTGACCCTGGCCTTCCACAGCGAAACCTTCCTGAAATGGAAAGCGCCGGTGGTGAACTGGCTGTTCGCCCTGGCGTTCATCGGCAGCCACTTCATCGGTGATCGCCTGCTGATCAAGCGGATCATGGGCCACGCGCTGACCCTGCCGGAACCGGTGTGGACACGCTTGAACCTGGCCTGGATCGCGTTTTTCATCTTCTGCGGCGCCGCCAACCTGTTCGTGGCGTTTACCTTCCAGGACTACTGGGTCGACTTCAAAGTGTTCGGCAGCCTGGGCATGACCGTGCTGTTCCTGGTCGCCCAGGGCATCTACCTGTCGCGCCACCTGCATGACACCGAGCCTACTACGCCGAAAACCGAGGACTGACATGCTCTACGCCATCATTGCCACCGACGTCGCCAACTCGCTGGAAAAACGCCTGTCCGTGCGCCCGGCCCACGTCGAGCGCCTGAAAGTCCTTCAAGCCGAAGGCCGCATCGTGCTGGCCGGCCCGCACCCGGCCGTGGACAGCAATGACCCGGGCGACGCCGGTTTTACCGGTAGCCTGATCGTCGCCGAGTTCGCCTCGCTGGCCGATGCCCAGGCCTGGGCCAAGGCCGATCCCTATGTCGCCGCAGGTGTCTACGCCGACGTAGTGATCAAACCCTTCAAGCAGGTCCTGCCCTGATCCTGGTGGCGCCGAACCTATTGAGGGCGGCGCACGCCTAATTGCTCATTATTCTCGGCAACCTGCCGACAACGTTCTGAATATTCGTGTGGAATCAGGAGTTCCGATGCGCTTACGTCAGTTGTGTCTGTTGGCAGTGTTAATGATCGGGGCTACGGCCCACGCTGAAGAAACCTCGAGCACCGGCAGTTCCACGCCCCTGTCCTTGAGCGCCGGCGCCCAGATCACCGAGTTGCAGCAACGTTTGAAAGAAAGCGAACGGCAGCGTGAAGAACTGAGCAAGCAACTGCAAAGCGCGGATGCCACCCGCGAAAGCGCTCAATTGAGTCGCCTTCGCCAGGAGAACCAACGCCTGGCCCAGCAACTCAAAGATGCACAGGGCGGCGCCTTGACCCGCTGGCTGACCGAGCAGCAGCAATGGTTCGTCACCGGTGGGGCCGTCGCACTGATCGCCCTGCTGTGCGGGATCTTCGCCAGCGGTGGGCACCGTCGCCGTCGACAATGGCTAAATTGAGTGAGTCATGAGCGAGCTGTTACTGATAGATGATGACCAGGAACTCTGCGAGCTGCTGAGCAGTTGGCTGAGCCAGGAAGGTTTCCAGGTGCGCGCCTGCCACGATGGCTTGAGCGCGCGCAAAGCCTTGGCCGACAGCGCCCCGGCGGCGGTGGTGCTCGACGTGATGCTGCCCGACGGCAGCGGCCTGGAGCTGCTCAAGCAATTGCGCAACGACCATCCGGAGCTGCCGGTGCTGATGCTTTCGGCGCGGGGCGAACCCCTGGACCGCATCCTCGGCCTGGAATTGGGCGCCGACGACTACCTGGCCAAGCCCTGCGACCCACGCGAACTCACCGCGCGGCTGCGCGCAGTATTGCGCCGCAGCCACCCGGCAGCCGTGTCCAGCCAACTGGAACTGGGCGACCTGTGCTTCAGCCCGGTGCGCGGCGTGGTCAGCATCGATGAACAGGAGTTCACCCTCACCGTCTCCGAAAGCCGCCTGCTGGAAGCATTATTGCGCCAGCCCGGCGAGCCACTGGACAAGCAGGAACTGGCGCAGATCGCCCTGGGCCGCAAGCTGACCCTTTACGATCGCAGCCTGGACATGCACGTCAGCAACCTGCGCAAGAAGATCGGCCCGCACCCGGATGGCCGGCCACGGATCGTGGCATTGCGCAGCCGGGGCTACTACTACAGCCTCTAGCCCCTCTCGCGCCTGCAGGGTTTTGTCAGTTCACAACAAAACCCTCTTTACTCAAGCTTTACCCACACCTGACCGCCGCTGACCTTGATCTCCGTAACCTACTCACATCCGGACTCACCGGAATAGAGACAGGAGAATCACCATGCGCAAGACCCTTATCGCTTTGATGTTCGCCGCCGCCCTGCCGACCGTTGCCATGGCCGCACTGCCAGAAGGCCCAGGCCCGATGGGCGGCCCTGAAGGGCACATGATGGGTGGCCCGGGCCACGGCGGTGAACACGGTCCGCGTGGCAAAGGCGGCCCCTTCAGCCAACTGGACCTGAGCCGCGAACAGCGCGAGCAGATCGGCAAGCTGATGG
The DNA here is from genome assembly GCF_059418085.1 of Pseudomonas sp. GW821-FHT09C10. Taxonomy (NCBI): domain Bacteria; kingdom Pseudomonadati; phylum Pseudomonadota; class Gammaproteobacteria; order Pseudomonadales; family Pseudomonadaceae; genus Pseudomonas; species Pseudomonas sp. GW821-FHT09C10. The sequence continues at coordinate 270,016 of NZ_JBWKPE010000003.1, forward strand.
GTGACCAATGGCACGCTCGCAAAGACCTGGTCAAAAAGTACCTGGACAAACTCCCGGCCGCCGACCAGAAAGCCATGCAGGATGAAATCGCCGCCGGCAAGCAGAAGACCCAGGCCGATATCCGTGCCGTGCTCAAGCCTGACCAGCAGAAGAAGTTCGACGAGATCGTCAAGAAGCAAGAACAGCGCCGTGCCGAATGGAAGGAATTCCAGGCCTGGAAAGCGCAACAGCCGCAAAAAGCGCAATAATGCACCCGCGTTAACACTCCCAGCCCAGTGGCCACCGCCACTGGGCTTTTCCTGTTTGAGGGTTTCCTGTGCGTTCATTGTTCTGGCGCATCCTGGCCAGTTTCTGGCTGGCCATCGCCCTGGTTGCCGGGTTGTCGATCCTGCTTGGGCACATGCTTAACCAGGATGCCTGGATTCTCAGCCGCCACCCCGGCCTCAATAACCTCGCGCAAGAGTGGACCCAACTCTACGAAGCCCAGGGCGAGGATGCCGCCCAGGACCTGCTGCAACAGCGCAAGCGCCAGTACCACATCGACGTGCAAGTGCTCAACGAAAGTGGCGAGCCGGTGGTGCGCGGCACCTTCCCGCGCCGCGCCGCCGCCTTTGAAGCCCGACAGAACGACAGCAAGGAAGGTCATCTGCCCTGGCGACGCCTGACCGCCGAGTACACCAGCGAGAAGACCGGCGACACCTACCTGTTGATCTACCGCATCCCGCACCCGGAGCTGGACGAGTGGCACCGCAGCAGCCTGACATGGCCCTTGAGCGCACTGACGATTGCCCTGGTGGTGCTGACCTTGTTCAGCCTGTTCGTCACCTTGTCCATCACCCGCCCACTGAGCCGCCTGCGCGGCGCGGTGCATGACCTCGGCCAGGCCACCTACCAGCAGAACAGCCTGGCGCAACTGGCCAACCGCCGCGATGAGTTCGGTGTACTCGCCACCGACTTCAACCGCATGGGCGCACGCCTGCAAAGCCTGATCGGCAGCCAACGCCAACTGCTGCGCGACGTGTCCCATGAACTGCGCTCGCCCCTCGCGCGCCTGCGCATCGCCCTGGCCCTGGCCGAACGCGCCAGCCCCGAAGAACGGGAAAAACTCTGGCCACGCCTGACCCGCGAATGCGACCGCCTGGAAGCGCTGATCAGCGAGATCCTGGTGCTGGCCCGCGTCGATGCCGACAATGCCAGCGCCGAAGACGTCGACCTCATCCCCCTGCTCAAAACCCTGCAAAAGGATGCCCAACTCAGCGCGCCGGACCAGGTGGTGCAACTGAGCACCGATGCCGACCTGCAACTGAAGGGCTGGCCGACCATGATCGAACGGGCTGTGGATAACCTGCTGCGCAATGCCCAGCGCTTCAACCCGCCGGGACAACCCATTGAATTGCACGCACAGCGCCAGGGCGAACGTATCCTGATCAGCGTGCGCGACCATGGCCCCGGTGTGGACGCCGAACACCTGAGCCAACTCGGTGAACCGTTCTACCGCGCTCCCGGCCAGACCGCCCAAGGCCACGGCCTGGGCCTGGCGATCGCGCGACGCGCGGCCGAACGCCACGGTGGCAGCCTGATCCTGGCCAATCACCCAACCGGTGGTTTTATCGCCAGCATCGACCTGCCGTTGGAACCGGGAGTTGTCACGCCGGTGTGATGATCTTCTATAGTGGCCCTTCTCTTACGGAGGGCCTTTGATGACTGACCTGCTGACTCCCATCCAAGCCGCACTCGATCTACCCCACACCCCGCTGACCTTCACCGAGGCTGGCGCCCTGCCCTCGACCTTCGCCGTCACCGAACTGGCCAGTGCCAGCATCGGCGCCGCCGGGCAGGCCGTCGCCCAGTTGATCCGGCAACGGACCGGGCGCCTGCCCGACGTGAGTGTGGACCGGCGTCTCGCCTCTTTCTGGTTCTCTTCCTCGATCCGCCCGCTGGGCTGGCAAGTGCCACCGTTGTGGGATCCGGTGGCCGGCGATTACGCCAGCACCGATGGCTGGATTCGCCTGCATACCAACGCGCCTCATCACCGTGCCGCCGCCGAACGGGTGCTGGGCAAGGTCGCCGACCGCGCCGGGATGGCCGGCAAGGTCGCGGCGTGGAACGCGGCAGAACTGGAACAGGCGATTGTCGACCAAGGTGGCTGCGCCGCGCAGATGCGTGCCTGGCAAGCCTGGCAGCAGCACCCGCAGGGGTTGGCGGTGAACGCCGAGGCGCTGGTCCAACGCCAGGCCTTCGAAACCACGACCGACAAACCCTGGCACGGTTCGCTGGCACGCCCGCTGGCCGGCCTCAAGGTGCTGGATCTGACCCGCGTCTTGGCCGGCCCGGTGGCCAGTCGTTTCCTTGCCGGCCTCGGCGCGGATGTCCTGCGCATCGACTCACCCACCTGGAACGAACCCGGCGTGGTCCCGGAAATGACCCTGGGCAAACGCTGCGCGCGCCTGGACCTGAAAACGCCCGAAGGCCGGCGGGTTTTCGAGCGTTTGCTCAGGGACGCCGACATCCTGTTCCACGGTTACCGCGCTGACGCCCTGGAGCATCTGGGCTACACCGCTCCCGAATTGCAACACCTCGCCCCCGGCCTGATCGACGTCAGCCTCAACGCCTACGGCTGGAGCGGCCCGTGGCGTAATCGCCGGGGCTTCGACAGCCTGGTGCAGATGAGCAGCGGGATCGCCGAGGCCGGCATGCTCTGGAAACACGCGGATAAACCGCTGCCGCTGCCGTTGCAGGCGCTGGATCACGCGACCGGGTATCTGATGGCGGCCAGTGCGATTCAGGCGCTGGGCGAACGGTTGCAGTCGGGGCGCGGTGGTTCGGCGCGGTTGTCGTTGGCACGCACCGCAACGTTACTGGTGCAAGCAGGCCAAGTGCCCGACCAACCGGCGTTGCGCGAGGAAGAACCAGGGGATCAAGGCCTGGTCGTCGAACAGACCGCCTGGGGCCAGGCCCATCGGCTGCTGCCCCAGCTGACTATCAGCGGTACGCCATTGCAATGGGATTTGCCGGCGGGAGAATTGGGCTCCCACCGGCCTCAATGGTGACTTGACGGCCGCTAGCGGGAGCAAGTCCCATCACAACGACAACACCCCGCTGTACAACCCATATGCCGCCAGCCCCGCGCCGGCGATCACGCAACTGAAAATGCCTTTCTCAACGTGGGTAAACAACGGCTGGCCCTGTTCGCGCTTGGCCAGGGCGAACAGGATCACGCCCGGCGCATACAACAGCGCCGACAGCAGCAGGTATTTAAGGCCCCCGGCGTAGAGCAACCATACGGCGTAACCCAGGGCGATCAACCCCACCAGCAGGTCCTTGATGCGATGGCGGTGGGCACCTTCATAGGTTTCACCACGCCCGCTCAGCAACACCGCGTAAGCCGCCGACCACAGGTAAGGCACGAGGATCATCGACGACGCCAGGTAGATCAGGGTGGTGTAGGTGCTGTGGGAAAACAGCGTGATCACCAGGAAGACCTGGATCATCACATTGGTCAGCCACAAGGCGTTGACCGGCACCTGGTTGGCATTTTCCTTTTTCAGGAAGGCCGGCATGGTCTTGTCATGGGCGGTGGCATAGAGGATCTCTGCACACAGCAGCGCCCAGGACAACAAGGCACCCAGCAGCGACACGGCCAGGCCGATACTGATCAGCAACGCGCCCCAGGGACCGACGATATGCTCGAGCACACCGGCCAGGGACGGGTTTTGCAGGCCGGCCAGCTCCGCCTGGCTCATGATGCCCAGGGACAACACATTCACCAGCACCAACAGCGCCAGCACGCCGAGAAAGCCGATCACCGTGGCCCGCCCCACATCCGCGCGCTTCTCGGCCCGCGCCGAATACACACTGGCGCCTTCGATGCCGATAAACACAAATACCGTGACCAGCATCATATTGCGCACCTGGTCCACCACACTGCCGAATTGCGGCTTTTCCAGGCCCCAGATGTCAGCCGTGAAGATATCGGCCTTGAACGCCACGGCGGCGATCACCACGAACATCAGCAGCGGCACCAGCTTGGCCACGGTGGTGATCTGGTTGATGAACGCGGCTTCCTTGATCCCGCGCATCACCAGGAAATGCACGGCCCACAGCAGCAACGATGCGCAGCCGATGGCCACCGGCGTGTTGCCTTGGCCGAACACCGGGAAAAAATAGCCGAGGGTGCTGAACAGCAACACGAAATAACCGACATTGCCCATCCACGCGCTGATCCAGTAACCCCAGGCCGATGAGAACCCCATGTAGTCGCCGAAACCCGCCTTGGCGTAGGCGTACACCCCGGAATCCAGTTCCGGCTTGCGATTGGCCAGGGTCTGGAAGACAAACGCCAGGGTCAGCATGCCCACGGCGGTGATCGCCCAACCGATCAACACCGCGCCCACCTCCGCGCGCGCGGCCATGTTCTGCGGCAACGAGAAAATCCCCCCGCCGATCATCGAGCCCACCACCAGGGCAATCAGGGCGCCAAGCCGAAGTTTCTGGGTCGGTTGAGACATGCAGACTCCTGAATAAGATTTGAGCTGACAACCGTGCACTCAACTAATTAACTCAGCGAGTGTAGCGTTTATTAAAGACAGCGATAAAACCGCCACGCTCATAACTCAACGGCATGACAGTTTTTATAGTTTAGGCTTATTTAGATTTTAAATACGCCGAATACTTTGTCGCTTCCAAGCTATTTATTGTCGCCGTTGCGAAAAGTTTGCACATTCGGGAAAACGGGCTAGTTTCAAACGTCCATACGCAGCACTAAATGATTGACCAAACCGCAGAGATCGCTCTGGAAAGCGCCTTTGCGCGGAAAACTATTGCCCACGATTTCCCAGTCTAAGTCATTAATTCACAATGGAATGTGCCAATGAAGTGATCTGAGTCAGCTGTTTGATTAGCGCACGGAATTATTCTGTGGTCTCTCTTCTCCTGCATTGGAGTTATGCGATGTCTGAATCTCCCGGAAAACTTCGATTGGGTGCACTGGTTGCACTTGTCGTCGGCTCAATGATTGGCGGCGGGATCTTCTCTCTGCCGCAAAACATGGCCGCCAGTGCCGATGTTGGCGCGGTATTGATCGGCTGGGTAATTACCGCCGTGGGCATGCTGACCCTGGCGTTTGTCTTCCAGACCCTGGCCAACCGCAAACCTGACCTGGACGGCGGCGTCTACGCCTACGCCAAGGCCGGCTTCGGTGACTACATGGGCTTTTCGTCGGCCTGGGGTTACTGGATCAGCGCCTGGTTGGGCAACGTCGGTTACTTCGTCCTCCTGTTCAGCACCCTCGGTTACTTCTTCCCGATCTTCGGCGAAGGCAATACACCTGCGGCAGTGATTGGCGCGTCGGTCTTGCTGTGGGCCGTGCACTTTCTGGTGCTGCGCGGGATCAAGGAGGCGGCGTTCATCAACCTGGTGACCACGGTCGCTAAGGTGGTGCCGCTGGTGCTGTTCGTGTTGATCGCCGTGTTCGCCTTCAAGCTGGACATCTTCACCGCTGACATCTGGGGCGTGAAAAACCCGGACCTGGGCAGCGTGATGAACCAGGTGCGCAACATGATGCTGGTCACCGTGTGGGTGTTCATCGGTATCGAAGGCGCAAGCATCTTCTCCTCCCGTGCAGAAAAACGCTCCGACGTCGGCAAGGCCACCGTGATCGGCTTTATCACCGTGCTGCTGTTCCTGATGCTGGTGAACGTGCTGTCCCTGGGCATCATGACCCAACCGGAGCTGGCCAAGCTGCAGAACCCGTCGATGGCCGCCGTGCTGGAGCATGTGGTGGGCCACTGGGGTGCGGTGCTGATCAGCGTCGGCTTGATCATCTCGTTGCTGGGTGCGCTGCTGTCGTGGGTGCTGCTGTGTGCGGAGATCATGTTCGCCGCCGCCAAGGACCACACCATGCCGGAGTTCCTGCGCAAGGAAAACGCCAACCATGTGCCGGCCAACGCCCTGTGGCTGACCAACGCCATGGTCCAGATATTCCTGGTGATCACGCTGTTTTCCGCCAGTACCTACCTGTCGCTGATCTACCTCGCCACCTCGATGATCCTGGTGCCGTACCTGTGGTCGGCGGCCTACGCGCTACTGCTGGCGGTACGCGGCGAAACCTACGAAAACGCCCTCAAGGAGCGCAGGAAAGACCTGTTTATCGGCGCGATCGCACTGATCTACGCGGTCTGGCTGCTCTACGCCGGCGGCGTCAAATACTTGCTGTTGTCCGCCCTGCTCTATGCCCCCGGCGCGATCCTGTTCGCCAAGGCCAAGCATGAACTGGGCAAACCGATTTTCACCAACGTCGAGAAGTTGATTTTCGCCGCAGTCGTCATTGGCGCCCTGGTGGCTGCCTATGGCCTCTACGACGGCTTCCTGACTCTGTAATTGTTGTTCCTTGGAGGATCTGTAATGACCACGGAAAAAGTGAAGTACGGCGTACATTCCGAAGCCGGCAAACTGCGCAAAGTCATGGTGTGCTCCCCAGGCTTGGCCCACCAGCGGCTGACCCCTAACAACTGCGATGAACTGCTGTTCGATGACGTGCTCTGGGTAGCCCAGGCCAAGCGCGACCATTTCGACTTCGTGACCAAGATGCGCGAACGGGACATCGATGTGCTGGAAATGCACAACCTGCTGACCGATATCGTTGCCAACCCCGAAGCCCTGGACTGGATCCTGGAACGCAAGATCACCTCCAACACCGTGGGCCTCGGCCTGGTCGAGGAAGTCAGTTCCTGGCTGCGCAGCCTGGAGCCGCGCAAGATCGCCGAGTTCCTGATCGGTGGCGTGTCGGCCGATGACCTGCCGAGCAGCTTCGGTGGCAAGACCATCGAGATGTTCCGCGACTTCCTCGGCCACGCCAGTTTTATCCTGCCGCCGCTGCCCAACACCCAGTTCACCCGCGACACCACCTGCTGGATCTACGGCGGCGTGACGCTCAACCCGATGTACTGGCCGGCGCGACGCCAGGAAACCCTGCTGGCCAGCGCCATCTACAAATTCCACCCCGAGTTCACCAACGCGGACTTCCAGATCTGGTACGGCGACCCCGACCAGGAACACGGTGCCGCCACGCTCGAAGGCGGTGACGTCATGCCGATTGGCAATGGCGTGGTGTTGATCGGCATGGGCGAGCGTTCGTCCCACCAGGCCATCGGCCAACTGGCGCGCAACCTGTTCAAGAACAAAGCGGTGGAACGGGTGATCGTTGCCGGCCTGCCGAAATCCCGCGCGGCGATGCACCTGGACACCGTGTTCAGCTTCTGCGACCGCGACCTGGTGACCATCTTCCCCGAAGTGGTCAACCAGATCGTGCCCTTCACCCTGCGCCCTGACGAAAGCAAACCCCACGGCATCGACATCCAGCGGGAGAAAACCAACTTCCTCGAGACCGTGGCCGCAGCGCTCAACCTCAAGGCCCTGCGCGTGGTCGAGACCGGCGGCAACAGCTTCGCCGCCGAACGCGAGCAGTGGGACGACGGCAACAACGTGGTGGCCGTGGAGCCTGGCGTAGTGATCGGCTACGACCGCAACACCTACACCAACACCCTGCTGCGCAAGGCCGGCGTGGAAGTCATCACCATCAGCGCCGGTGAACTCGGCCGTGGCCGTGGCGGCGGCCACTGCATGACCTGCCCGATCATCCGCGACCCTATCGACTATTAAGGAGATTCCATCATGGCTTTCAATATGCGCAACCGCAGCCTACTGTCGCTGATGCACCACACCACCCGCGAGCTGCACTACCTGTTGGACCTGTCCCGCGACCTCAAGCGCGCCAAATACACCGGCACCGAGCGTCCGCACCTGCAAGGCAAGAACATCGCGCTGATCTTCGAAAAAACCTCGACCCGCACCCGTTGCGCCTTCGAAGTGGCGGCCCACGACCAGGGTGCCCACGTCACCTATATCGACCCGGTGTCGTCGCAGATCGGCCACAAAGAAAGCATGAAAGACACCGCCCGCGTACTCGGTCGCATGTTCGACGCCATTGAATACCGTGGCTTCGAGCAGGAAATCGTCGAAGAACTGGCCAAGTTCGCCGGCGTGCCGGTGTTCAACGGCCTCACCGCCGAGTTCCACCCGACCCAAATGATCGCCGACACCCTGACCATGCGCGAGCACAGCGACAAGCCGCTGCATGACATCAGCTACGCCTACCTGGGTGACGCGCGCTACAACATGGGTAACTCACTGCTGATGATCGGCGCCAAGCTCGGCATGGACGTGCGCATCGGCGCGCCGAAAGCCCTGTGGCCCCATGAAGACTTCATCAAACAGTGCCAGGCCTTCGCCGAGGAAAGCGGCGCGCGCATTACCATCACCGAAGACCCGAAAGAAGCGGTCAAGGGCGTGGACTTCATCCACACCGATATCTGGGTGTCCATGGGTGAGCCGGTGGAAGCGTGGGACGAACGCATCGAGCAACTGCTGCCGTACCAGGTCAACGCCAAGATGATGAAAGCCTCGGGCAACCCTCGGGTGAAATTCATGCACTGCCTACCGGCGTTCCACAACAGCGAAACCAAGGTCGGCAAGGACATCGCCGCACGTTATCCGAACCTGGCCAATGGTGTGGAAGTGACCGAGGACGTCTTCGAGTCGCCGGCCAACATCGCCTTTGAGCAGGCGGAAAACCGCATGCACACCATCAAGGCGATCCTGGTGTCGGCACTCGCGGATATCTAAAGGCTACACGGTCAAATGTGGGAGGGCTTGCCCCCCTCCCACATTGGCCTCTGTGTTCACACCTATAGAAGGATTGCATTATGCGCATCGTCGTAGCCCTGGGCGGCAACGCCCTCCTGCGCCGTGGTGAACCCATGACCGCAGACAACCAACGCGCCAATATCCGCATTGCCACCGAACAGATCGCCAAGATCCATGCCGGCAACGAACTGGTCATCGCCCACGGCAATGGCCCGCAGGTCGGCCTGCTGTCGTTGCAGGCGGCGGCCTACACCAGCGTTTCGCCGTACCCGCTGGACGTGCTCGGTGCCGAGACCGAAGGCATGATCGGCTACATCATCGAACAGGAACTGGGCAACCTGCTGGACTTCGAAGTGCCGTTCGCCACCCTGCTCACCCAGGTGGAAGTGGACGCCAAGGACCCGGCCTTCCAGAACCCGACCAAGCCCATCGGCCCGGTGTATTCCAAGGCCGAAGCGGAAAAACTCGCCGCCGAGAAAGGCTGGGCCATCGCCCCGGATGGCGATAAATATCGCCGCGTCGTGGCCAGCCCACGACCCAAACGCATCTTCGAGATTCGCCCGATCAAGTGGCTGCTGGAAAAAAGCGCCATCGTGATCTGCGCCGGTGGTGGCGGTATCCCGACCCTGTACGGTGAAGACGGCAAGCTCAAGGGCATCGAAGCCGTGATCGACAAAGACCTGTGCTCCTCGTTGCTGGCCACGCAACTGGACGCCGATTTGCTGGTGATTGCCACCGACGTCAATGCCGCCTTTATCGACTTCGGCAAGCCGACCCAGAAAGCCATCGGCCAGGCCCACCCCGACGACATGGAAAAACTCGGCTTCGCCGCCGGCTCCATGGGCCCCAAGGTCCAAGCCGCCTGCGAGTTCGCTCGCCAGACTGGCAAAACCGCGGTGATCGGTTCACTCTCCGACATCGAAGCCATCGTCCAGGGCAGCGCCGGCACACGCATCAGCACGGCGACACCTGGCATCACCTATCTGTGAAGTAGAGGAGATACGCCTATGGCCACCTTTGAACCCGGTCACCTGCACGTCGAACGTCACGCGCTGAACAAGGACGACTACAGCTACAACCTGTGTATCGACTACGAAGTCAGCCAGGACCCAAAGGAAGGCAAGGGCATGCTGTTCAAGCTGCACGGCTCGGTGCAGGGCAAGGACCTCAAGGAAGAGTTCTTCTTGCCCAAGGACCAGGCATTCGACTTTGCCCGGCATGCGATGAACATCGCGCAGAAGTATGGGATGCCGAAGATTGCGGTGTTGAATGGCTCGATGCACAAACAGTACGACCTGATGTTCGAGGATGTGCGGCATCAACTGGATGTGAAATCCGGGGACCCGATCAAGCCTGAACACCTGGAATAACCCGACGCCCCCGACACCAACACTCAAATGTGGGAGCAAGCCCGCTCCCACATTTTTGATCTCCATCACCTGTCAGGCATACTGGCCACCCTCAGTACGCCAGAACCAACATTCGCCCCATGCGTATCCACGTCAGCTTTATCGACCGCGTCGGTATCACCCAGGAAGTCCTGGCCTTGCTCGGTGGGCGCAATCTCAACCTGGATGCGGTGGAAATGGTGCCGCCCAACGTCTATATCGATGCGCCGACCCTCAGCGCCGACGTGCTCGAAGAACTGCGTGACGCGCTGTTCAGCGTGCACGGCGTACAAGCGGTGACGGTGGTGGACATCCTTCCCGGCCAGCGCCGCCACCTGCAACTCGACGCCCTGCTGGCGGCCATGACCGACCCGGTGCTGGCCCTGGACAGCGCGGGCAAGATCCTGCTGGCCAACCCGGCGCTGATCGCGCTGTACGGTCGCGAACCGGCCGGGGAAAGTATCGCCGAGCTGTTCAATGACCCGGCCTTGCTGGACACCTTGCTGGAAAACGGCTTTCGCCTGCCCTTGCGTGAAATCAGCGTCAACGGCCAGACGTTTTTGCTCGACGCCACGCCGATCACCGATGCCGGCGCCCTGCTCACCCTGTACCAACCCAACCGCATCGGCGAACAACTGTCGGCGCTGCACCACGATCATGCCGAAGGCTTTGATGCGCTGCTGGGCGAATCCCCGGTGATCCGTACCCTCAAGGCACGCGCACAACGGGTGGCCGCGCTCGATGCGCCGCTGTTGATCCAGGGCGAAACCGGCACCGGCAAGGAGTTGGTGGCGCGGGCCTGCCACGCCATCAGCGCGCGCCACAGTGCGCCGTTTTTGGCGCTGAACTGCGCGGCGCTGCCGGAGAATCTCGCCGAGAGTGAATTGTTCGGCTACGCCCCCGGCGCCTTTACCGGCGCCCAACGCGGCGGCAAGCCGGGGCTGATGGAGCTGGCCAACCAGGGCACGGTGTTTCTCGATGAAATCGGCGAAATGTCGCCCTATTTGCAAGCCAAGTTGCTGCGTTTTCTCAACGACGGCAGCTTCCGCCGGGTCGGCGGCGACCGCGAAGTGAAGGTCAATGTGCGCATCCTCAGCGCCACCCACCGCGACCTGGAAAAAATGGTCAGCGAAGGTACCTTCCGCGAAGACCTGTTCTACCGCCTCAACGTGCTCAACGTGGAGGTGCCGCCCCTGCGTGAGCGCGGCCAGGACATCCTGCTGTTGGCCCGCTACTTCATGCAACAGGCCTGTGCGCAGATCCAGCGCCCGGTGTGCCGCCTGGCGCCCGGCACCTATCCGGCGCTGTTGGGCAACCGCTGGCCGGGCAATGTGCGCCAGTTGCAGAACGTGATCTTCCGCGCCGCCGCCATCTGCGAAAGCAGCCTGGTGGACATCGGTGACCTGGACATCGCCGGCACCTCCGTGGCGCGCCAGAGCGACGGCGAAGTCGATAGCCTGGAACAGGCCGTCGAGGACTTCGAACGCAGCCTGCTGGAGAAACTCTACGTCAGTTACCCCTCGACCCGGCAGTTGGCCAGCCGCCTGCAAACCTCACACACCGCCATCGCCCACCGCTTGCGCAAGTACGGCATTCGCGCAAAACCCTGAGCGCCTGCCTCACCAGAACGCACGCCGGCCACGATGCTTGATAACGCCGGTGGCGCTGAAAAACAGTTGCGTGGCCATGGGCGGGCTGATGCGCGAATAGTAGATCGCGATGGCCTCGTTGTCGGTTTTGTCGAGCAGGCTGCGAAAGCTCATGAAACGCTGCTCCGGCCTTTTCAGATGGCCGGCGTTGTAGGGTAAATCGGGGTCCGTGGGGGATGAGTAATGAAAATGCGCATAAGCCAGGACCTTGCCCTGCCTGTCCTTGACCACATACTCCTGCAGGAAATCATCCACCCGCTTGAGCGCAATACGCCCCTCGATGCGCAGTATCTGCACCTGATCCCGGGCCTGGAGCCAGGCAATCCCATCCTCATCGGGCGGCAAGCGCTTGATCATCTCGATGCGTAATCCTCGCCCCTGGTCCAGAGAATGGCTGGCGGCCTGTTCCAGTTCATCGAGCAGCGCCTGGGCCGCGGTATCCGGCGTTGACGGCAGTGCCTTGCGGATCTTTTCGGCAACCGCCTTGATACCCTCGGACTGCCGCGTCAACCGGGCTTCGACGCTGGCCGGCAGCGTGGCACTGCGCGCTTCGTCGCGGGCCTGCTGCAGCACCAGCGGTGCCCTGGCCAACAAGCGGCGCGCGTCGGCCTTGAGGTTTTCCAGGGAACGCGTCGGCCGCGGCATCACCGCGCCAGCCTCGGTGATCGCTTCGAACGCATCCGAACCCGGCTGCTGATGCAGGCTGACCACCACGGCCTGGTCAATCGGGTTGATAACATCAACGATGTCTTCGGTCGCCTCCGGCGTGCGGGCGCGAACCCGTCCCAATTGATAGCGTTTCTTCGAATCGCGGATCAACCGTTGATCGCCCTCAAGGGAGCGTACCCGGCCAGGCTGAGGGTTGCGCTCGTGCTCACGCAGCAGCTTTGCCAGGGCGATTCTCGACTCCTGTTCCAGGCTGAGGATCGTGGCTTGCACCGGCACCTCGACATCCCCATGGATCAATTCCGGCGCGGCGGCACGGTATTCATCCAGGAGCGCCAGGGTTTTCGCGTATTCGTGCAGCACCGCCCGGGTGCCGTCGATGCGCTGTTGCACACTCAGCAAGCCTGGCTCATCGATGGTTTTCTGGGACTGGGCCGACTGGATCGCCTCATCCATGGCCGCGTCGATCCGACTGTAATCATCCTGTTCTTCAGGCAGCGGCAGCCGGCGCCACAGCTGCTCCTTGAGCACCTGCAACTGCACGGTCCGCCAGTCCAATGGCAGCCCGTATGAGGACGGTTGCAACTCACCGATGTAGGACTTGTAGGCAGGAATGCTGAGCAACCGCTCGTAATTGACCCGTTCCCAGAAGCTCAGGTTGACCATCTTGTCGTGAAACTCGCCGATCCTGCGGCTCTCTTCGGTCAAGGTCCCGATCACCGCCTGGGCCGCGGTCGCGTCCTCCCCCGCCACTCGCTCCGACAGTTGCGCGAGATGCGCTTCGGAAAACTGCTCCTCGCGGCGACTGAAGGTCAGCACGAACATCTGCCGGCGCATGTTCAGCACGATGTCTTCCAACTGCAGGCACTGCTCCCGTTCAAAGCCGTCCAGGGGCTTGTTGGCGTTTCTGCGCATCAGCACATTGAGTTTTTTCTGTTGCGCATCGGCCTTTTTTTCCAACTCGCGCAGGTAGCGCGCCCGGGCATCGCGCCGGTGCTGCTCGGTGAAGGCCGCCTCGGAGGTCAGGTGCGCCTTCTCACACAGGTCTTCGGCCGCGGTCACGACACGCTCCAGGCTCTGCAATTCGCTGCTTGCCGCGCTGTATTCGTGCTCAAGCTCAAGCTTTTGCCGCTCGATGTGGGCACGCCGCTGGGCCACCGTGCTCTTTGGCTGCCCGCCAACCAGGCGCAGGCCCAGGTCGACTTTCCACACCCCATGGGCATCCTTGTCCAGCCACGGGCCGAGACGCTGGGGTTGCCGCAGATCGACGACCCGCCAGCCATCCCTGACCGCCCTCACGCCATAGACTTTGCTGTCTATCAAGGTGTACTGCTCGTGACGGGCCGCGCTGCCGTCGCGCTGGACCAGCACCCGACCACGCACCGGGCTGGCCGCCGAGGCCAGTGTCGGCGAGTCGGGCCAGCGTTCGCCCTGCCTGGGTGACCATTGGAAGGTCTCGAGCTGGGCACGCTGCTGGGTCGTAAGCCTGGACCTTGAGTTGGCCCAGGAAAAATCCATTGCCGTGACGTCGGCGAATGAAGGCTGCCAGGCAAACGTCGACGCCGAGTGGCGCGTGTGGCTGGCCGGGATCAAGTCAGGGGCCTGGGCACCGCCCGAACTCAAGCGCAGCCGTTGAGCCAGCGTGACCACCGGGCTCATCAGCAGGCCGGCCACGCTGCCGATCAGCTCGGCGAAGGCATTGGCGGAATCTTCGCGGCTCGTCTCGGCCGGCAGCGCCAGCACCGCCTGGAATGTCCTGAAGGTCTGGGACAACCAGCCCGCCACCGCCACCGGGCCCCTGACCATCGGCAAAAGCGCATTGAACACTTGCCACAGATCATTCTTGAACAGGGTCCAACGCAGCGCCTCGTTGGAAACCGACTGTTTGACGGCGCGCTGCCACAGGTCTCGGGCGTTTTCATCGAAGACGCTCTCAAGGAACTCGCCACGCACCGGTTCGTCACTCAGCAGCGCCGGGCTCGATGCGGGCAGTACGTCGAACTCATCGCCCTGCAGCACACGCTGGACATGGGGACGCAGAAAACCGCCGTTGGCAAACAGGGCACGGCTGTCCTGCGGTAAACGCTGCAGCACCACGGGTTGAAGATCGCTGCCCACCGTTGCGATCGCGTCGAGCAATGCCTGGCGGCTGGGAAACTGTTGCAGCATCGCGTCGGTTTGATCCGGCCGGTAGAGAATATGCGGCAGCGTGCTGTTGTCGCGGGGACCGATGACAAACAGGTTGTGCGCTTGATGGGCCAGCCCGCCTGCATGGGCCAGGAACGCCAGGGGCCGGGCGACGATCACCTCACCGTCGACCACACGCTGGAGCGGATCTTCCCGCAGCAACGCGTGCACCACCCGAGCACCGGAGCGGGTAAAGCCGTTGCGTTGGCGCAGGCTGTTTTCAAGGGCGCGCATCGGCAGTTGCAGCGCCATCTGAGCGACAAACAAACGGCGCCGCCGTGCAGACTGCGTCGGGTCAGCGATCAGTGCGTGCTCCAGCAACGGCGGATAGTGCTTGCCCACGTCCACCCGTTCGATCAGCCCCTTGAGATAGGCCGGCGTGACCCAGCGCGGCACGTTACCTGACGTGGCCTGGTGGCTGATGTGCACACTGGCATAGGCGCTGGCGAAGGGGTTTTCCAGCGACCACTGGGTCAAGGTCCGGGTGGTCCGTTGCGTCCAGCCAACCGTGCCGCCCTGGGTGCGCTCAAAGGTCAGGAGGCAGTCGTCCGGGTTGATGGGGGCCTGCGCTGGATGATCCAGGCGCATTTGCCGTTGCAGCGCCTTGCGCGCATACACATCGATCGGCTCGAGGCCATCGAGGAACGTTGCACCGCCGGTGCTGCGCTGCAGCTGCGCCAGGCGCTCCAGCCACTGACCGTAAGCCAGGCGATCCGCGCTGCTGGCCCGCTGTAGCCAGACCGGCAGCTGTTCTTCATGAGGTTGTTCGAGAGCATCCGGGTCGAACCAGGCCAGTGGCGAGGTGAGCGTGGTGAACAGCTGTTCATAGCTGCCGATGTCGGGCAGTGCCGACCAGTCAACCCGCCGCACATCGCGAAGTTGGCGTTCGAGCAAGGCCTGGGCCAACGCATCGAACACATCGCCCTCGGGCTCGCGCAGTACCCATTGCAGCGGCGCCCCTGGCCGGTAACGGCTCATATAGCGCGGCAGCAGGTCACCCAAGGCGTCCAGGGACTCGAGCTGCAACAGGTTCATCACCGGGATATAGACGAGGGTGACCTGTTGCCCCTGGACTCGACGCTGCAAGACCAACAGCGGCAGCCATTCGCCCGGGTCCCCGGCCTGGGCCGCATAGACTTGATAGATATGCAGCGCATCGGCGTCACCCAAGGCCTCTCGATCCGCCCGATACCCCCAAAGCTGCTGTGCCTGCTCATCGCCCAGCCCCACCAGCAGCCGCGCCTGCTCCGGCGTCAATGGCGGGTTCTGCCGCGCCGTGAGCAGGCATGCACGTAACTGGCTGCTGATCGCGTGCCAACGGCTGTCGGCCGAACCGTCCGACACGCGCGCGTTCCAGTATTGCACCAAGCGCTCGGCAAAACCCGCCAGCACATCGGGCGCCAGGGTGTTGAGCATCCACTCGATATCGTCCACGGTGATGGCGCCGCTCGCCGGTTCGAACACCTGCGGTGCAGACTGCACCAACAGCACATGATGGCCTGGCGTGTAGTTCAGCGCGTCACCCTTCATGCAGCGCTGGATCAGCGCATCGCTCAAGGTGATAAGCGGCATGTGGCGGCGGCCGCTCGAGGTTGGCTGGATCACGCCGATCCAGCTGTTACCGGCCTGCAGGCCGGAACCGGCAAACCACTGCCCGATCCATTCCTGGATCATTGCGCGGGCCACTTGGGTCAGGCCCAGGCGTCGGGCGAAGACCTTGGATAAATAGTCGCGAGACGTCCGCGCCTGGGAAATCTCTGGGGGAATAACCTTTGAAGCACTCATGGGGCGCATCCTGATGACGAAGTGCGCGCACGGTAAAACGCCGGCCGGCCTCCCGGACGGTAGATAAATCGCGAAAAACGACGTCCATGCGTACTGAAAGCGCTACAGTGGAACGATATCGCTACAACCTTGTTTTTTGCGCGCCATGCAAGGCTTTGATCCGCATAGGCTTTTTTTCGACGGCCGGACTGTAGCGAAATCGCTACACACAAATACGCTATCGTTATAACCGCTTTTGACAAGCTATTGATTAATAAAGGATTAATCACATTGGCCGCGATATTGCTAAGCAACTCCCCATTATTCCAATCCTGCCCACCAGACGATTCTGGCCCTGAGGAGTTTCCATGAGCGAGTTGCGTTTCACTGAAGATCACGAATGGCTGCGCGCCGAAGCTGACGGCAGCGTCACCGTGGGTATCACCGCTTTCGCGCAGAACGCGCTCGGTGATGTGGTGTTCGTGCAACTGCCGGAGTTGCAGGCCTATGACAAGGGCGCTGAAGCGTCCACGGTTGAATCGGTCAAGGCCGCCAGCGGCGTGTACATGCCGTTGGACGGTGAAGTGCTGGAAGTGAACGCCAAACTCGATGGCAACCCGGAACTGGTCAACGAAGACCCGCTGGGCGAAGGCTGGTTCTTCCGCTTTAAACCGGCCGATGCCGGGGCAGTCGCTAAACTGTTGGATCAGGACGCGTACGACCGTCTGATCAAAGCCAACGCCGAAGCCTGAGGAGCGCGCCATGACCATCAATCTCAGCACCGCCAATGAGTTCATCGCCCGCCACATCGGCCCGCGCCAGGAAGATGAGCAGCAGATGCTCGCCAGCCTGGGCTTCGATTCCCTGGAAGCCCTGAGCGCCAGCGTGATCCCGGAAAGCATCAAGGGCACCAGCGTGCTCGGCCTGGAAGACGGCCTGGGCGAAGCCGAGGCCCTGGCCAGGATCAAGGCCATCGCCAGCCAGAACCAACTGTTCAAGACCTACATCGGCCAGGGCTACTACAACTGCCATACGCCGTCGCCGATCCTGCGCAACCTTCTGGAAAACCCGGCCTGGTACACCGCCTACACGCCTTATCAGCCAGAAATTTCCCAAGGCCGCCTGGAAGCGCTGCTGAACTTCCAGACCCTGATCAGCGACCTCACCGGCCTGCCGATCGCCAACGCCTCGCTGCTCGATGAAGCCACCGCCGCCGCCGAAGCCATGACCTTCTGCAAGCGCCTGAGCAAGAACAAGGGCAGCAACGCCTTCTTCGCCTCGGTCCACAGCCACCCGCAAACCCTCGACGTACTGCGCACCCGTGCCGAGCCGCTGGGCATCGACGTAGTGGTGGGCGATGAGCGCGAACTGACCGATGTCAGCCCGTTCTTCGGCGCCCTGCTGCAATACCCGGCCAGCAACGGTGACGTGTTCGACTACCGCGCTTTGACCGAGCGTTTCCATGCCGCCAACGCCCTGGTGGCTGTGGCTGCCGATCTGTTGGCCCTGACCCTGCTGGCCCCGCCGGGTGAGTTCGGTGCCGATGTGGCCATCGGCAGCGCGCAACGCTTCGGCGTGCCGCTGGGCTTCGGTGGCCCGCACGCGGCGTACTTCTCCACCAAGGATGCGTTCAAGCGCGACATGCCGGGGCGTCTGGTCGGTGTGTCGGTAGACCGCTTCGGCAAGCCGGCCCTGCGCCTGGCCATGCAGACCCGCGAGCAACATATCCGCCGCGAGAAAGCCACCAGCAACATCTGCACCGCGCAAGTGCTGCTCGCCAACATCGCCAGCATGTATGCCGTGTACCACGGGCCCAAGGGCCTGACCCAGATCGCCAAGCGCATTCACCAGCTGACCGCGATGCTCGCCAAGGGCTTGACCGCCCTGGGCCTCAAGGTCGAGCAGGCACACTTCTTCGACACCCTGACCCTGCACACCGGCGGCGACACCGCTGCGCTGCACGACAAGGCCCGCGCCCAGCGCATCAACCTGCGCGTGGTGGACGCCGAGCGGGTTGGCCTGTCGGTCGACGAAACCACCACCCAGGCCGATATCGAAACCCTGTGGGCGATCTTTGCCAATGGCAAAGCCCTGCCGGACGTCAACGCCACGGTGGACAGCCGCCTCCCCGACGCATTACTGCGCCAGTCGCCGATCCTCAGCCATCCGGTGTTCAACCGTTATCACTCGGAAACCGAGCTGATGCGTTACCTGCGCAAGCTGGCGGACAAGGACCTGGCCCTGGACCGCACCATGATCCCGCTGGGCTCGTGCACCATGAAGCTCAACGCCGCCAGTGAAATGATCCCGGTGACCTGGGCCGAGTTCGGTGCCCTGCACCCGTTCGCCCCGGCCGAGCAAAGCGCCGGCTACCTGCAACTGACCTCCGACCTGGAAGCCATGCTCTGCGCGGCCACCGGGTATGACGCGATCTCCCTGCAGCCGAACGCCGGTTCCCAGGGCGAGTACGCCGGCCTGTTGGCCATCCGTGCCTATCACCAGAGCCGTGGCGAAGCACGTCGCGACATCTGCCTGATCCCATCGTCGGCCCACGGCACCAACCCGGCCACCGCCAACATGGCCGGCATGCGTGTGGTCGTCACCGCCTGCGACGCCCGTGGCAACGTCGACATCGAAGACCTGCGCGCCAAGGCCATCGAGCACCGTGAGCACCTCGCCGCGCTGATGATTACCTACCCGTCCACCCACGGCGTGTTCGAGGAAGGTATCCGCGAAATCTGCGGGATCATCCACGACAACGGCGGCCAGGTGTACATCGACGGCGCCAACATGAACGCGATGGTTGGCCTGTGCGCACCGGGCAAGTTCGGCGGCGACGTGTCCCACCTGAATTTGCACAAGACCTTCTGCATCCCCCACGGCGGTGGCGGCCCGGGCGTTGGCCCGATTGGCGTCAAGTCCCACCTCACGCCCTTCCTGCCCGGCCACGCGGCCATGGCGCGCAAGGAAGGCGCGGTGTGTGCGGCCCCGTTCGGCAGTGCAAGCATCCTGCCGATCACCTGGATGTACATCAGCATGATGGGCGGCGCAGGCCTCAAGCGCGCGTCGCAGTTGGCGATCCTGAATGCCAACTACATTTCCCGTCGCCTCGAAGAGCACTACCCCGTGCTGTACACCGGCAGCAACGGCCTGGTGGCGCACGAATGCATCCTCGACCTGCGCCCGCTGAAGGACAGCAGCGGCATAAGCGTGGATGACGTGGCCAAGCGCCTGATCGACTTTGGCTTCCACGCCCCGACCATGTCGTTCCCGGTGGCGGGTACGTTGATGATCGAGCCGACCGAAAGCGAGTCCAAGGAAGAACTGGACCGCTTCTGCGACGCGATGATCGCCATCCGCGAGGAAATCCGCGCGGTGGAAAACGGCACCCTGGACAAGGACGACAACCCGCTGAAAAACGCACCTCATACCGCGGCGGAACTGGTTGGTGAATGGAACCACCCATACAGCCGTGAACAAGCGGTGTACCCGGTGGCTTCGTTGATCGAAGGCAAGTACTGGCCACCGGTTGGCCGGGTCGACAACGTGTTTGGTGATCGCAACCTGGTGTGTGCGTGCCCGTCGATCGAAAGTTACGCATAACCCGACTGGCTGAGCGCGGTCAAAAATGTGGGAGGGGGCTCGCCCCCGATAGCGGTGTGTCAGTCACCAGAACTTTCTACTGACCCACCGCTATCGGGGGCAAGTCGAATCGTCGCACCGCCCCTCCCACATTGACCGAGTACACCCAATACATAACAAGAAACCGGAGAACAACTCATGTCCTTAAGCGTGTTCGACCTGTTCAAGATTGGCATCGGCCCCTCCAGTTCCCACACCGTCGGCCCCATGCGCGCGGCCGCTCGATTCGTCGAAGGCCTCAAGCGTGACAATCTGCTGAGCGCCACCACCGGCATCAAGGTGGAACTCTATGGCTCCCTCGGCGCCACCGGCAAAGGCCACGGTAGCGACAAGGCCGTGCTGCTGGGCCTGGAAGGCGAACACCCGGACACCGTGAACACCCAAACCGTGGCCGCACGCCTGGCGCAGATGCGCGGCGACGGTCGCTTGAACCTGCTCGGCGAACACAGCATTGCGTTCAACGAGAAAGAACACCTGGCGATGATTCGCAAACCCCTGGCCTACCACCCCAACGGCATGATTTTTCGTGCCTTTGATGCGGCGGGTATCCAGATCCGCAGCCGCGAGTACTACTCGGTGGGCGGCGGTTTTGTGGTGGATGAAGATGCCGCCGGCGCCGACCGGATCGTCGAAGACGCCACCCCACTGACGTTCCCGTTCAAACATGCCAAGGACTTGCTCGGCCATTGCACCACCTACGGGCTGTCCATCAGCCAGGTGATGCTGACCAATGAAAGTGCCTGGCGCCCGGAAGCGGAAACCCGTGCCGGCCTGTTGAAGATCTGGCAGGTGATGCAGGACTGCGTAGAGGCCGGCTGCCACAACGAAGGCATCTTGCCCGGCGGCTTGAAGGTCAAGCGTCGCGCCGCCGCCTTGCATCGCCAGTTGTGCAAGAACCCGGAGTCGGCCCTGCGCGACCCGTTGTCGGTGCTGGACTGGGTCAACCTGTACGCCCTGGCCGTCAACGAAGAAAACGCCAACGGCGGGCGCGTGGTCACGGCGCCCACCAACGGCGCGGCCGGGATTGTGCCGGCGGTGCTGCATTACTACATGCGCTTTATTCCCGGCGCGAATGAAGACGGCGTGGTGCGCTTCCTGCTCACCGCCGCCGCCATCGGCATTCTCTACAAGGAAAACGCCTCCATCTCCGGTGCCGAAGTCGGTTGCCAGGGTGAAGTCGGCGTGGCCTGTTCCATGGCCGCTGGCGCGTTGTGCGAAGTATTGGGCGGTACGGTTTCCCAGGTGGAAAACGCCGCCGAAATCGGCATGGAACACAACCTCGGCCTGACCTGCGACCCGATTGGCGGGCTGGTGCAGGTGCCCTGCATCGAGCGCAATGCCATGGGCTCGGTGAAGGCCATCAATGCGGTGCGCATGGCCTTGCGTGGCGACGGGCAACACTTCGTCTCGCTGGACAAGGTCATCCGCACCATGCGCCAGACCGGCGCCGACATGAAAAGCAAATACAAGGAAACCGCCCGTGGCGGTTTGGCGGTCAACATTATCGAGTGCTGACGCCTAAAGGCGCGTCGGCACGTTTTTCAGGAGCTGAACATGTCCACCGAAACCCTGTTGAAAACCCCATTGCACGCCCTGCACCTCGAGCTGGGTGCACGCATGGTGCCCTTCGCCGGCTACGACATGCCGGTGCAATACCCACTGGGCGTGATGAAGGAGCACCTGCACACTCGTGAACAGGCCGGGCTGTTCGACGTGTCCCACATGGGCCAGATCCGCCTGACCGGCGCCAATGCCGCCAAGGCCCTGGAAACCCTGGTACCGGTCGACATCATCGACCTGCCGGTCGGCATGCAGCGCTACGCCATGTTCACCAATGACCAGGGCGGCATCCTCGACGACCTGATGGTGGCAAACCTGGGTAACGACGAACTGTTCCTGGTAGTCAACGCGGCCTGCAAGGACCAGGACCTGGCGCACCTGCGCCAGCATATCGGCGAGCAGTGCCGCATCGAGCCGCTGTTTGAAGAGCGTGCGCTGCTGGCCCTGCAAGGCCCGGCCGCAGTGAAGGTACTGGCGCGCCTGGCACCGGAAGTCACCCGGATGACCTTCATGCAATTCGCGCCGGTGCGCCTGCTGGGCGTGGATTGCTACGTCAGCCGCTCGGGCTACACCGGTGAAGACGGTTTTGAAATCTCCGTGCCTGCCGCCAGCGCCGAAAGCCTGGCGCGCAGCCTGCTGGCCGAGGACGAAGTGCAGGCCATCGGCCTGGGCGCCCGTGACTCGCTGCGCCTGGAAGCCGGCCTGTGCCTGTACGGCCACGACATGAACACCGAGACCACCCCGATCGAAGCCAGCCTCCTGTGGGCTATCTCCAAGGCCCGTCGTGCCGACGGTGCGCGTGCCGGTGGCTTCCCGGGTGCCGATCGCATCTTCACCCAGCAGCAAACCGGTGTAAGCCGCAAGCGCGTAGGCCTGCTGCCCCAGGAGCGCACGCCTGTGCGTGAAGGCGCAGAGATCGTCGATGCCCACGGCAGCGTGATCGGCAGCGTGTGCAGCGGTGGCTTTGGCCCGAGCCTGGGTGGCCCACTGGCCATGGGTTACCTGGACAGCGCATTCACCGCACTGGACACCGAAGTCTCTGCGTTGGTGCGTGGGAAAAAAGTGCCACTTCGTGTAAGCAAACTGCCATTTGTGCCGCAACGTTACTATCGTGGCTGATTGACTGTTCCTATAAGTAACGCGGTTGCGTTAACGTGCACTAATCTGTAACGCAACCGCCATAAAACAGTGCAGCAACGATAGGCATTATTATAAGATTTAACCTATAACAAGTGACCCATTCTATCGAATAAGTCGGTTTCACATTATTCAACGAAGTGTCATGCGACCGAGCAAAATCCGGGCTTTTGCCAGGGCTTGTTTTTTCTCCATTAGTTGGCGTAGAGTTTGCCCACTGTGTTTGCATGGGTCGCTTGGAACCTGGACCTGGGCAGTAGCTGAAGTAGTTGTGCTACAACCCGTTCGACGTCTCTTACTTTCCTGCAACCCAGCCCAGTACTCTTTCATGTGAAAGGGGCTGTCATTAATTTTTAGCGTCAAGGAAATAAGAAAATGGCTGATCGTCAGAGCGGTACCGTCAAGTGGTTTAACGACGAGAAAGGGTTTGGTTTTATCACTCCAGAAAGCGGTCCGGATCTGTTCGTGCATTTCCGCGCTATTCAAGGCAACGGCTTCAAAAGCCTGAAGGAAGGCCAGAAGGTCACCTTCGTTGCAGTTCAAGGCCAGAAAGGCATGCAGGCTGACGAAGTACAAGCAGAAGGTTGATCCTTCCTGCGACAAAAAGCCCCTGACATGACATCAGGGGCTTTTTTATGGGCGCTATTCCGTAAAATGATTTTTTTCCTCTGAGAGCCCTGCCATGTCCAAACCCTTGCTGAGTCCCCAAGGCGAGTTCCCCGCCGTTGGCCTGGGCCGTCGCCTGGCAGCGATGTTCTATGACTTCCTGTTGTGCACCGCGCTGCTGATCGTCACCGCGTTTATCTACAAGCTGGTGTGGATCGCATTCGTGGGCGAAGCCAGGATGCGCACCCTCACCGAATCCGGCGCACTGGACGGTGACCCGCTGCTGTCGACGATTCTGTTCTTTGTGCTGTTTGGTTTCTTTGCCAAGTTCTGGACCCATTCCGGGCAAACCCTGGGCATGCAGGTCTGGGGCGTGCGCGTGCAAAACGCCGACGGCTCGCGGATCAGCCTGTGGCAGGCGCTGTTGCGCTTTGTGGTGTCGATTGCGTCGTGGTTATGCGTGGGGCTGGGGTTTGTCTGGTCGTTGTTCGACAAGCACAAACGCAGCTGGCATGACATCTACTCGGATACGCAGTTGGTGCGCATCCCGAAGCAAAAGAAATAACCCGCTGCCTGAACGAAATCAAAATGTGGGAGGGAGCTTGCCCCCTCCCACATTTTCAACCGAGCTCGCCTCGGTTCAGGCATTACCCGCCAGCTTGAGGCGCGCCGCCTGGGTGAAATCCAGCATGCGCTTGAGCGGTCGCACGGCGTGCGGAATCACCGACGGCTCGACGAATATCTCATTACTGCCCTCACGCAGGCACTGCAGCGTACGCTCCAGCGTATTCATCGCCATCCACGGGCAGT
Source organism: Pseudomonas sp. GW821-FHT09C10 (assembly GCF_059418085.1). Taxonomy (NCBI): domain Bacteria; kingdom Pseudomonadati; phylum Pseudomonadota; class Gammaproteobacteria; order Pseudomonadales; family Pseudomonadaceae; genus Pseudomonas; species Pseudomonas sp. GW821-FHT09C10. The sequence continues at coordinate 294,128 of NZ_JBWKPE010000003.1, forward strand.
GCGCGCAGCTGCGGCACGCAGCGCCGTTACCGGCCGTGGGCGCTTCGACGAAGACCTTGTCCGGGCACAGCTGCTGCATCTTGTAGAAGATGCCGCGGTCGGTCGCCACGATGAAGGTCTTGTTCGGCAGCCGCTGTGCCGCCGCAATCAACTGGCTGGTGGAGCCCACCGCGTCGGCCAGTTCGATTACCGAGGTCGGCGATTCCGGGTGCACCAGGATCGCTGCGTCCGGGTACAGCGCCTTCATGTCTTCCAACTGCTTGGACTTGAACTCCTCGTGGACGATGCATGCACCGTCCCACAGCAGCATGTCGGCACCGGTCTGGCGTTGGATGTAGGTACCGAGGTGCTTGTCCGGGCCCCAGATGATGGTCTCGCCGTTGTCCATCAGGCTTTCGACGATTTCCAGCGCGCAGCTGGAGGTCACCACCCAATCGGCCCGGGCCTTGACCGCCGCCGAAGTGTTGGCATACACCACCACGGTGCGCTCGGGATGTTGGTCGCAGAACGCCGAAAACTCATCCACCGGACACCCCAGGTCCAGGGAGCACGTGGCTTCCAGGGTCGGCATGAGGATGCGTTTTTCGGGGGTGAGGATTTTGGCGGTCTCGCCCATGAAACGTACACCGGCGACCAGTACGGTCTTGGCCGGGTGGGCGGCGCCGAAGCGGGCCATTTCCAGGGAGTCGGAGACACAGCCGCCGGTTTCTTCGGCCAGGGCCTGGATCACCGGATCGCAATAGAAGTGGGCAACCAGCACCGCGTCCTGAGCCTTGAGCTCGGCAGCGATGGCGGCACGCAGGCTCGCCTCTTCCTCGGCGCTGAGGGCCTTGGGCTGCTTGGCGTCGAGGTGGGCTTGAACCAGTAGGCGTTCGGAAATGTGCGTCATGTTCGCAAGACCTGCAGGCGCAGTAGCGCGAAAGTCGAGTGTACCACCGGCTCTGGAGCCCTTCGGGCGCCGCCGGACGAAGTGATTGTGTTCATCAAGCACGGGTAAAGGTGAAGCTGCGCAAGGCTACAGAATATCCAATGGTTTCAAAAGCCTAATCTGGCTTTGACGCGTGTGCCCGTCGATTAAAAAACCGCAATGGTACCTTGGGTCCCCCCCGCCTTCAGAAATCACCTCAAGCACATAGCCGTCAGCGGGCAGAGTTCATGCAGCAAGTTCGTTCAGACCGTTTTGGAAAGAGGCTCAAACTGGCATTGGTACCGGGCGTCCTTGAGGTTGCTTTCGAACTGCTCAAGACCGTCGTAGATGTTTTGCAGCCCTTCGATCTGGGCTTTCAGCTCGAGCTTTTTATCGGCAATGGCCTGGCTGGCCAAATCCCACGGCAGCTCCAGGCCCCGGTGGTCCTGAAGAATCGCCTGCATTTCCTTAAGCTTGAAACCCAGCTGCTGAGCACACTTGATGAACGTCAACAGCTCAACGCATTGCTGGTTATAGACCCGATACTTACCCTCGCGCACGGGCGGCGGCAGCAAGCCAATGTCTTCATAGTGGCGGATCGTCTTGACGGTAGTGCCCGATAGCTGGGCGGCTTTGCCGATATACATGAAAAGTCCTTTTTTGGCACAAGAGTGGGGAGAGCACTTTGGCGCGCCGCATCTTCACACATGTCTACGGGGTCGGAAACTCGAAGGTGGCAAAAGGCAGTGTAATTGGCAGGGATAAAGCCGGCATCGCCTGCTGCAAGGCGATGCCGGGCAATGGGGGTGTCAGCGACCAGCGATAGCCTGGGCTTGCTTGAGCCAGGCTTCGCGCAGGGAGTCGCCGGAACCGAGGATCGGCCCGAACGTGAGGGTCTTCAATGGTTTGATGCCGCAGAACTCCAGGGTAGTCTTGCGCATCTGGTGCAGGCCCGGCATGCAGTAGACCCACTTGTAGTACCACGGCGGGGTATCCATCGTGACCAGCAGGTGAGCCGTGCGCCCCTTCAAAAGCTTGTCGGGAAAGGCTTTGCCTTCGCGGTACTTGAAGGCAAATCCGGGAAGGAATATCCGATCGAAGAAGCCTTTCATCAGGGCCGGAATTCCGCCCCACCAGATGGGATAGATAAACGCCAGGTGCTCAGCCCAGGTGATATCGGCCTGGGCCTTGAGCAGATCGGGCTCCAGCAACTGAACCTGTTTGTAACCATCGTGCAGCACTGGATCAAACCGCAGAGCATCCAGGCGTAACAGACGCACATCGTGCCCGGCCTCTGTGGCCGCCTTCACATAGGTGTCGGTCAATGCCCCACAGAAACTGTCGGTTGAGGGGTGTCCCAGAATCACCAGTACTCGCTTGCTCATCATCACTTCATCCTGAAAAGTCGAGCGGGCAGGATAGGGTGTGCCCGTAACAGGAGAGTCAACAGGGAGGTTTGCCAAATGCTGGTATAGCTTGGGTGCATTGCGCACCGGCAGGTAAGCACCAAATCGCAGGCAAAAAAAAACCCGGAAATCCTCACTTGCGTGGGCCTTCCGGATTTTCTAAACCGCCAAAAATGGTGGGTCGTGTGGGATTCGAACCTACGACCAATTGGTTAAAAGCCAACTGCTCTACCAACTGAGCTAACGACCCGCTGTGTGGTGGCGCGTATAATACTGATTTCTAAGGATTATTCAACACCTTATTTGAAATAAATCAGAAATAACGCGTCGGGTCCGTAATTCCGGCCATTTGGAAGCCCTCTGCACGCAGTCGGCAGCTGTCGCATTTCCCACAGGCACGGCCGTCATCGTCTGCCTGATAGCAGGAAACTGTCAGCGCGTAATCGACACCAAGTCCTACGCCAGCCTTCACGATAGCGGCCTTGCTCAGATTTTGCAGCGGTGCCTGGATCCGGAAACCCTGCCCTTCTACCCCGGCTTTTGTCGCCAAATTGGCCATACGCTCGAACGACTCGACGTATTCGGGGCGGCAGTCCGGGTAGCCGTTGTAATCAAGGGCATTAACCCCGATGAAGATGTCCCGGGCATTCAGAACCTCCGCCCAGCCCAGCGCCAGGGACAGGAACACCGTGTTGCGTGCCGGTACGTAGGTAACCGGGATGCCTTGGGTGGAGCTCTCAGGGACGTCGATAGTGCTGTCGGTCAAGGCCGAGCCACCCATGCCGTCGAGGTTCAGGCCAATCACCTTGTGTTCGACCACGCCCAGGTCTCGGGCCACACGGGCGGCTGCCTCCAGTTCGGCACGGTGGCGCTGACCGTAGTCGAAGCTCATGGTGTAACAGCTGTAGCCTTCGGCGCGAACCATGGCCACTAACGTTGCGGAGTCGAGGCCACCGGACAGCAGGATGACCGCGCGCTTTTGATCAGTCATCTCAGCGCCCCGGTTCGTCGTTCCACAGGTATTTATGCAGCTGCAATTGCAGGCGTACGGGCAGGTTATCGGCAACCACCCAGTCGGCCAGATCGCGCGCGTTCAGGTCGTGGTGGCTGGGAGAGAACAACACCTCACCGGCACGGCGATCAAGGCCGTACTGGATCAGCTTGGAGTTGGCCCAGTCATAGTCTTCACGGGAACAAATCACAAACTTGACCTGATCGTTGGGCGTCAGCAGTTCGATGTTCTCGTAGCGGTTGCGGTGCGCTTCCTTGGAGCCTGGCGTCTTGAGGTCAACCACTCGGCTGACACGCGGGTCTACCGCGGAAATATCCAGGGCCCCGCTGGTTTCCAGGGAGACCTCGTAACCGGCATCACACAGCTGCTTGAGCAAGGGGATGGCGTTGGGCTGGGCCAGGGGCTCGCCACCCGTTACACAGACGTAGCGGGGCCGGTAGCCGGCAACCTGTTCCAGGATGTCTTCGAGGGTGCGCACGGTGCCGCCACTGAAGGCGTAGGCGCTGTCACAGTATTGGCAACGCAAGGGGCAACCGGTCAGGCGCACAAAAACCGTGGGCAAGCCAGCGGTTCGCGTTTCACCCTGTAACGAGTAAAAAACTTCGGTGATGCGTAATGTGTCTTGCATAGTCGCCACGGGCGTAACAGCTAAACAGGCTGTCCGCCTCCGTCAGGCACTTCAAAGAACCCCGCCAACGCGTAGGCCCCAGGAAGCGTGTGTCATAAAAGGGCGTGGATTCTAACGAAAAAACCCGCGCCAGGCGCGGGTTTCTTCTAAACGGCTGCATCGCTTACAAGCGTTGCAGATCCCGTTGGGCCAACTGTGCAGCGGAGGTACCCGGATATTGGGCTACGACCTGCTGCAGAATGCCTTTGACCTTGTCGGTATGACCCAGGCGGCGTTCTACGTCAGCGAGTTTATACAGCGAGTCGGGCACCTTGGCGTGCTTGGGGTACAGTTGACTGACCTTGGCAAATGCCTGGCCCGCCCCCTGCAGATCACCCTTTGCCAGATTCACCTCGCCCAACCAGTATTGGGCATTGCCCGCGTACTGGCTGTTTGGGTAGCGGCCCAGGAAGGCGGTAAAGGCTTTGCTGGCCTTATCGAAATCCTTGGCCTTGATCAGGTCGAAGGCTGCATCGTAATACAGCTTTTCCTTCGCCGGATCACCCGGTTCACTGCTGGCGGCAGGGGCTTGGCTCGCAGCGGCGGCCCCTGCTGCTGCACCACCGATAGCCGCGCTGGGCGCGCCACCGGCAGAAGAATTATCAGGAGTAGCGGCAGGTGTAACACCGGCTCCTATACGTCGATCAAGATCCTGGTAACGCTCCAGGCCTTCCTGCTTCAGCTGACGCACCTCATTTTGCAGAACTTCAATGGTGCCTTGTTGCTGCGCCAATTGATCCTGCATGCGTTGCAGCTGGTTGAACAGTTCGCCCTGTGCCGAGGGAGCGGACGTAGCCGCCCCCCCAGCATAGGCGCCGTTCGTGCCATAACCCGCTGGCGGATAGCTGCTCCCGCTATTGTTATAGCCAGAGTTGCTGTCTTCCACAGGAACCGCAGCCCACACCGCAAGCGGGGCGAGGCTGAGAGCCAATACAGTTAGAGCACGACGGCACGTTCGCATGACGAATTACTTACGCAGTTCGACGCGACGGTTTTGAGCCCAGGACTGCTCGTCGTGGCCAGTAGCAACTGGACGCTCTTTACCGTAGGAAACCAGTTCCAGTTGGCCTGGAGCAACACCTTGCAGTACCAGGTAGCGCTGAACGGCTTTCGCACGACGCTCGCCCAGTGCCATGTTGTACTCACGAGTACCACGTTCGTCAGTGTTACCTTCCAGAACAACGCGAGCGCCGTTAGCTTTCAGGTCCTTCGCGTGAACGTCCAGAGCGCGCATGGCTTCTGGCTTCAGGTCCGAACTGTCGTATTCGAAGTAGAAAGTGGTGATAGCGCGCAGAGCAGCTTCTTCGCTCAGGGAGCCGTCAACTGCACCAGTGTTAGCGCCGTAACCAGCGTTTGGATCAACAGCTGCGCCTTCACCGGCATTGTCGCCGCCTTTAGACGAGCAACCAACGGCTACGGACAGAGCCAGAGCCAGAGCAGCAAACTTACCAAACTTCAGCATTTCCATCGTGAAACTCCTAATGAACCCCAGTGTGTTAAGTACTTCTTTTTGTAGCGCCGCGTCAGTTCAGGTAAGGGGACCAGGACGGTTCTCTGACTTCGCCTTGTGCGGTAGGAAGCGGGAGCCTTACGCGTCCATTAATGGACACGAGCATCAAGACTCCCCGGCCCTGCTGGCGGGTGGCGTAGATTACCATGGTGCCGTTGGGCGCAACAGTAGCTGACTCATCAAGGTTGGTATCTGTGAGGATTTTTACCGTTCCACGCTGCAAATCCTGGGCCGCAACCCGGAAATTAGTGAAACCATCCTGACGGTGAATCATCACCAACGTCTTTTCATCAGCCGAAAGCTTAGGATTGGCGTTGTAGTTACCGATAAAGGTCACGCGTTCCGCACCCCCGCCGCCAACGCTGGTCTTGTAGATCTGTGGCTTACCGCCGCGGTCCGAGGTGAAGTAGATGGTCGAACCATCCTTACCCCAGAACGGTTCGGTGTTGATACCAGGACCGCTGGTCACGCGGCTGATCTGGCGCGAAGCCATGTTCATCACATAGATGTCCGGGTTGCCGTCCTTGGACAGTACGAATGCCAGGCGCGAACCATCCGGCGACCAGGCCGGTGCACCGTTGAGGCCTTCGAAGTTGGTGATCTGCTCACGACGGCCAGTATCGATGTGCTGGACGAAGATACGCGGACGCTTCTGTTCGAAAGACACGTAGGCAATACGCTTGCCGTCCGGCGCGAAGCGCGGCGACAGGATTGGCTCACGGGATTGCAGCAAGGTCACTGCCCGCGCACCGTCGTAGTCCGAACGCTGCAGGGTGTAGCGAGTGTTGTCTACGGAGAAACGCTCGGCCGTTACATAAAGCAGGCGTGTCGAGAACGCGCCCTTGATACCGGTGAGCTTTTCAAACGACTGGTCCGAGATGTAGTGGGCCATGTCGCGCAGTTGTTCGGCGGTACCCGATACGCTGCCGGTCAGGACCTGCTGCTCGGTGGCCACGTTGAACAAGGTGTACTGGATCTGCAGGCGACCGCCGGCCGGCGTGATGCTGCCGACCATCAGGTACTGCGCGCCCACCGCTTTCCAATCACGGAATATGACTTCGCTGGCCTGGGTCGGCTGGCTGATCATGTTGCCTTTCGGAATCGGTGCGTAGTAACCGGAGTTGCGCAGGTCGTCGCTGACGATCTGGGCCATGTCGTCCGGCAGCACGCTGCCGCCCTGCCAGCCAAACGGCACTACCGCGATCGGGGTAGCCCGATCGCTGCCGCTGGTGACCAGGATGTTCTTTTCATCCGCCGCCGCTATCCCTGCCATACAGCAAATAACGACAAGCATTCCTCGAAGAAGGTTTCTCACAAGGCTAGATCCTCAGGTGTGAATGTCATCTTGAATGAACGATAGGGAGCGAAGTCGCTTGGTTTCATTCCCTGCATCTCGGTCAACCGGCCAATATTCTTGACCGCGGCAACCGCCGAACTGTCGAACGAACCGTCACCACTGGACTTGGCCACGCTGACCGAAGTCACCGTACCGTCCGGCAACATGCCGATCTGCAGCACTACTGTCATGCCTTTGCGTGCCGAAGGTGGACGTGTCCAGCCTTCTGCTGCCCGCGCCCGAATCAGGTCGTCGAAACTGCCCGCGACTTCATCACCACGTTCATCGGCCAAGGCTTGCTGACGCTGCGGCGTGTCGGAGAGCAAATCTGCCAAGGCCTGGGCCTTTTTCTCTTCGGCGGATTTACGCGCTGCTTCCTGGGCCTTTTTCTTGGTGGCATCGGCGGCAGCTTTCTTCTTCGCGTCGTCGGCGATTTTCTTCTTCGCCTCGTCTGCTTCAGCTTTTTTCTTGGCGTCTTCGGCGGCTTTCTTCTTCGCGTCTTCGACTATTTTCTTCTTGGCGTCTTCAGCGGCCTTTTTCTTGGCCTCTTCTTCGGCAGCCTTCTTGGCTTCTTCTTCAGATTTCTTCTTGGCTATATCAGCCAATTGTTTCTCTTCAGCTTTTTTAGCTTCGGCAGCTTTTTCGGCTTTCTTGGCTTCATCAGCCTTTTTCGCCTCGTCGGCCTTCTTGGCTTCGTCAGCCTTTTTCGATTCCTCGGCCTTTTGAGCCGCCTCTTCTTTCTTTTGTTCCGCAGCAGCCTTCACCGCTTCCTGCTCGACCTTCTTCTGTTCCATCTGTTCGACTTCAGTCTGGCGCGCAGCCGACTTCTGGGCCTCACCCGCAATCTTCTGATTGGTCTGGGTGGTGGCCTGGCTTTTCGATTTCAGCTGATACAGGGTCGCCTGCACGATCGGCTTGGCTGGCGGCAGGTCCGGGGTCATGGCAAAGCTGACGAACAGCATGCCAAAGACCAGGACGTGCAGGGCAATTGCCCAGACGCTAGGCCAGAAGAAGCTTTCCGAGGCGGACGGCTCTCGCTGTTGGTGCATCAGGGCGCCTCGGTAATCAAGCCAACGTTACCGACGCCGGCCTTCTGCAGCCCGCCCATGGCGCCCATGACGGAGCCGTAGTCGACCGACTTGTCGCCGCGGATGAACACCTGGGTGTGCTTGCCGCCTTCGTTGCCGGAGCGAATGATCTTGGTCACCGCATCGGTCATCGCCGGCAGGGTCAAGGCCTTGTCCTGCTGTTTCTGCGTGTCGACTTCGCTGCCAAGGTTCCAGTAATAGGTCTTGTCAGCCTTGATCGAAATGGTCAGGACCTGAGTGTTGTTGTCCTGCGGCAAGGCTTCACTGGAAACCTTGGGCAGATCAACCTTCACGCCCTGGTTGAGCATCGGCGCGGTCACCATGAAGATCACCAGCAGCACCAGCATCACGTCGATGTAGGGCACTACGTTCATCTCGGCGACCGGCTTGCGCTTTTTGCGAGCTCGAGCGATTAAAGCCATTGGGAATTACCTGCTTATTCTTCGCTGGTGTGCACTTTACGGTGCAGGATCGCCTGGAATTCATCGGCGAAGGTGTAGTAACGGCCGATCAACGTTTCGCTGGTGGCGGCAAAGCGGTTGTAGGCAATTACTGCGGGGATAGCGGCGAACAGGCCGATCGCGGTGGCGATCAGGGCTTCGGCAATACCCGGGGCCACGGTGGCCAGGGTCGCTTGCTGGGCCTGGGCCAGGCCGCGGAACGAGTTCATGATCCCCCACACGGTACCGAACAGGCCGATGTACGGGCTGACGGAACCGACGGTAGCGAGGAACGGCAGGCTCTGCTCCAGTTTCTCTTCTTCACGGGAAATGGCGACGCGCATGGCACGGGCCACGCCTTCCATGACCGCTTCCGGATCGACACCGGGCTGCTGGCGCAGGCGCGAGAATTCCTTGAAGCCGGCGCGGAAGATCTGCTCGACGCCCGAATCCGGGTCCGGGTTGCTGCCGGCCTGGCGGTACAGCTTGGACAGGTCGATACCCGACCAGAAGCGCTCTTCAAAGCTCTCCAGGGCACGTCGACCGGCGCGCAGCAGGTTGCTGCGCTGAAAAATCATGACCCAAGAGGTAACCGATGCGGCTACCAGGGTCAGCATCACCAGTTGAACCACGACACTGGCATTGCTGACCAGGCTCCACATGGAGGAATGGTCGACGACGGTAGGTTCCACGCTAAATCTCCTGCTTTGATTGTTTACCCGCGCCGCTCACGGCGGCAAAGGCCGCACGTAGAGTTTCGGGAATGGCCCGAGGTTTCAAACTGTTGGTGCGCACACACGCCACCAGGAACTGCCCCTCACAGAGCAGCGTTGCATCCGTTGCCCGCCTGACCTGCTGCTTGAAACGCAGGCTGGCACGGTTCAATTCGATTACTTCAGCGCTGACCAGCAGCTCGTCGTCCAGTCGCGCCGGTGCGTGGTAACGCGCCTCGCTGGAATGCACGACGAATAACAGGTCCTCCCCTTCCAGCTGGGATTGGGCAAAGCCCAGCTCCCGTAGCCGCTCGGTACGAGCCCGCTCCATGAACTTGAGATAATTGACGTAATACACGATGCCGCCGGCATCGGTGTCCTCGTAATAAACGCGACAGCGATGTGCGAACGACTGATCCCCGTTTTGCGCGCGCATACTCTAGTGCTTACTCCTCAGGTTGCCAATCCGCTGGGGCAACTGTTTTTTCATTCTCGAAAAACATATCCAGTGACTGAATGACGACGCCAGCCACTAGGACAGCACAAACATCGAATAAATCGACTGGCGTGAAGCTTTTAATCGTCCACTGCATCAAGGAATTCGTCTACCACAGGCATCTCACCCAATCGTGACGGAATGTTTAGCCCGAAGTGCAGATAGGCATGGCGCGTCACCACTCGCCCCCTTGGCGTGCGCATGATATAGCCCTGCTGGATCAGGTACGGCTCCAGCACATCCTCGATGGTATGGCGCTCTTCACTGATGGCCGCCGCCAGGCTGTCGACACCTACCGGACCGCCATCGAACTTCTCGATCATGGTCAAGAGTAGACGTCGATCCTGATGATCGAAGCCGTGCTCGTCCACATCCAGCAGGTTCAGGGCCAGGTCCGCCACGGCCTTGGTGATGTGCCCCTTGGCCCGGACTTCGGCAAAGTCACGCACGCGACGCAGCAGGCGGTTGGCAATCCGTGGCGTGCCCCGGGCCCTACGGGCAATTTCGAACGCGCCCTCCGGGTCCAGGGGCAAGCCGAGAATACTGGCCGAACGGCTGACGATGGTCGCCAGATCGGCGGTGCTGTAGAACTCAAGACGTTGAACAATGCCGAAACGGTCTCGCAGCGGGTTGGTCAGCATGCCCGCACGGGTCGTCGCGCCCACCAGCGTGAACGGTGGCAGGTCGAGCTTGATCGAGCGCGCCGCCGGGCCTTCGCCGATCATGATGTCGAGCTGGAAGTCTTCCATCGCCGGGTACAGGACTTCTTCGACGATTGGCGAGAGCCGGTGGATTTCGTCGATAAACAGCACATCGTGCGGTTCGAGGTTGGTGAGCAAGGCCGCCAAATCACCTGGCCGCTCCAGCACCGGGCCGGAGGTGGACTTGATCGACACGCCCATTTCCTGGGCAATGATGTTGGCCAGGGTGGTTTTACCCAACCCTGGAGGGCCGAAGATCAGGGTGTGGTCAAGGGACTCACTGCGCCCGCGCGCGGCCTGGATGAACAACTCCATCTGCTCGCGCACGGTGGGCTGGCCGATGTATTCGGCCAGGCTCAGGGGACGGATGGCGCGGTCCTGGACTTCTTCACGGTCGCGCGGGCCGGTGGCCGCGATCAGACGATCAGCTTCAATCACTTAAATCATTCCCTTCAGGGCTCGGCGGATCATGTCTTCGCTGCTCAGGTTCTTGTCCTTGATGGCCGAGACGGCCTTGCTGGCCTCCTGGGGTTTGTAGCCCAGGGAGATCAGCGCACTGACGGCATCGCTTTCAGCACTCGCGACCTGGCCCGCCGGCATGTCCGGCTGGTTCGGCACCAGGGCGAACATGCTCGGCACCACCTCCCAGGCCTTGAAGCGGTCCTTGAGTTCTACCAGCAGGCGCTCGGCGGTTTTCTTGCCCACGCCCGGTACCTTGGTCAGCGCCGAGGTATCCTGGGCCGACACGGCACGTACCAGCTCATCCACTTCCAGGCTCGACATCAACGCCAGGGCCAATTTAGGCCCCACGCCATTGAGGCGAATCAACTCGCGGAAGAAGTCGCGGTCACGCTTGCCAATGAAACCATAGAGTAGTTGCGCATCTTCGCGCACCACCAGATGGGTATGCAGCGTTATGGGCTCACCGACCGACGGCAGGCGATACAGGGTGGTCATGGGCACTTCCAGCTCATACCCCAGCCCGTTTACATCCAGAATCAGGTGCGGCGGCTGTTTCTCAGCCAGAGTGCCGCGCAAGCGTCCAATCACGGTTCAGATCCTTAAAGCTTGGGGTCAGAGCGAGGCCTGACCGGAAATAACGATTGCGCTGATGCTATCAGAGACGCAGGCGCCCGCCACGACTGCGTGCCGTGCCCAAGCCGTGAGGCAACAGGCTGGAGCGCGTGTGCGCATGGCAAATGGCAATGGCCAGGGCGTCGGAGGCATCGATCTGCGGCTTTGAGGTGAGCTTGAGCATGTGCATGACCATCATCTGCACCTGCTCTTTATTGGCCGCGCCGGTGCCGACCACGGACTGCTTGACCTGGGTCGCGGTGTACTCGGCGATCTCCATGCCCTCCTCGGCGCCGGCGACGATGGCGGCGCCACGGGCCTGGCCGAGCTTCAACGCCGAATCTGCGTTTTTTGCCATGAACACCTTTTCGATGCCCATGGTCACCGGTCCGTAGGTCTGGATCACTTCACGCACGCCGCGATAGACGATCTGCAGGCGCTCAGCCAACTCGCCTGCGCCGGTACGAATACAGCCCGAAGCGACGTAGACGCAGCCGCGCGGGGTGTGTTGCACCACACCAAAACCGGTGATGCGCGAACCGGGGTCGATACCTAGGATTAAAGTCATAACGCCTGCAGGTCGGATAAACACATTTTTTGATACACCGTAGTTCTAATGTGGGAGGGGGCTTGCTCCCGATGGCGATCGTCCAGTTAGACATAGGCTGACTGATACACCGCCATCGGGAGCAAGCCCCCTCCCACATTTAGATCTACGTCACTCTTCAGCCTAGCTGTTCGGCCACGGATTCCGGGATGTCGGCGTTGGAATACACGTTTTGCACATCATCCAGGTCTTCGAGCATATCGAGCATCTTCAGCACTTTCTGCGCACCGTCCAAGTCCAGCTCGGCACTGGTGGTCGGCAGCATCACGATCTCGGCGTCGGAGCCTTTGAAACCGGCCGCTTCCAGGGCGTTACGCACGGCGTAGAAGCCGGCGAACGAGGTAAACACGTCGATGGAGCCATCTTCATTGGTCACCACGTCGTCGGCATCCGCCTCCATCGCCGCTTCCATCAGTGCATCTTCATCCACACCCGGCGCGAAGGAAATCTGCCCCTTGCGTTCGAACAGGTAGGCCACCGAACCGTCAGTCCCCAGGTTGCCGCCACACTTGCTGAACGCATGACGCACGGCGGCTGCAGTACGGTTGCGGTTATCGGTCATGCATTCGACCATCACCGCCACGCCACCCGGGCCGTAGCCTTCGTAGGTCAACTCGACCATGTCGTCGGTGTCGGCAGCCCCGGCCCCACGGGCCACGGCACGGTCGATAATGTCGCGACTCATGTTCGCGCCGAGGGCCTTGTCCAGGGCCAGGCGCAGACGCGGGTTGGAGCCCGGGTCACCACCGCCCTGGCGAGCAGCGACCGTCAGCTCACGGATCCACTTGGTAAAAATCTTGCCTTTCTTGGCATCCTGACGCTCTTTGCGGTGCTTGATGTTCGCCCACTTGGAATGGCCAGCCATAACACAACTCCGAAATTCTCTAGAAACCTTATCAACCCCACCCCGGGTGGGATACACCCCTTGTAACGCAAAGGCGCATCCGAAGATGCGCCTTTTTAGACTGCGTAAACCTCAGTGCGCTTTCACGCAGCAGCCTTACTCAGCCTTCGGCGTCTCGCGCAGGCGAATATGCAGCTCGCGCAATGCCTTGGCATCCACCACACCCGGAGCCTGGGTCATGACGTCCGCAGCACTCTGGGTTTTCGGGAAGGCGATCACTTCACGGATCGACTGGGCACCGGTCATCAGCATCACCAGGCGGTCGAGGCCGAAAGCCAGGCCACCGTGGGGCGGCGCACCGTATTTCAGGGCGTCGAGCAGGAAGCCGAACTTCTCTTCCTGTTCCGCTTCGTTGATGCCCAGCAGGCGGAAGACCGCTTGCTGCATCTCTTTGCGGTGGATACGGATCGAACCGCCACCCAGCTCAGTACCGTTCAACACCATGTCATACGCACGGGACAGCGCGCCTGCCGGGTTGGCTTCCAGCTCTTCGGGCGAGCACTTCGGCGCGGTGAACGGGTGGTGCAAGGCGCTGAAGCTGCCGTCGTCGTTCTCTTCGAACATCGGGAAGTCGACGACCCACATCGGTGCCCACTTGCAGGTCAGCAGGTCCAGGTCGTGGCCCAGCTTGATCCGCAGCGCGCCCAGGGCTTCGCTGACGATCTTGGCTTTGTCGGCGCCGAAGAACACGATGTCGCCGTCGACCGCGCCCACGCGATCCAGGATCACATTGAGGTTGGCTTCCGGGATGTTCTTCACGATTGGCGACTGCAGGCCTTCAACACCCTTGGCGCGCTCGTTGACCTTGATGTACGCCAGGCCCTTGGCACCGTAGATGCCGACGAACTTGGTGTAGTCGTCGATCTGCTTGCGCGGCATGCTCGCGCCGCCAGGCACGCGCAGGGCGGCGATGCGGCATTTCGGGTCGTTGGCCGGGCCGCTGAACACCTTGAAATCGACTTCGGTGAGCTGGTCGGCCACGTCCACCAGTTCCAGCGGGTTACGCAGGTCTGGCTTGTCCGAACCGTAGCGGCGCATGGCCTCTTCGAAGGTCATGTGCGGGAATTCACCGAACTCCAGGTCCAGCACTTCCTTGAACAGGTTGCGGATCATCTGCTCGGTGATGCCCATGATCTCTTTCTCATCGAGGAAGCTGGTCTCGATGTCGATCTGGGTGAATTCCGGCTGGCGGTCGGCGCGCAGGTCTTCGTCGCGGAAGCACTTGGCGATCTGGTAGTAACGGTCGAAGCCGGCCACCATCAGCAGTTGCTTGAACAGCTGCGGCGACTGCGGCAAGGCGAAGAAACTGCCGGCGTGGGTACGGCTAGGCACCAGGTAGTCACGCGCGCCTTCCGGGGTGGCCCGGGTCAGGATAGGCGTTTCGACGTCAAGGAAGCCGTTCTCGTCAAGGAAGCGGCGGATGCTGGTGGTCATGCGCGAACGCAGGCGCAGCTTCTCGGCCATTTCCGGACGACGCAGGTCCAGGAAACGGTAGCGCAGACGGGTTTCTTCGCCGACGTCGGAGTATTCGTTCAACGGGAACGGCGGGGTTTCCGACTCGTTCAGTACTTCCAGCTCGTAGCCCAGCACTTCGATCGCACCGGACGCCATGTTCGCGTTCACGGCACCGGCCGGACGCAGGCGAACCTTGCCGGTGATCTTCACGACGTACTCGCTGCGCACACGGTCAGCGGCGGCGAAGCTCTCGGCGCGGTCCGGATCGAATACCACCTGGGCCAGGCCATCACGATCACGGATATCGAGGAAGATCACCCCGCCGTGGTCGCGGCGACGGTGAACCCATCCGCAAAGGGTGATTTCCTGACCATCCAGGGTCTCGTTCAGTTGGCCGCAATAGTGGCTGCGCATCATGGTAGTGGTTTCACTTCTCGTAATTCGAAATTCGGTGGAGGCCTGCCTCGTCACCGTACATTAAAGCAGGGGACGGATAATGCAGGAGCCTGCGCATGGAGTTCAACTCAGTCTGCTTTGTCGCCGCCCGCCAGGTTCTTCTTCGAACCGGTCTTGAAATCGGTCTCGTACCAGCCGCTGCCGCTCAGGCGGAAGCCCGGCATGGACAACATCTTCTTGAGCTCGGGCGCCTGGCAGGCCGGGCAATCGACCAGCGGCGCTGCGCTGATCTTCTGGATGGCTTCCAACTGATGTCCACAGGAAGCACATTGATAGTCGTACATGGGCATGGCGATGTCTCGGCGGTCGATCGTTACTGTGCCGCGCCCGCTCCTGATAGAGAGCAGAGGGAGAAAGCCCCGGCAGCAGCAAAGCGCGGGATTATATCTGGTAAATCAAGGCAGCGCAGCCGGCTTTCTGCCCGGAGCCTGGTCCACCTCCACGGCGGACCTGCCCCGGGACGTGCCGATTACTCTAGGTTGGCTGAGACGGCACGACCTTTTAACAGATGAACCACACACACCACCCTGACCAACCCACTGAAGTTCTTCACTCCTCCGTACCGGAGGTGCACTTCCCGATCGACATAGGACAGCAATGCGCTGACAGAGCAGGCATTGATCCTGGCTATTTCCGTGAGGATATTCCAATAGATCTGCTCAAGCCGAAGACAAGTGGAAAACCCATTGAGCCTTACCGATCGGGACAATGGCTTGGCCAGCCCCATATCGAACCCCTTGGCGAAGGGGTCGACGCTTATCTTGTGGAAACCACCGGTTTCCATCACTCCCACATCCACTCCACGTGACATACACCTGACACTCCATTGCCAAACAACAGCCCATGGGCTCTCCCATTGGACAATGGCCCTATAAGACAGCAGGACGAAGCAGGCAGCCAGAAGACGGGGCGTTGATAGGCGTAGGACAACGCCAGGAAATGCGTGGAAACAAGCAAGTGGCGCCACAACGGCGCCACTGTGGGTGACGTTTACTGGTTTTCGAGCAGGGAGCGCAGCATCCACGCGGTTTTCTCGTGAACCTGCATGCGCTGGGTCAGCAGGTCCGCGGTCGGCTCATCGCTGACCTTGTCGAGCAACGGGAAAATACCGCGTGCGGTACGCGTGACCGCCTCCTGGCCCGCCACCAGTTGCTTGATCATCTCTTCTGCGCTTGGAACACCCTCTTCTTCCTTGATGGAGGAAAGACGGGCGTAGATCGAATAGGCGCCTGGTGCCGGGAAACCCAGGGCACGGATACGCTCGGCTATGGCGTCCACCGCCAGCGCCAGTTCGTTGTACTGCTCTTCGAACATCAGGTGCAGCGTACGGAACATGGGGCCCGTGACGTTCCAATGGAAGTTGTGGGTCTTCAGGTACAGTACATAGGTATCGGAGAGCAGTCGTGAAAGCCCATCGACGATGGATTTACGATCTTCTTCACTGATACCGATATCGATTGCCATGTTTATCCCCTTCAATTGACAAGCATTCATTGATCAGGTGCACGACCACTCTAGCAAGAGCGGCGCAGAGACGCAGCCCGACACCCTCGGGCGACATGCGGCAAATCGCCCCTGCACGACCTGTCAGCCCGTGCAGTACAAGCCTTTGGGCACATCGGAAATTTCTTTTAAGGCCGCCAGAAACACCTGCACATGTCTAGGACAAGCGTTTCACGCAGAAATGCCACGCCCCTTTCAACCGCGGAAAATGCTCGATTTGAGTAGGCACGGCCTTTGCTGTTAAATAGGCAGCGTGTCGCCGTCGTTAATTTCCACGGCAAGCGGCATAGGCTGATACCCGCGCACGTGCCCAACGCCTCCCATTGTTCAGAAGCGAACCGTGCCAGTCAGCTCTTCCTTGTGATCCGTCTTAACGTGAGTTAATCAAAATGTTGAAAATCGTCCACCTGCTAACGGGCGTTGCAGCGTTGCTGCTGTCCTTTATCCCGAGCCTGCAGCCTGAAAGCCTGCCCTACCTGCAACAACACGACGCTCTGTACCTGGCCTTGTTCGGCCTTCTTAACCTGACGCTCGCTCCCGTAATCCCTTACTGGAACAAAGGCACACGTCATCAACTGCAAAACCTGGTCAGCGCGCTGCTGGTACTGACCGTTGTCGTACAAACCCTCACCCTCCTGGCACCTATGCCTGAAGTGGGCGGCCATCCGGCCATCCTGCTCAGCCTGGTGATTGCTGTGGTCGCTATCGTTCTTCACCTGGCCATCAGCTTCTACCGTTCGTCCCCGGCGGCCGCGTCGCAAAACTACGACATGACCAATCGGGATACCGGTACCGTCAAGTGGTTCAACACCTCTAAAGGCTTCGGCTTTATTTCCCGCGATTCGGGCGACGACATCTTCGTCCACTTCCGGGCTATCCGTGGCGAAGGCCATCGCGTCCTGGTTGAAGGCCAGCGCGTGGAGTTCTCCGTGATGAATCGCGACAAAGGCCTGCAAGCCGAAGACGTGATCGCAGCCCTGCCGCGTCGCTGATTCCAGCCTTCGCAGCAAAAAAAACCGCGATCCAGCCTGGCTGGGTCGCGGTTTTTTTATTGCCCTCGGATTAATAGTGCGGTGGCGGCGCCTCTTCTTCGGACGTCTCGAACTGGCCGCCCATTTCTTCCTGGCGCTTGAGCAGCGCGGTCATCTGCAGCTGCAGGCGTTCAACCGCGCGCTGCTGGGCGACCAGGATGTCATTGAGGGTCTCGATGGTGTCGTCCTGAAAAGCCAGGCGGCTCTCCAGATCGGTAACGCGGTCTTGCAAGTCCATGGTTCAACCCTGGGTAAAGATAAAGTCGGCAGGCAGCAACGCGCGCAGGCGCACACGAATGGCCGCCACTTGCTCTTCAGTGTACGGCTGGGCCGGATGCTTGCCCCACACCGGCGCAGGCCACGCGGCGTCATCACGCTTGCGTACGATCACATGCACGTGCAACTGGCTGACGACATTGCCCAGCGCACCGATATTCATCTTGTCGGCGTCCAGGCCTTCGTTGAGTAACTGCGCCAGCAGCGTAGTTTCCTTCCAGAGAATCTGTTGATCTGCGACATCCAGCTGAAACACTTCACTGATACCGTTGATGCGTGGCACCAGGATGAACCACGGGTAATTCGAGTCATTGGACAGCAGCAGGCGGCACAACGGGAAGTCCCCGATCACCAGTGTGTCTTGTTGCAGGCGTTGGTCTAAGGCGAACACCACGGGCACTCCGTTTGGCAGGTCAAGTTCTGGCGCCCAGCATACCTTTGAATGCAGGCGGCTTCACGGCGAATGCGGGAGAGGCCCGGCGCATCCGGAGAAAAAAACGCACCCTTTCGATGCAGGCGAATAATTGAGCTACGCTAACTCGGGCCTCACCGGGATGCACCAAAATGACCCACTTGTGCCTCAAAGAGATCCGCCAACTACCCACTCATGGGGGTGGACCGGTAACGTTTTTCTCGGGCAAGGTTTTTTTGCACCCCCGAACAGCGGTAACACACGGGCGTCAAGCCCAAACCAAACGGCGTAAAAAGCCCGTGCTTATGCGGTTTTTACCCCGTCGTAACGTTTTTCACGAAAAAATGACATTCAGTTACCGGTTTGGGCGCGCTTGTTGCATTCACCCCCCTATCGTCGACAACGGCACCTGCAGGGAAGTGAGTGTTTCGCGATAAAAAACAGTGGCGTTTCAATGCATACCAAGGAAGACGACAAACGCTGAAAGACGTTTGAAAACAGCATTGAAGTTGTCAGTCCCGTTACATTCGGACTGTGAATTTGCGACATGGAACTAGCAATTTACGACAGCCTCGTAAAGAAGCTGAAAGGAAAGATGGGTAAGTATCGTCAATAGAGTCTGCGTGATATAACTTTGCGCCGACACAAAAAAGAAAGAGCCGCCCAGATAAAAATACAGGTGGGACGGCAGTACTCTTCCTAAAACCAAAGGAGCAAATCACGATGCGCGTGATGAAGTGGAGCATGATCGCCCTGGCTGTTTCAGCAGGCACCTCGCAGTTCGCAATGGCGTCCGCCCAGGACGATTCCAAGGGCTTTGTTGAAGACAGTACGTTCAGCATTAACACTCGCGCTCTGTACTTCAGCCGCGACTTCCGTAACAACCCGTCGGGCCCGACCTCACAAAGCCGCGCTGAAGAGTCCGGCCTGGGCTTCAACGCCCTGTACCAATCGGGCTTCACCCAAGGCACCATCGGTGTCGGTGTTGACGTAATCGGCCTGTTGGGCGTGAAGCTCGACAGCGGTAAGGGTCGTGCGGGTACCGGCCTGTTCCCGACCGGCTCCGATGGTCGCTCACAAGACGATTACTCCAAAGGCGGTGGCGCCGTTAAGTTCCGTATCTCCGATACCGTGCTGAAAATCGGTGACCAGTACACGACAGCTCCAGTGTTCGCTTCCGATGACAGCCGTCTGCTGCCAGAGCTGCCACAGGGTATCTCGATCACCAGCAACGAGATCAAGGGCCTGAAACTGGAAGGCGGTCACTTCACTTCCAGCGTCGCGCAGAACCAGACCTACCATGACAGCCTGGGCCTGACGAAGACCGACTTTGTCGGCGGCGTCTACTCGTTTACCCCAGAGTTCACCGGCAGCCTGTACTACGCGAAAACCGAAGATTACTTCCGCAAGTACTACAGCAACCTGAACTGGACCCACGCACTTAGTGACGACCAGTCGTTCGCCTTGGACTTCAACATCTACGACACCAAGAGCGAAGGCGAAGGCCTGCAACGCGCCTCAAAAGACAGCGCGCTGCCATTTGATCAGCGTACCAAGCTCGACAACCGTGCATTCAGCCTGCAAGGTGCCTACACCATCGGCGCTCACACCTTTACTCTGGCAGCTCAGAAGGTTACCGGCGACGGCGACTACGGTTACGGTGTAGACGGCGGCGGCACAGTGTTCCTGGCCAACTCCGTTGCCCGTTCCGACTTCAACGCCGAAGGCGAGAAGTCCTACCAGGCTCGTTACGACATCAACATGGCAACCTTCGGCATTCCTGGCCTGAGCTTCATGACTCGTTACGTGACCGGTAGCGGCGCCAACACCGCCACGACGTCGAACGGCAAAGAGTGGGAACGCGACATCGAAGGTAAATACGTGATCCAGAGCGGCCCTGCCAAAGACCTGAGCCTGCGTATTCGTCAAGCGACCTATCGCTCGTCTGACGGCGTCTACTACGGTTCTTCGTCCATCGACGAACTGCGTCTGATCGCGCAATACCCGCTGAACATCTTGTAATTGCCGGTTCAATTACAACGATGACTTAAGGCCCCGGCCTTAAACAAAAAAGCCGCTCCCCTGTTTACAAGGGAGCGGCTTTTTTTATTGCAGTTTTATTTCAGCGAATAAATAACTAGCAAGCTAACTAACGAGATTCAGGTGACACGTTTAACCTGACCTTTCGGCCAAGTTAAACGCGCTTCTTTCACTTACTTCGGAGCTGCTTCCTGCATCACTCGAATAACGCGCTGCGGAAATGGAATATCAATCCCCGCTGCCTTTAAACGATCACGCGCCAGTTCATTCAACATGAACACCACATCCCAATAATCCGGGGTATTGGTCCAGCAGCGCAGGGAAACCGTGATCGAGCTATCGCCCAAGGTCGACACCACGGCCACCGCAGCAGGATCCGTCAGTACGCGCGGATCTTTTGCCAGGTCCAGCAGTACTTCACGGGCCTTTTGCAGATCCGCCTCGTAGTCCACACCCACGTCAAACACCACCTTGCGGGTCGGCTGACGGTTGGTGTTGGTGATGATGCCGTTGGACAGGATGCCGTTGGGCACGATGACGGTCTTGTTGTCACCGGTACGCAGCACGGTGTGGAAGATTTGGATGCTATCGACGGTCCCGGAGGTGCCCTGGGCTTCGATCCAGTCACCAATGCGGAACGGGCGGAACAACAGGATCAGCACGCCACCGGCAAAGTTGGCCAGGCTGCCTTGCAACGCCAGGCCGATGGCCAGGGTAGCGGCACCGATGGCGGCGACGAACGAGGTGGTCGCCACGCCGATCATCGAGGCCACACTGACAATCAGCATGACTTTCAGCGCAATGTTCGCCAGGCTGGTGATGAAGTGCTGCAGCGCCAGGTCCGCGTTACGCATGGCCAGCAGGCGGCCCACGCGATGGGTCAATACGTTGATCAGCCACCAGCCAATGGCCAGGGTGATCACCGCCAGCAACACCCGGCTACCGTATTCCATGATCATCGGGATCCATGACTGCGACGTCTTGATCAAGTGATCCATTTCAGCGTTTAAATCCATGTAGCTTCTCCTGTATGGCGGATGTGCGGCTTATTGACTGCCTGAAAACGCAAATGAGCCCCGTAGGGCTCAAGAGCGGGCGCTGGCTCTGGGGCGTGGGACGCCGAAAACGTCCACAGGTTCCCCAATGTGCCATCAGTCGCGGAAGTTATTGAACTGCAGCGGCATGTCGAAGGTCTTGGCGCGCAGGGCGGCAATGGCCTCCTGCAGGTCATCGCGCTTCTTGCCGGTGACACGAACCTGCTCCCCCTGGATGGCAGCCTGGACTTTCAGCTTGGCATCCTTGATATGGGCAACGATCTTCTTCGCCAGCTCCTTGTCGATACCTTCCTTGAGTACGGCTTCCTGCTTCATCAGCTTGCCGGAGGCGTAGGCGTCCTTGATTTCAAGGCACTGCGCGTCGATCTTGCGCTTGACCAGCGACAACTTGAGGATCTCGATCATCGCTTCCAGCTGGAAATCGGCTTCAGCGGTCAGGTTGACGGTCAGTTCCTTTTCCTTGAATTCGAAGCTGCCCTTGCCTTTCAAGTCATAGCGGCGGTCCAGCTCCTTGACGGCGTTCTCGACGGCGTTGGTGACTTCGTGTTTGTCCAGTTCAGATACCACGTCGAACGAAGGCATGTGATTTCTCCAATATAAGGGGCGGGCTCAGTAGAGATGGAGCGCGCCCGAGCTAAAATGCCGGGGCATTATAGCGGTTCTTTCGTCCCGTTCACTGTGAGCGACCCTACGGAGCAAAAACTGATGTCGACCACCTGGCATATTCTCGGCGCGGGCAGCCTGGGCACACTGTGGGCCACCCGCCTGGCTCGTGCCGGCTTGCCCGTCAGGTTGATCCTGCGCGATGCCAGGCGCCTGTCCAGCTACCGGGCTTCACCCGGCTTGACCCTGGTGGAACACGGCGTCGCCCACACCTACCCGGTGTTCGCCGAAACGCCCGACAGCCCCGAGCCGATTCATCGCCTGCTGGTAGCGTGCAAGGCCTACGACGCCCAGGGCGCTGTCGCACAACTGCAACACCGCCTGGCACCGGACGCCGAGCTGATCCTGCTGCAGAACGGCCTTGGCAGCCAGGACGCGGTGGCCGCGCAACTGCCCCAGGCGCGCTGCATTTTTGCCTCCAGCACCGAAGGCGCGTTTCGCGACGGTGACTGGCGCGTGGTGTTCGCCGGCCATGGCTACACCTGGCTGGGAGATGCGAGCCACCCTACTCCGCCGCTGTGGCTGGATGACCTGCACGCTGCGAGCATCCCCCACGAATGGAGTGCCGACATCCTGACGCGTCTGTGGCGCAAACTGGCGCTCAATTGCGCGATCAACCCGCTGACGGTGCTTTACCAGTGCCGCAACGGCGAACTGCAGAACCATCAATGTGAAGTCGCGACCCTGTGTGCCGAACTTGCCGAACTGCTGGAATGCTGCGGCCAACCCGCCGCCGCGCGGGATCTGCACCAGGAAGTGGAACGGGTCATCCAGGCCACGGCCGCCAATTATTCCTCCATGTACCAGGACGTAGCCAACGCCCGCCGCACCGAAATCAGCTACTTGTTGGGCTATGCTTGCCAGGCGGCCGCCCGTCACCAATTGAGCCTGCCCCATGTTCAACAACTGCAAGTGCGCCTGGTCGAGCAGTTACTTGCACGCGGATTGCCCCGCGACTGAGCCACGCGCTACCCTGCCCGCCTGTCTATCACCTGGGAAAACCCTGATGCCGCTGCGCCAGCGTCTAGAAAACCTACCGGTCGGGCAGAAACTGCTGGCCGCCCTGCTGGTGCTGCTGACCACCGTCCTGCTGGTGGCCAACCTGACCTTTATCAGCGCCGCCTACTGGATCTCCCAGGAAAGCATGGCGCCCCAGGCCTTGCAGGCCATCGGCCGGCTGGTGTCCAACCCGGCCCTCGCCGCCGAAGCCCTTGAGTCCCCAGCCAAGGCCGATGCGCTGCTCAATGAACTGACCAGCTATTCGCCCCTGCGCGCCGCCGCCTTGTACGACGGCGAAGGCAACCGCCTGGCGCAGATGCAACACGGCGATCGCCTGCACCTGCCGGACACCTACCGGCATATCGAAGCCTGGCGAGTGACCGAATTTCGCAGTAACCAGGTCATCACCCTGCCCCGTCCCGGCCAACCGTCCGGCCACCTGTTGCTGGTGGCCAGCAGTGAGCTGCCGGTGGCCTTCTATACCGGCACATTGACGGCGAGCCTGGGCATCCTGATTTTCAGTGTGCTGCTGTGGTTGATCATCGCCCGGCAGATCAAACGCCTGATCACCCGGCCGATCCATGAACTCGAAGAGCTGTCACGCCAGGTCACCCGCGAAGAGAACTACGCCCTGCGCGCCGGCCCAGGCAACCACGACGAAATCGGCAGCCTGGCCGAAGCCTTCAACACCATGCTGTCGCGCATCGAAGCCCGGGAGCAGCAGCTCAAGCGCGCGCGGGACGATTCCCAGGCGGCCTACGACCAGGCACAAGGCCTGGCCGAAGAGACGCGCCACACCAACCGCAAGCTGGAGCTGGAAGTCCAGGTGCGCAGCAAGATCGAGAAAAAGCTCACCGGTTTCCAGAACTACCTGAACAGCATCATCGACTCGATGCCTTCGGCACTGATCGCCCTGGACGAACAGCTCTACGTCACCCAATGGAATCAGGAAGCCACGGCTCTGTCCGGCACACGCCTGGATGAAGCGCTGAATCAACCGATCTACCTCGCCTTCCAGCCGCTCAAGCCGTACCTGCCGCAGATCAAGGCCACGGTGGAGCAGCACACGGTGGAACGCATCGAGCGCGTCACCTGGATCAAGGACGACGAACCCAAGCATTACGCCCTGACCTTCTACCCGCTGATGGGCGGTGCCGGGCGCGGCGTGGTGATCCGTATCGACGACATCACCCAGCGCCTGTCCCTGGAAGAGATGATGGTGCAGTCGGAAAAAATGCTCTCCGTCGGCGGACTTGCCGCCGGCATGGCCCACGAGATCAACAACCCGCTGGGGGCGATCCTGCATAACGTGCAGAACATTCGCCGGCGCCTGTCCCCCGACTTGCCCAAGAACCTGGAACACGCCGAACAGGTGGGGGTTGAGCTGGACACTGTCAACCGCTACCTGCAAAGCCGCGAAGTGCCGCAACTGCTCGACGGTATCCAGCAGGCGGGGGCACGGGCGGCGAAAATCGTCACCCACATGCTCAGCTTCAGCCGCCGCAGCAACCGGCAGATGGCGCCTTGCGACCTGCCGGCGCTGATCGACCAGGCGGTAGAAATCGCCGGTAATGACTTTGACCTGGCCATTGGCTTCGACTTCAAGGGCCAGGCGATCATCCGCCAGTTCGACCCGCAACTGGGCCCCGTGCCCGGCACGGCCAACGAACTGGAACAGGTGCTGCTCAACCTGCTGAAAAACGCCGCCCAGGCCATTCACCTGCGCGAGGACGACAGCGAACCGGGGCGCATCATCCTGCGCACGCGCCTTAACCCGCCGTGGGCGGAAATCCAGGTGGAAGACAACGGCATCGGCATGAGCGAAAACGTGCGCAAACGCACCTTCGAGCCGTTCTTTACCACCAAGGAAATCGGCCAGGGCACCGGGCTTGGGCTGTCGGTGTCGTATTTCATCATCACCAACAACCACAAGGGCCAGATGGAGGTGCATTCCACCCTCGGCCAAGGCACCTGCTTCACCTTGCGCCTGCCCCTGGCGGGCCAACTGCCACCTTACGAACTCACCCAACTGGAGCACTGACCATGGGCTTTCGCCTGTCGAAGATTTACACCCGCACCGGCGATAAAGGCGAAACCGGCCTCGGCGACGGCCGCCGCGTGCCCAAGGACCATCCCCGGGTGGAGGCCATCGGCGAGGTCGATACGCTCAATAGCCAGTTGGGGTTACTGCTGGCGTATCTCGAAGCCCTCGGCGGGCAGCATCCAGGCTTACAGGACGTGATCGAGGTGCTTACGCCTTGCCAGCATCGATTGTTCGATCTGGGTGGGGAGTTGGCCATGCCGGAGTACAAGGCATTGAACGCGGCGGAAGTGGATCGACTGGAAGCGGCGATCGATCGCTGGAACGAAGAGCTCGGGCCCCTGGAGAATTTCATCTTGCCCGGTGGTTCAGCGCTGATTGCCCAGGCCCATGTGTGCCGCAGCCTGGCGCGCAGTGCCGAGCGGCGCTGTCAGCATTTGAATGCTGTCGAGCCGTTGGAAGGGGTGGGGTTGGCGTATATCAATCGGCTGTCGGATTTGCTGTTTGTGGCGGCAAGGGTGATCGCCAGGCGCCAGGGGGTGGCTGAGGTTTTGTGGCAGGCCGCCGCGAAGCCACATTGATATTTTTTGCTGATTGACAGGGCCTCATCGGGGGCAAGCCCCCTCCCACATTTTGATCACACTCCAAAGTTGGAACCCGGTCGAATGTGGGAGGGGGCTTGCTCCCGATAGGGCCCTTCAGAACAGCATCAAACCTCAGGCCAGAACGCTCGAATCCCTGCGACACCTTGAGCGCCGGCTTCCCAAGCCTGTTCCCGCTCAGCAGGCCCTACCCCACCCAACAGAAACACCGGTTTGCTGAACCCACGGATCAACTCTGCCGCCTGTTCCCAGCCCAACGGCTGCGCATCGGGATGGGTCTGGGTCGGCTGCACCGGCGACAGCGTGACAAAATCCACGTCCATCAACTCCGCCAACGCCAGTTCTTCCGCGTTATGGCATGACGCCGCCAACCAGCGGTCCTTCGGCAACGGCCGGCCCTTGCTCGCATATTTGCGCAGTTGGGCCGAGGTCATATGCCAGCCGGCCGCCGGGAAGTCCCCGAGCCATTCAAACGGACCCTTGAGCATCAACTGCGCCTTACCGGCGCACAGGCCCACCGCATCTACCGCAAGATCGCGGTATTTGGGGTCATAACCGTTGGGCGCCCGCAGCTGGATCAGCTTGATGCCACCGGCGATAGCTTTCTGGATCCCGCGCAAGAGCGTGGGCGTTTCCAGCTCGCCCGGCGTGATCAGGTAATCGGCCGGCAAGCGCGCAGCCGCCACGATCGGCGCGTTGGCCGCCGGGAACTCATAGTGGGGCAGATCGCGCGGGGTCACCCATTCCAGCGGTTGTCCCTCGGCACCGTGGGGCTCGCCGGTAAAGGCCGAGACTTCCCAGACATCCAGCAACACCTGCTTGTCCGGGTAGTCATGCTGCACCTTGATCAGCGGTCGCGCCGTGGAGACCTGAATACCCAGCTCTTCCTGCAACTCACGGGACAGGGCCGTGGCGACCGACTCATCGGCCTCCACCTTGCCACCGGGAAACTCCCACAGGCCGCCCTGATGCTGGGTATCGGCACGGCGCGCCAGCAGGATCCTGCCGTCGACACCGCGGATCACCGCTGCTGCTACATGCACTCGTTTCACCGCGCTTATCCTCTTCTATCAGGTGCGGTATTCCGCATTGATCTTCACGTACTCGTGGGACAGGTCGGTGGTCCAGATGGTTTCGCTGCACTCACCGCGACCGAGTTCGATGCGGATAGTGATTTCTTCCTGCTGCATCACCGCCGAACCCTGGGCTTCGGTGTAGGTCTCGGCACGGGCGCCACGGCTGGCGATGCATACGTCGCCCAGGAACACGTCGATCTTGCTCACGTCCAGGTCCGGCACGCCGGCACGGCCGACGGCGGCCAGAATGCGACCCCAGTTCGGGTCGGAGGCGAACAGCGCGGTCTTGATCAGCGGCGAGTGGGCCACGGTATAGCCGACATCCAGGCATTCCTGATGGTTGCCGCCGCCGTTGACTTCAACGGTCACGAACTTGGTCGCGCCTTCACCGTCACGCACGATGGCCTGGGCCACGTCCATGCACACCTCGAACACCGCCTGCTTCAGCGCCGCGAACAGCGGGCCGCTGGCTTCGGTGATTTCCGGCAGGTTGGCCTGGCCGGTGGCGATCAGCATGCAGCAGTCATTGGTGGACGTGTCGCCATCAATGGTGATGCGGTTGAACGACTTGTTGGCGCCGTCCAGGATCAGGCTGTGCAGCACATCGCGGGAAACCTTGGCGTCGGTGGCGATATAGCCAAGCATGGTGGCCATGTTCGGGCGAATCATGCCCGCGCCCTTGCTGATGCCAGTCACGGTAACCGTCACACCGTCGTGCACGAACTGGCGGCTCGCGCCTTTTGGCAGGGTGTCGGTGGTCATGATGCCGGTGGCGGCTGCCGCCCAGTTATCCACAGACAGGTCGTCCAGCGCGGCTTGCAGGGCGCCTTCGATTTTTTCGACCGGCAGCGGCTCACCGATGACGCCGGTGGAGTATGGCAGCACTTGGCTGGCGTCCACGCCGGCCAGTTGGGCCAGCTTGGCGCAGGTACGTGCGGCGGCGACCAGCCCAGGCTCACCGGTACCGGCGTTGGCATTGCCGGTGTTGGTCAGCAGGTAACGAATCGAGCCGGCAACACGCTGCTTGGCCAGGATCACCGGCGCGGCGCAGAAGGCGTTGAGGGTGAACACGCCCGCAACGGTCGAGCCTTCGGCACAGCGCATCACCACCACATCCTTGCGCCCTGGGCGCTTGATGCCGGCCGAAGCGATACCGAGCTCAAAACCGGCAACCGGGTGCAATGTGGGCAAAGGACCAAGACCAACAGCCATGAATGCGCTCCTTAAAAATAGGTGATGTCTGTGCCGTCGTGATCGACGGTGAAATTAATGGCAAAACGCCGCGACGGCAGGGGCCGGTCGCGGCGCGGGGTGTAGCAGCGTCAGGCAAAAATCTTAGTTGATTTCGCCGTGGCAGTGTTTGTACTTCTTGCCCGAACCGCACCAGCACAGTTCGTTGCGGCCCAGCTTCTGCTCGTTGCGAACCGGGGTCTGGGCCAGGACTACATCGACCTCTTCACCCAGAACTTCAGGCGCTTCCAGACCCGGTGCCTCGTCGTGCTGGAACTGCATGCGCGCAGCCAGTGCCTCGGCCTCCTGGCGCAGGCGCGCCTCTTCCTCGATCGGGTCTTCGCGACGCACCTGAACGTGGGACAGCACGCGAATCGAATCGCGCTTGATCGAATCCAGCAACTCGGAGAACAGCGTGAACGACTCGCGCTTGTACTCCTGCTTCGGGTTCTTCTGGGCATAGCCACGCAGGTGGATGCCGTGACGCAGGTGGTCCATGGTCGACAGGTGGTCTTTCCACAGGTCGTCCAGCACGCGCAGTACGATTTGCTTCTCGAAGGTGCGCAGTGCTTCGGCACTCGCCTGCTCTTCTTTCTCGTTGTACGCGGCCAGCAGCTCGGTCATGAGCTTCTCGCGCAGGGTTTCTTCGTACAGGTGGTCGTCTTCGTCGAGCCATTGCTGGACCGGCAAGTCGACACCGAAGTCGCTCTTCAACGCAGCTTCCAGACCGGCGACATCCCACTGTTCAGGCAGCGATTGTGGCGGGATATGTGCGCTGACAGTGGCGTTGAGCACATCCTGACGGAAGTCGGCGATGGTTTCGCCAATGTTGTCGGCGGCCAGCAACGTGTTACGCATGTGATAGATCACTTTACGCTGTTCGTTGTTGACGTCATCGAACTCGAGCAGTTGCTTACGAATGTCGAAGTTACGGCCTTCTACCTTGCGCTGGGCCTTCTCGATGGCGTTGGTCACCATGCGGTGCTCGATCGCTTCACCGGACTGCATGCCCAGGGCCTTCATAAAGTTCTTCACCCGATCCGAGGCGAAGATACGCATCAGGCTGTCTTCCAGGGACAGGTAGAAACGGCTGGAACCGGCGTCACCCTGGCGGCCGGCACGACCGCGCAGCTGGTTGTCGATACGACGGGATTCGTGGCGCTCGGAGGCGATCACCTGCAAGCCACCGGATTCCAGCACGGCCTGGTGGCGTTTCTGCCAGTCTGCCTTGATCTGGGCGATCTGCTCAGGGGTCGGATCGTCCAGCGAAGCCACTTCCACTTCCCAGTTGCCGCCCAGCAGGATGTCGGTACCACGACCGGCCATGTTGGTGGCGATGGTCAGCGCGCCTGGGCGACCGGCCTGGGCGATGATCTCGGCTTCTTTTTCGTGGAACTTGGCGTTGAGGACCTTGTGCTCGATGCCTTCCTTGTTGAGCAGGTTGGACACGTGCTCGGAAGTCTCGATGGTGGCGGTACCTACCAGGATCGGACGCCCCTGGGCCATACCGTCCTTGATGTCGTTGATGATCGCCGCGTATTTCTCTTCGGCGGTCAGGAACACCAGGTCGTTGAAGTCTTTACGGGCCAGCGGCTTGTTCGGCGGGATGACCACCACCGACAGGCCGTAGATCTGGTGGAATTCGAACGCTTCGGTGTCGGCGGTACCGGTCATGCCGGACAGCTTGTTGTACAGGCGGAAGTAGTTCTGGAAGGTAGTGGACGCCAACGTCTGGCTTTCGGCCTGGATGTTGAGCATTTCCTTGGCTTCGATGGCCTGGTGCAGGCCTTCGGACAGACGACGGCCCGGCATGGTACGGCCGGTGTGTTCGTCGACCAGTACAACCTGGCCATCCTGCACGATGTATTCGACGTTGCGATGGAACAGCTTGTGGGCACGCAGGCCGGCATACACGTGGGTCAGCAGGCCCAGGTTGTGGGCCGAGTACAGGCTCTCGCCTTCGGCCAGCAGGCCGATCTGGGTCAGCATGTCTTCGACGAACTGGTGACCGGCTTCGTTGAGTTCGACCTGGCGGGTCTTCTCGTCGATGGTGAAGTGACCTTCTTTGGTCACCACGCCTTCCACTTCCTCGATGTGCTGCTCAAGGCGCGGGATCAACTTGTTGATCTCGGTGTACAGGCGCGAGCTGTCTTCGGCCTGGCCGGAGATGATCAGCGGGGTACGGGCTTCGTCGATGAGGATGGAGTCGACTTCGTCGATCACGGCAAAGTTGAGTTCGCGCTGGAATTTTTCTTCCATGCTGAACGCCATGTTGTCGCGCAGGTAGTCGAAACCGAATTCGTTGTTGGTACCGTAGGTGATGTCGGCGGCGTAGGCGGCGCGCTTCTCTTCCGGCGGCTGGAACGGCGTTACCACGCCGACGGTCAGGCCGAGGAATTCATACAGCGGGCGCATCCAGTTGGCGTCCCGGCGAGCGAGGTAGTCGTTCACCGTCACCACGTGCACGCCCTTGCCGGACAGTGCGTTGAGGTAAACACCCAGGGTTGCTACCAGGGTCTTGCCTTCACCGGTACGCATTTCGGCAATCATGCCTTCATGCAAGGTCATGCCGCCGATCAACTGGACGTCGAAGTGGCGCATGCCCATGACACGCTTACCGGCTTCACGGGCAACCGCAAAGGCTTCGGGAAGCAGCTTGTCGAGGGTTTCACCTTTGGCTATGCGGGCCTTGAACTCTTCGGTCTTGGCGCGCAATTGCTCGTCCGAAAGGGCAACCATCTGCTCTTCGAAGGCATTGACCAGCTGCACCGTCTTGAGCATGCGTTTGACTTCGCGCTCATTCTTGCTTCCAAAAAGTTTCTTTAACAAAGGCGCAAACATATCGGCAGGTTCTTCCACACATAGGGATGGAGGGCGCACCGTGAGTGGCCCGAGCAGCCCTCACGGCCGCATGCGAACGCGCATTCTACCCGGAATCGTGGGTGAGGAAAGTGGCGTTGTTTCCCGATGCTGGCATGGGGCTGTGAGAGGGCTTGTTTAAAATAAGGGCTTTTGCGCGAACTTCAACCCGTGGAGCTCATTGATTTTGTGGATAAAGCCCCGGCAATGCATTGCCCGGGGCCGCGTAGACGCTTTCTGCTAAGATGGCCGCTCTGTTACTTAAGGTGTCCAATCATGGCATTTCGCCCTCTTACAGCCCGCGCGCCCAGCGTGTTGCTTCGCGAAGCCAAGCCGTTGAAAGCCATCTTTGGCCATGCGCAACGCTTGGGCCATTTGCAACGCCTGCTCGAAAGCCAACTTCAACCGGCCGCCCGTGAGCACTGCCACGTGGCGTCCTGGCGTGAAGGCAACCTGCTGCTGATTGTCACAGATGGCCACTGGGCGACCCGCTTGCGCTATCAGCAAAAACGCCTGCAGCGTCAATTGATGGCGTTCGATGAGTTCGCCAGCTTGACGCGCATCCAGTTCAAGGTGCAGCCGCCGACCGTGCAGCAAGGCGCGGCGGGCCACACGATGGACTTATCGGAGACGGCGGCCGAGACGATTCAGGCCACGGCCGACGGCATCAGCGATCCGGGCCTGCGCGCGGCACTTGAGCGGCTGGCCGCCCATGGCAAGCCCAAACCCTGAACCGCTACTTGCGCTTGCTGCCGCCCAGCAAAGACCCCAGCAAACCACGCACCAGTTGGCGCCCCATCTGATTGGCGGCCTGCTGCATCGCGGATTTCAGCGCCTTGCCTGCGGTGGTTCCCAGAAACGCCCCGGCCTTGTCGGTGAAGCTGGGCTCCTCGTCGGCCTGCCCGGCCTCTTCGGTCGATCCAAGCGCCTTGCGCGCCATCAATACTTCATAGGCCGACTCGCGATCAATCGGCTTGTCATAGCGCCCCTGCAAGGGCGAACTGGCCACCAATGCGGCGCGTTCAGCGACGCTGAGCGGCCCGATTCGCGATTGCGGCGGCGCGACCAGTACGCGTTGGACGACTTCCGGCGTACCTTTTTCCTGCAAGGTGCCCACCAATGCCTCACCCGTGCCCAGCTCGGTCAACACCGATAACGCATCAAACGCCGGGTTCGGCCGGAACCCGTCTGCGACCGCCCGCAAGGATTTCTGTTCTTTCGTGGTGAACGCCCGCAGGCCATGCTGGATGCGCAAACCCAGTTGCGCCAGCACGGAGTCCGGCAGGTCGCCCGGCGATTGGGTGACGAAATACACCCCCACGCCCTTGGAACGGATCAGCCGCACCACTTGTTCCAAGCGCTCCTGCAAAGCCTTGGGCGTGTCGGCAAACAACAAATGCGCCTCGTCGAAAAACAGCGCGAGCAACGGTTTTTCGGCATCGCCGCGCTCGGGCAGTTGCTCGAACAATTCCGCCAACAGCCACAACAGGAAGGTCGCGTACACTTTCGGGGCTTCATGCACCAGGCGGCTGGCGTCCAGCAGATGGATACGCCCGCGTCCCTCGCGGGTGGGCTGCAAGATGTCTTCAAGCTGCAGGGCCGGCTCGCCAAACAACGCCTCGGCGCCCTGCTGCTCCAATACTGCCAGACGCCGCAACAGCGCCTGGCTGGAGCCGGTGGTCATCAGCGCCGCATCCTCGCCGAGCAACTCCGGGTGATAACGCAGGTGGTTGAGCAGGGCCTTGAGGTCCTTGAGATCCAGCAGCAACAGGCCTTCGCGATCCGCCACCTTGAACGCTGCATAAAGGGCCGACTGCTGGCTGTCCGTGAGTTCCAGCAAGCTGCCGAGCAACAACGGCCCCATTTCGCTGATGGTGGTGCGCAATGGATGACCGGACTGCCCGTGGATGTCCCACAGCGTGACCGGATACGCCTTGGCCGTGTAATTAAGGAACGGCATGCCGGCGATGCGCTCTGCGACTTTGCCCTGAGGGTTGGCGGCGGCACCCAGGCCACAGAGGTCACCTTTGATATCCGCGGCAAATACTGCGACGCCCGCATCACTGAACGCTTCGGCCAGACGTTGCAACGTGACCGTCTTGCCTGTGCCCGTGGCGCCGGCGATCAAACCGTGACGGTTGGCCAGGCGCATGGCCTGGGCAATAGGCTGGCCGTCAAGACCGGCACCGATAAGGAGTTGCGTGGAATCAGGCATTTCGTCACCCATGGTTAATCTTTAGTGTCGCCAGGTCGATAAGACAGATGTGAGACCCACAAAGTCTAAAAAACGCTCAGATAGTTCCTACAGGGACCAACGGAAATATCAAACTTTTTTTGACGCTACCCTTCCGCGTGTTCCACAAGGACGCGCTTCGGATATTAAGACCTTAGCGGACCCTTCAAGCTATGAATAAAAATCTGCGCTTCAGCCATAAAATCCTGCTTGCAGCCTCCCTTATCGTCATCGCGGCATTTACGCTGTTCACGCTTTATAACGACTATTTGCAACGTAACGCGATACGCGAAGACCTCAATAGCTACCTGCACGAGATGGGCGACGTCACCGCCAGCAGTATCCAGACCTGGCTGACCGGACGTATCGCACTGGTGGAAAACGCCGCACAGAACATCGCCATCAACCCTGAACCCGCTGCGGTTGCCAGCCTGCTGGAGCAGAAAACCCTGACGTCATCGTTCATGGCCACCTACGTGGGTGACAGTCAGGGCGCCTTCACCATCCGTCCCGACACCAAGATGCCGGACGGCTTCGATCCACGCGTTCGCCCCTGGTACAAAGGCGCCCAGAGCAGCAACGGTTCGACCCTGACCGAGCCCTACATCGACGCAGCCACCGGGCAGTTGATCATCTCCATCGCCACCCCCAGCGCCAAGGGCAGCCAGAGCATCGGCGTGGTCGGCGGCGACCTGAGCCTGCAGACCCTGGTGGACAACATCGGTGCACTGAACTTCGGTGGCATGGGCTATGCGTTCCTGGTCAGTGCCGACGGCAAGGTGCTGGTACACCCGGACAAAAGCCTGGTGATGAAGTCCCTCTCCGATGTCTACCCAAAACACACGCCCACCATCAGCGGCGACTTCAGCGAAGTCGAAGCCAACGGCAAGGACAACATCGTTACTTTCACACGGATCAAGGGGCTGCCCTCGGTGAACTGGTACCTCGGGGTATCGGTGGACAAGGACGAAGCCTACGCAATGCTCAGCAAATTCCGCACCTCCGCCGTAATCGCCACCGTGATTGCCGTGGTGATTATCATCGCCCTGCTCGGCATGCTGATACGCGTGCTGCTGCAGCCGCTGCACGTGATGACTCGCGCGATGCAGGACATCGCCGACGGCGAGGGTGACCTGACTCGCCGCCTGGCCATCCAGAATCACGATGAGTTCGGCACCCTGGGTAACGCGTTTAACAGCTTCGTAGAGCGCATTCATACATCGATCCGCGAAGTGTCCTCAGCCACCCAACAGGTGAATGAAGTCGCACTGCGGGTTGTCAGTGCATCCAACTCGTCGATGGTCAACTCCGACGAACAGGCCAACCGCACCAACAGCGTTGCCGCCGCGATCAACGAACTGGGCGCCGCCGCACAGGAAATCGCGCGTAACGCCGCACAGGCCTCCAACCAGGCCAGCGATGCGCGGCACCTGGCCGAGGACGGTCAACTGGTGGTTGAACGCAATATCAAGGCGATGACTCAGCTGTCTGCAATGATCAGCACTTCAAGCAGCAATATCGAAGCACTTAACAGCAAGACGGTGAATATCGGCCAGATTCTTGAGGTAATCACCAGTATTTCCCAGCAAACCAACCTGCTGGCACTGAACGCAGCCATCGAAGCCGCGCGCGCCGGGGAGGCCGGGCGCGGGTTTGCGGTGGTCGCCGATGAAGTGCGCAACCTGGCCCATCGCACCCAGGAGTCGGCACAGCAAGTACAAAAGATGATCGAGGAACTGCAAATCGGTGCCCGTGACTCAGTCAGCACCATGAGCGACAGCCAGCGCCACAGTCATGACAGCGTGGAAATCGCCAACCTGGCCGGCGAACGCTTGAACAGCGTGACCCAGCGCATTGGCGAGATCGACGGCATGAACCAGTCGGTGGCCACCGCCACTGAAGAGCAGACCTCGGTCGTGGAGTCGATCAACATGGACATCACCGAGATCAACACCCTCAATCAGGAAGGCGTGGAAAACCTGCAATCGACGCTGCGCGCCTGCGCCGACCTGGAACAGCAGGCGGCGCGGTTGAAACAGCTGGTGGGCAGCTTCCGGATCTGAACTACCGCAGGAGCCGGTCAGGCTCCTGCACTGTTTTCACGATGAACGCCAACCGAACATCTATCCTTAGCTCAGGTCCACGTTAGGAGAGCAATGGATCGGAGGGATGTTCATCGTGCATATCGCTGACATAACCATGTTCTACGCCCCGACAAGCGGCGGCGTGCGCACTTACCTGGACGCCAAGCACCGACGCCTGAGGCTGAAGCCCGGCATTCGCCATAGCCTGCTGATTCCCGGCGCGCAATGGAGCAATCAGGATGGCATCTTCAAGGTACCGGCTCCCGCGCTGCCTTTCGGCAAAGGCTACCGCTTCCCTCTTCGCCTCGCCCCTTGGCGAAATGTCCTGCACGATTTACAGCCCGATCTGATCGAGGTAGGTGATCCCTATCTCACCGCCTGGGCCGCGCTGGATGCCCGGCGTCAGCTGGATGTGCCGGTGATCGGCTTTTACCACTCCGACTTACCGTTACTGGTGAGCAACCGCATGGGGTCTTGGTTTGCCCCGAACGTTGAAGCCTATGTCAGCAAACTCTATGGAAGTTTCGACCGGGTGCTGGCGCCCAGCCAGGTAATGGCCGACAAGCTCATGGGGCTCGGCGTGAAGAATGTGTTCGTCCAACCACTGGGCGTGGACCTGCAAACCTTTACCCCTGACGCCCGCGACCCAGGCCTGCGCGCCGAGCTGGGGATCGGCGCAGACACCCGCCTGCTGATCTTTGCCGGGCGCGGTTCCAAGGAAAAAAACCTGCCGATCCTGCTTCGCTGCATGAAACGCCTGGGGGACGGCTATCACTTGGTGCTGGTGGGCTCCGGCATGCCGACCAGCGTGCCGGCCAATGTCACCGTCATCGAGGGGTTTCGCCCGGCACAGCATGTCGCCCGGCTGATGGCCAGTGCCGATGCCTTGCTGCATGGCGGCGACCAGGAAACCTTTGGCCTCGTCATCCTCGAAGCCATGGCTTGCGGCATACCGGTAATCGCGGTGGCGGCTGGCGCGTTCACGGAGATAGTCGACGAACGCTGCGGCCTGCTGTGCGCGCCAAACAATCCAAGGGCGATGGCCGATACGGTGCGCGAGCTGTTCAACTTCGGCAGCAGGCGCCTGGGCGCGCAGGCTCGGCGTCATGTAGAACAACATTACGCCTGGTATACGGTGGTCGACAGCCTGCTCGGCCACTACCACGCAGTACTGGGCAGTCACAAGCCGATGCCTTCCCATGCCTGAGCGCTCGGTATTACTGGTGCTGCACGATGTGGCGCCGCACAACTGGCCCGATTATCGGCCCTTTGTCGAAGCCGTCGATGCCCTGGGCGCCGTGCCTATCACATGGTTGGTGGTGCCGGACTTCCATCATCGCGCCCCCTTGACTGCCCACGGCGATTTTCAACGCCTGCTGGATCGCCGCGTGACCAAGGGCGATGAACTTGCCTTGCACGGTTACTACCATTGCGATGACCAACCGGCACCGCGCACACCCAAAGACTGGTTCATGCGCCGCCTCTACACCCATGAGGCTGAGTTCTATCAACTGTCTCAAGCCCAGGCTCTTGATCGTCTTCAGGATGGCATTGAAGTATTCCGGCGTCATGACTGGCCGTTGCACGGCTTCGTCGCACCCGCCTGGTTAATGAGCCAGGGCACTCGCGAGGCCCTGCGCCAACTACCGCTGAGCTACACCAGCAGCCCGCAGCATCTGTATCGACTGCCCGATTTCACGCCGATCGACGCCCCGGGCCTGACTTGGAGTGCGCGCAGTGCATGGCGCCGAGGGGTGTCCAGAGTCATCAGCGATCGTCGCGAACAGCGCTGGCACGCCGCCCCGGTGATTCGCCTGGGCGTGCACCCGGTGGACATGCGTCACGCATTCTCTCGCTGCTATTGGCTTGAAACCGTACAACGCCTACTCGACGCAGGGCGAACACCGCTGACCAAGGCTGCCTGGCTGGCTGAACAGGTGGTCGCTCAAGCACCTCGGCCAGGGGAAACGGGCAATTCATCGGCCTCCTGCAATTGCTCCCACAGCTCGGCGGCTCCCGGAAAGTCCGTACCGTCTTCCGGCTCCAGCGCATCCGGGTCGTAACGACTCAGGCAGCCCTCACCCAACGTAGCAGGTGCCTTGGACGTGGCTTTATCAAGTGGGTCGGTCATGGCCTGGTCCTGAAAAGTGCGGGGAATGAAAAAAGGGCCTGCAGCGATTTAACGCCCAGGCCCTTCTTTGTTCAACCAAGACGCTTGAATCAGAATACGACCGTCTTGTTGCCGTGCACCAGCACGCGGTCTTCCAGGTGATAGCGCAGGCCACGGGCCAGCACCATCTTCTCGACATCACGGCCAAACCGCACCATGTCCTCAATGCTGTCACTGTGGCTGACACGCACCACGTCCTGCTCGATGATCGGACCGGCATCCAGCTCTTCGGTGACGTAATGGCAGGTTGCGCCAATCAACTTCACGCCCCGCAGGGAAGCCTGGTGGTAAGGCTTGGCCCCCACGAACGACGGCAGGAAGCTGTGGTGAATGTTGATCACCTTGCCTGCGTATTCGCGGCACAGCTCAGGCGGCAGGATTTGCATGTAGCGCGCCAGCACGACCACATCGGCCTCGTGCTGCTTGACCAGGCGAGAGACCTCGGCGAACGCCGGCTCCTTGTCCTGCGGGTTGACCGGCACGTGGTAGTAAGGGATGCCATGCCACTCGACCATGCTGCGCAGGTCGTCATGGTTGGAGATCACGCACGCGATCTCGCAGTCCAGCTCGTCGCTGTGCCAGCGGTGCAACAAATCGGCCAGGCAGTGGGATTCGCGGCTGGCCATCAACACCACGCGCTTTTTCTGCTCGGTGTCGGTGATGTGCCAGGTCATCGAAAACTCTTCCGCGATGGGCGCAAATGCCTCGCGGAAAGCCTCAAGACCAAAGGGCAGCGTGTCGGCACGGATTTCGTGACGCATGAAGAACCAACCGCTGAGGTTGTCCGAGTGATGGCTCGCCTCGGTGATCCAGCCGTTGTGGGAGGCCAGAAAGTTACTGACTTTGGCAACGATGCCGACCCGGTCCGGGCAAGCAATCACCAGCCGAAAAGTGCGCATTAGGGGGGAACTCCAGAACTTCGCAAAGGCCGCCATTCTAGCGATTGTGCAGAAAAACTGCAGTATTCGATGAGCCTTATTCTGATCCGTTGCCCTGGCCACATCCCTTAATAGCGCATGGTTTTACCATTGCTATATGAATGAACAGCGCACGCTGCAGCAATTATGCGAATTTCAAGGAGATTATTTTCGGGGTAGCCCCTACTAATTAACTCGATTGCATAGCGTCTTCACAAACATTCAAAGTAATTCACCTGAATACGCGCTTAAATGTTTACTTGGGGAAACCGCCTGACTATTATTGGGCCACTATCCCTGTCAATCAGCGTTCTACATAAGGTAGTCCACATGTCTCTGATCAACGAATACCGTGCCACCGAAGAAGCTATCAAAGAGCTGCAAGCTCGTTTGAAGAACCTGTCCCAAGATGACAAACTGAAAACCGAGCTGGAATTCGAAGGCAAACTGCGCACCCTCATGGGTGAATACTCCAAATCCCTGCGTGACATCATCGCGCTGCTGGATCCAGAGTCGAAAGTTAAAGCACCCCGTGGCGCCGTGAAAACTACCGGTACCAAGCGTGCGCGCAAGGTCAAGCAATACAAAAACCCGCACAACGGTGAAGTGATTGAAACCAAAGGCGGCAACCACAAAACCCTGAAAGAGTGGAAAGCCAAGTGGGGCGGTGACGTGGTTGAAGGCTGGGCTACCCTGCTGGGCTAAGCCTCACCCGGTCTGCGCTTGATACGCAACCCATTAAAAACGCCAGCTTGCTGGCGTTTTTTATTGACCGTCTTTTCTACAAACCGCTATTACCGATTCACACGAGCGGCTAAAGAGTCGGCATATCTCTGCCATTGCTCCAGCACCTGCTGCTGAAACGGCGTCGCACTAACGGCCAACTCCTGCCGGGCTTGATTAAATGCCTCCAAGGTATTCGGCGCGCCGAATTCAGGATTTGCCAAACGTTGCTGACAGAAAAGTTTCCAACGTTGTAGCTCCTCGCCGTTCAGCGTATCGGGGAAGTTACGCGCCCGGTAACGAAACAATAATTCAGGCAAACGGTGATCATCAAAAGGCCACTGCTGGCTGGCTAACTGCGCAGGTTCCGCCGCCCGGACTTGCTCGCATAAGCGTCGATCACGATCCCCGATAAAACCTTCGTAAAGCTGCTGTTCCGGGTCTGCGCTCGGGGCAAAATCTTCCTCGGCGTAAATAACCGCCAACTTATCCCGCCAAAGTTCCTGTGCGTCAGTTAGCCGCAGGGCTCGCGCCTGGCAAATATCCATATCCAATTGCAGGCGCCCACGGTCCTCAGCCCGCAGTACGTTCAAGGGCGCGACCACGG
The DNA here is from genome assembly GCF_059418085.1 of Pseudomonas sp. GW821-FHT09C10. Classification (NCBI taxonomy): domain Bacteria; kingdom Pseudomonadati; phylum Pseudomonadota; class Gammaproteobacteria; order Pseudomonadales; family Pseudomonadaceae; genus Pseudomonas; species Pseudomonas sp. GW821-FHT09C10. Next base: position 333,421 of record NZ_JBWKPE010000003.1, read on the forward strand.
GGCAACGGTTGATATGCACCAACTTGAGCGGCACCGGCAGCTCGCCTTCAGCAAGGTCCTCGCGACGGGTGTACAGGCGTTGGCGCAAGGCCGCGGCATCCATGTCCAGCAGCCCTTGGGGGTCGAGCCCCAAGTCGCAGACAATCAGCGCATTACGGTTGCGCGGGTGCCAGGCCAGGGGCAGCACGACACCCAGGTAATGACGCTCGGCGGAAAAACGTCCGGAGATATGCACCATGGGTTGCAGCAGGCGCACCTGGTCCATCACCCGTTGCTTGCTGCGCAGTTGAAACAGCCATTCGTAAAGCTTGGGCTGCTTCTCGCGCACCAGGCGCGCCAGGGCGATGGTGGCACGTACGTCGGACAACGCATCGTGGGCCTGGCCATGGTCAATGCCGTTGGCGGCAGTCAGGCGCTCAAGCTTGAGGGTCACCCGCCCATCCTGCTGGGGCCACTCGATGCCTTCCGGGCGCAAGGCGTAGGCAGTGCGAACCACGTCGATCAGGTCCCAGCGGCTGTTACCGCCCTGCCACTCCCGCGCGTAGGGGTCGAAAAAATTGCGATACAGGCTATAGCGCGTCATTTCGTCGTCAAACCGCAAGGTGTTGTAACCTGCGCCGCACGTCCCCGGGGCCGCCAGTTCGGCATGTACACGGGTCATGAAATCGGCCTCGGCCAGGCCTTTTTCCGCCAGTATTCCAGGGGTTATACCGGTAATGGCACAGGCGGCGGGATGGGGCAGGATGTCGTCGCTGGGCTGGCAGTAAAGATTGACCGGCGGGCCGACCTCGTTGAGATCGAGGTCCGTACGAATGCCGGCAACCTGGAGGGGGCGATCGCTACGCGGATTGATGCCGGTGGTTTCATAGTCGTACCAGAAAATGGTGGTCACGGGCTATTCCTGTGCTGAAGATCGACAAAGTCTAGGCGTTCAGCCGTGTTCGGAGCCAGCACCAATTCTACTGTACAAACACCCAGCAAAACCTTGAGTAGTTGCTTCCATCACGGACACTGTTAGCATCCGTGTCTCCAGCCGCTCTGCACTGCCAAGGATCGCGATGCCATCAGCCCCATTGGACACCCTCTACCAGATCGAGACCCCGGAGGGCATCGACCTGCCGCTGCGCCCAGCCGGCCTGGTGCCACGGGCGCTGGCATTTGCCTTCGACCTCGGCGCGCGCGCAGTGATCATGGGCGTGCTGCTGGTGCCATTGGCGTTGCTCGGCAATATCGGTATCGGCCTGGGATCGCTTCTGCTGTTCCTGGTCAGTTGGTGGTACATGGTGCTGTTCGAGGTGCTCAACCAAGGCTGCTCACCGGGCAAACAGGTCATGGGCTTACGGGTCGTGCAGGACGACGGCACCCCCATAGGCTGGTCGGCGTCGCTGATCCGCAACCTCCTGCGGTTTGTCGACATGCTGCCTTTCGGCTACTTTCTCGGCGCCATCAGTTGCCTGCAACATCCTCACTTCAAACGCCTTGGCGACCTGGCCGCCGGCGCCCTGGTGGTCTACCGCGAACAGCCGCTGGCACGTCCCCAGGTGCCCCAAGCTGCAGCCCTGCGCTTGCCGTTTGCCCTGGACCTGAGTGAACAGCGAGCGATTCTTGGCTTCGCCGAACGCCAGGGCGAACTGTCCCCTGAACGGGTACACGAACTCGCCTCGATCCTTGCGACGCCGCTGCAGGTGTCCCCGGCCCGCGCGGTGGAGCAACTCAACGGTGTGGCCCGCGGCCTGCTGGGGCCGACATGAAGCAGAGTCTTTTCGAAAGCCGTTACCAACACCAATGGCAAGCGTTTGCCGAACAACTGAAGCAGTTGGAACACGGCAAGGCCAAGGCCAGTGATATGGCCGATTTCCCTCATCAATACCGGCGTCTATGCCAGCTCCTGGCCCTCGCCCAGGAGCGCGGCTACAGCAGTTACCTGGTGGACCCGCTGCAACAACTGGCATTGCGCGGCCATCAACAACTGTATCGCCACCGCAGCCAACTGGCGGCGAATGTGCTGAGTTTCGTCCTGGCCGACTTTCCGCGTCTGGTGCGAGAACAGTGGCGTTTCGTGTTGATTGCCAGCCTGCTGTTCTTTGGCAGCCTGCTGGGCATTGCCCTGCTGGTCTACCTGTTTCCCGACCTGATCTACAGCATTGTCAGCCCCCAGCAGGTGGCCGAGATGCAGGGCATGTATGACCCCGAGGCCAGCCGGCTGGGGCGCGCTGCCGAACGTGCTTCGAGCGAAGACTGGATGATGTTTGGCTACTACGTGATGCACAACATCGGTATCGCCTTTCAGACATTTGCCGCCGGTTTGCTGTTCGGCCTGGGCAGTGTGTTTTTCCTGATATTCAACGGGCTGATCATCGGCGCGATTTCCGGGCACCTGACAGAAATCGGCTATGGGCAGACCTTCTGGTCATTTGTCATCGGCCATGGGGCCTTTGAGTTGACGGCCATTGCACTCGCCGGTGCCGCGGGCCTGCAACTGGGCTGGGCGCTGATCGCCCCGGGGCAACTGACCCGTGGCGAATCCCTGCGGCTCGCCGCTCGCAAGAGTGTGCAACTGCTGTGCGGTGTCATGGTGCTCCTGCTGATCGCAGCTTTTATCGAGGCCTACTGGTCTTCCACCACCCAGATCGCCCCTTGGATCAAATACCTGGTGGGTGCTGCACTTTGGCTGCTGGTGGCGACTTACCTGACCCTTGCCGGACGGACTCGCCATGCGCCTGAGTAATGCCAGCGTGGCGATTCGCCCGCGTACCGCATGGGAGGCTATGGACCTTGGGGTATTAATGGCCCGGGAACATCGCCTGCTGTTGATGAGCAGTTGGGCGCTGGTGACCCTGCCGGTTTTTGCCCTGCTTACTGCGTTGCTATGGCAATACCCGTCCACAGCCATGTTCCTGTTCTGGTGGCTCAAACCGGCGTTCGACCGCTTGCCTTTATATATCCTCTCCAAAGCCCTGTTCGGCGAAACGCCCAGCCTTAAGCAGGCCGTGCGCCAATGGCCAAGACTGCTTAACCACCAACTGCTGGCCAGCCTGACCTGGCGCCGACTTAGCCTCAGCCGCAGTTTTGTAATGCCGGTCAGCCAGCTCGAAGGCCTGGACGGCCAGGCGCGTCAGAAACGCCTGGGCGTGCTGCAGCAGCGCAATGCAGGAGCCGCGCGCTGGTTGACCACCGTTGGGGTGCACCTGGAAATCGGCCTGTGGTTCGGCTGCATGGCGCTGTTCTATCTATTCATTCCGCAACAACTTGAACTGGATTGGGATTGGCAACGGCTGGCGCTGGCGACGGGCTCCGAGGGGGTCTGGCTGGAACACTTGAGCAATGCCTTCTACGCCTTGATCCTGGTGTTTTGGGAGCCCATCTATGTCGCCTGCGGTTTCAGCCTTTATCTCAATCGCCGCACCCTGCTGGAGGCGTGGGACCTGGAGCTGGTATTCCGCCGTCTGCGCCAGCGCCTGAGCAGTGTGGCGCCACTGTTAGTGTTGGTGATCGGGCTGACCTTGCTGCCATTCAACCCGCCCGCCATGGCGGATGACGCCAAGCCACTGCCTCCCCAAAGCGCAAGCCAGTCCATCAAGTCGCTGCTGGACAAGCCCCCCTTCAAAAATCCTGAAACCGTCACCCGCTATCGCTTTGGCGAAGAAAAGCCCGTCGTTAAAAACAAGGCACACAGTGACGGCAAACTTCCGGCGTGGCTGCAGGCATTGCTGGACAACCTCAACAGCAACACGTTCAAGCCCGTCGCCCAAGGCCTGGAAGTGCTGTTATGGAGCCTGCTGATCGGTGGCGTGGCCCTCGTGGCCTGGCGTTATCGGGACTGGTTGCGCACCTTTGTCAGCCTGCGCGGGGCACGTACGCCCAAAGCAGCCAAGCCACCACCCGCGCAATTGTTCGGCCTGGAACTGGGCGCCGAGACCCTGCCCGAGGATATCGCCAGCGCCGCCGAGCAACTCTGGTCTACCCAGCCACGGGAGGCCCTCGGCCTTTTGTATCGTGGCCTGCTGAGCAGGTTGCTGCATGACTTCAACCTGCCCCTTAAAAGCGCTGACACCGAAGGCCAGGTCCTGCAACGGGTTCACCAATTGCAGCAGCCGCAGTTGCTGGCCTTCAGTGATGAATTGACGCGGCACTGGCGAAACCTCGCCTATGGCCATCACCTGCCCCCGGTCTCAGTCCAGCAGAAACTGTGCAACGATTGGCGTGCCCTGTTCAGTGCGGGAGGCGCCCGATGAACCGGCCATTACTGTGGGTGGGGCTGCTGTTGGCGTGCCTGCTTGGAGCGGGCGGTTTTTACGCCTGGAGCAAAGCGATTCCCTATGAAGAAGTGGTGGACCGCGGCCCCTCCCCGGAAGCCCTGGCCAATCCTTACCTGGCAGCCGAACACTTTCTGCGCCAGCAAGGCCTGGCCGTGGTGCACGCCAACGGCCTGGAACGCCTGGCGAGCCTGCCCGCCAAGGGCAACAGCCTGCTGTTGCTGGGCGAACGCGGCAACATGTCGCCACGCCAGGCAGGGCAACTCCTGGACTGGGCCAGGTCCGGCGGCCATCTACTGGTAGTCGCCGAGGCCCTGTGGGACGAAGAAACCGGCAAGAGCGGCGACCTGCTGCTCGATCGCCTGCCTATCCACCAGGCCCTCAGCGACGAACCCGATGACCCTTCCCCCGCCCGCAAGAAAAAAGCACCGGACCTGACCAAACTGTATGTCGACAACGACACAGCCCCGGCCTATTTCAGTTTCGACACTGACTTCAACCTTATCGACCCCAAGCACCTGGCACAATTTTCAGCCAATAGCGCGCGGTCGAGCCACTTGATGCAACTCGACCTCGGGCAAGGCCGCGTAACGGTGATCACCGACAGCGAGCTGTGGAAAACGCCGGATATCGGCAAACACGACAATGCCTGGCTGCTGTGGTATCTGACCCAGGGCACTGCCGTAACCTTGTTGTTCAACAGCGACGTAGATGATCTGTTCACCCTGCTGCTGCGTTATTTCCCCCAGGCGTTGGTGGCGCTCACTGCCCTGATTGCCCTGGCACTCTGGCAGGCAGGTATGCGCCAGGGCCCAATCCAGGCGCCCGCCCCCAAGGCACGCCGGCAATTGCAGGAGCACCTGAAAGCCAGCGCCGACTTCCTGCTGCGTCGCAGCGGCCAAGGCACCCTGTTGCAGGCCGTGCAGCGCGACATCCTGCGCGCCGCACGGCAGCGTCACCCCGGCTTTGAACATCTCGACAACACGGAACAGGGGCGAGTACTTGCCCACCTGACGCGCCAACCCTCTCACGTCATCAGCCAGGCCCTCGGCCCACTCCCGACGAAACGGCTTTCCAGTGCCGATTTCAGCCGGCAGGTGGCGTGCCTGCAAACCCTCAGGAATGCCCTATGAGCGAATTTCCCAGCGCTACCACCCTGCCCGGCGACTCTCTGCAACGCGCCAGCCAGCAGGCCCAGGCCCTGCGCATTGAACTGCGCAAGGCGGTGATCGGCCAGGATCAGGTGATCGATGATGTACTCACCGCGCTGATCGCCGGCGGCCACGTATTGCTCGAGGGTGTTCCCGGGCTGGGCAAGACCTTGCTGGTGCGGGCCCTGGCCCGTTGCTTTGACGGCGAATTCGCGCGGATCCAGTTCACCCCGGACCTGATGCCCAGCGATGTCACCGGCCACGCGGTGTACGACCTGCACACCGAACAGTTCAAGCTGCGCAAGGGGCCCGTATTCACCCACTTGTTGCTGGCCGACGAAATCAACCGCGCTCCGGCCAAGACCCAGGCAGCCCTGCTCGAAGCCATGCAGGAACGGCAAGTCACCCTCGAGGGGGAGGCGCTGCCCATTGGCCAGCCGTTCATGGTACTTGCCACGCAAAACCCCATCGAACAGGAAGGCACCTACCCGCTGCCGGAAGCCGAACTGGACCGTTTCATGCTCAAGGTACGCATGGACTACCCCGATGCGCAGCAGGAACTGGATATGGTGCGCGAAGTGACACGCTCATCACGGGCCGACATGCTGGACGTGCAACCGTTGCGCACCGTGCTGGAGGCCGAGGACGTGCTGCAGCTGCAGTTGGTCGCCAGTGAACTGCCCCTGGATGAACACGTGCTCGACTATGCCGTGCGCCTGGCGCGAGCAACCCGCAGTTGGCCGGGGTTGGCCATAGGCGCCGGCCCGCGAGCCTCCATCGCCCTGGTACGCGGCGCCCGCGCACGGGCCTTGTTACGTGCGGGCGAGTTCGTCACACCGGATGACATCAAGGGCTGTGCCCTGGCGGTACTGCGTCATCGGGTACGTCTTGCGCCAGAACTGGATATAGACGGGCTGGAGGTCGACCAGGTGCTCAAGCAGCTGCTGGACCAGATTCCGGCCCCCCGGCAATGACCCGTTCATGAAACCGACCCGTCTGTTATTAGCCTGGCTCAGCGTACTGCTGGGCTTGAGCATCCTGCTGGGCGCTGCGGCTGCTTTGCAGTTCAAGGTACCCGAGACCCTGCACTCAATAACGTGGGGCTTGCTCCTGGCGCTGTTGCTGCTGGCCGTGCTCGACGCGCTGCGACTGCGGCGCCGACCGTCACCGCGCGTGCACCGGCAGATGCCCGGCAGCCTGGCGCTGGGGCGCTGGGGCGAAGTCCGCCTGTCCCTGGAACATGACTACCCACAGGCGCTGACAGTGCAGGTGTTCGATCACGTCCCCGACGGACTGAGCGTGGAAAACCTGCCCCAGTCCATCGAATTGCGCCCAGGTGAACGCAGTGAGCTGGGTTATCGCCTGCGCCCCTTGCGCCGTGGGCATTTCGCGTTCAGTCGCTGCGAAATCCACCTGCCCAGTCCCTTGGGGCTCTGGTCTGCACGGCGCTTTATCGAAGCCGAGGACGCCACCCGCGTCTATCCGGACTTCGCCCGCCTGTACGGGGCACAACTGCAGGGTGTGGATAACTGGTTGAGCCAACTGGGGGTCCGTCAACGGCAACGACGAGGATTGGGACTGGAATTTCATCAACTGCGCGAGTTTCGTGAGGGCGACAGCCTGCGGCAAATCGATTGGAAAGCGACCGCGCGGCAACGTACTCCCATCGCCCGGGAGTATCAGGACGAGCGCGACCAGCAGATCGTGTTCATGCTCGATTGCGGCCGACGCATGCGCAGCCAGGATGACGAGCTGTCCCATTTCGACCACGCCCTCAATGCCTGCCTGCTGCTTAGCTACGTGGCCCTGCGCCAGGGCGATGCGGTGGGGTTGTGCACCTTTGCCACTGACCAGCCACGCTACCTGGCACCGGTCAAGGGCAGCAGCCAATTGAATCTGTTGCTCAATACGGTCTATGACCTGGACACCAGCCGCCGAACCGCCGACTACCAGGCAGCGGCCAGCCAACTGCTGGCCCGGCAAAAACGTCGGGCATTGGTCATTATTGTCAGCAACCTGCGGGATGAGGACGACGAAGCCCTACTCTCCGCCGTCAAGCGCATCAGTCGTCAACATCGGGTGCTGGTGGCGAGCATGCGTGAGGAAGTACTCGATCGACTGCGCCAATCCCCCGTACAAACCTTGCCCGAAGCCCTGGCCTACAGCGGCACTGTCGACTACCTCAATACTCGGGATGAATTGCATGACCGCATGAACGCCCACGGCCTGTCGGCGTTGGATACGTTGCCATCAGAAATGGGCGCGGCCCTGGTAACACGCTACCTGGGTTGGAAGAAAGCCGGAGTATTCTAAAAAAGCGCACGACTGCGGCAGGGACAGCAGCACCCCGGCCGCGTCGACAGCGCGCCGCTTCTAGGCCGAAGCCTGCAAGGGATCAAAACTGAAGTACTGCAACAGCACGTTGATCAGTTGCCCATATTCCTCGGGAGCCTCAAGCACGCTGAACCCGGAATCGTAGTGCTGCGGGTTGATATCTTCATGGCTCCACAGGCAGGTCGCCGTGATGTCAATGACATGGAACGTGTCGTCAGCCCCGGGTATCTTCAAGCGCAACTCGAAATCCACATCGACCATCATGGGTAACTGGCTGACCAACATCAGCCCGTCGTCAGAGACGTTACCCAGAAAACCTATGGGTTTGTCGGTGACACGGTTAAACACTTGCAGGAAATACGGTAGTTGATGCCGCTCGATCCGTCGGTCGGTAAACATGGTGAGATCGCCATCCAGTGGCCATGACTCTGGCCGTGCCAGTGATTCGGAACGAGCGCAATTGCTCGCTCTCCCTGGATCTCGGTGTGACAACGGACAACATTTTGTCACTCGACAGCTGCCGAATCCGGGCCCTGCATCCGTTCGAATAGAAACTTGTACAAACGAACGTTGAAAGAATAGCCCAAGACTGGCAACGGGCCAGTTATTAAATGACGAATGCCATTACAAAGAGGCAGGCCGCGGCTGTGCCACGCTCGCACCGGGGTAATGGCCCAGTTGCTGCAAGGTATCCAGCCTCGCGCGGGCACGGTAGGCATACTCGCTCGACGGGTACTGGTTAATGATGAATTGATAGGTTTGCACGGCGTCGACGAACAGTTTCTGGCGTTCCAGGCATTGCCCGCGCAACATCGAAACTTCCGGTTGTACATAACGCCGTGTACGGCTCTCGCGGTCGACCTGGGATAGCTCCAAGGTGACGCGCTCGCAATCACCGACCTTGTATGCACGGTAGGCATTGTTCAAATGGTGGTCCATCGACCAACGGGTGCAGCCGACAACACTGACGGCCAGGGCAGCAATGAGCAAAATTCGCATGAAGTTCTCCTGTCTTGTGCAGTGTATCGACCCCTCGTCAAAAATCTTCAAGGATGTTCATCTATTCAACCGGCGCGAAAACAAGCGAATCGTCGATAAGTAGTGCAAACGAACAATGACTACAACCAAAGAGCATAGTAGCCTTCCTCAGCGCTTGAACTCAGGAGTCTGTGCATGTCCGTCCGTCGTACCAAAATCGTCGCCACCCTTGGCCCGGCCAGCAACTCGCCGGAAGTCCTCGAACAGCTGATTCTGGCTGGTTTGGACGTTGCCCGTCTGAACTTCTCCCACGGCACCCCGGACGAGCACAAGGCTCGCGCCAAGCTGGTGCGTGACCTGGCCGCCAAGCACGGCCGCTTCGTCGCACTGCTGGGTGACCTGCAAGGCCCGAAAATCCGTATCGCCAAATTCGCCAACAAGCGTATCGAGCTGAAGATCGGTGACAAATTCACCTTCTCCACCAGCCACCCGCTGACCGAAGGCACCCAGGACGTCGTGGGTATCGACTACCCGGACCTGGTCAAGGATTGCGGCGTCGGTGACGAGCTGCTGCTGGACGACGGTCGCGTGGTGATGCGCGTAGACACCGCGACCCCGACCGAACTGAATTGCACCGTGATCATCGGCGGTCCGCTGTCCGATCACAAAGGCATCAACCGTCGCGGCGGTGGCTTGACCGCCCCGGCCCTGACTGAAAAAGACAAGGCCGACATCAAGCTCGCCGCTGAAATGGAAGTGGACTACCTCGCCGTGTCCTTCCCGCGCGATGCCGCCGACATGGAATACGCCCGTAAACTGCGCGACGAAGCCGGCGGTACCGCCTGGCTGGTGGCGAAGATCGAACGCGCCGAAGCCGTGGCCGATGACGAAACCCTCGACGGCCTGATCAAGGCGTCCGACGCCGTGATGGTTGCCCGTGGCGACCTGGGTGTGGAAATCGGCGACGCCGAGCTGATCGGCATCCAGAAAAAGATCATCCTGCACGCGCGCCGCCACAACAAAGCGGTGATCGTCGCGACCCAGATGATGGAGTCGATGATCCAGAACCCGATGCCGACCCGCGCCGAAGTGTCCGACGTGGCCAACGCCGTGCTCGACTACACCGACGCCGTGATGCTCTCGGCCGAAAGCGCCGCCGGCCCGTACCCACTGGAAGCCGTGCAGGCCATGGCGCGTATCTGCGTCGGTGCCGAAAAGCACCCGACCAGCAAGACCTCCAGCCACCGCATCGGCAAAGTGTTCGAAAGCTGCGACCAGAGCATTGCCCTGGCCGCCATGTACACCGCCAACCACTTCCCGGGCGTGAAAGCGATCATTGCCCTGACCGAAAGTGGCTATACGCCGTTGATCATGTCGCGTATCCGTTCTTCGGTACCGATCTACGCGTTCTCCCCGCACCGCGAAACCCAGGCCCGTGCGGCCATGTTCCGTGGCGTCTACACCGTGCCGTTCGACCCGGCGTCGTTGCCGCCCCATGAAGTCAGCCAGGCGGCCATCGACGAGTTGATCAAGCGCGGCGTAGTGGAGAAAGGTGACTGGGTCATCCTGACCAAAGGCGACAGCTACCACACCATCGGCGGCACCAACGGCATGAAGATCCTGCACGTTGGCGACCCAATGGTCTGAGTGACAGGCTGAAAAACAAAAGCCCTGCCATGTGAATGGCGGGGCTTTTTGCTTTCCGTGTGGCAGGGAGCATGTCGAATCGTCGCACCCACATGGGGTTAACGCCTGTCCATAAACCCCGACAGCGCCGCAATCGCTTCCGGCGACTTCAAGCGCTGCACAAACAACGCCCCCTCTTCCTCGATCACTTGCCGCAACTGCTCCCGGTCCACGCTCTTCATCAACTGCTTGCAGACCTGCACCGCTCCCGGCGCCAGGGTTTCAAAGCGCTCGGCCATTTCCCGCGCCTTGGCCAACGCCGCCTCGCCACTGCCCAACGCTTCGGTCGCAATCCCCCACGCGGCCGCTTGTTCGCCGCTGAAGCCCTCACCCAGCAACAGCAGTTCAGCCGCCTTCGCGTGTCCCAGCAAACGGGGGAGGATCAGGCTCGACCCAAACTCCGGACATAGCCCCAAATTGACGAACGGCATGCGCAACCGTGCATCGCGGCTGATGTAGACCAGGTCGCAATGCAGCAGCAGGGTGGTGCCGATACCCACCGCAGCACCCGCTACGGCTGCGATCACCGGCTTGCGGCAGTTGAGCAGGCTTTTCATAAAGTGAAACGGCGGGCTGTCGAGGTCGCTGGGCGGCTGTTCAAGAAAGTCGCCGATATCGTTGCCGGCGGTAAAACACTCGCTGCTGCCCTGGATCAGCACGGCATTGATCTGCGGGTCCGCATCGGCCTGCTCCAACGCCTCGGCCAATTGGCTGTACATGGCTCGGGTCAGGGCGTTTTTCTTATCCGGGCGATTGAGCTGCAGGGTCAGCAGCCCGCGCTCGTGTTGCAGCAGGATGGCGTCGGTCATGGCGAATCTCACGGCAGTGGAATTCAGCACTCAACCACGGGGCAGGAACACATCGGCCAGCAGTTGATTGCGCGGCAGCCCCGCCAGGAACAGCCGCTTGGAGAAGGCCTCGACGCTGACAGGATGCCCGCAGAGTAAGGCCAGGGTTTGCCGGGAAACAAGCCGCAGTTGCGCCAATGCCTGGGCCGACTCGGCCGCAGTCCACAGCTCCACCGTCAGGTTCGGATGACGCGCAGCCAGTTCGGCCAGGGGCTCGGCCAGGTAATGACCGTCGGCATCATGGGCCAGGTGAATCATACGGATGGCGCCCTGGTGATCCTGGCGCAACGCCTCGCGCAGCACACCCCACAAAGGGCCCAGGCCGGTACCGGAAGCCAGCAGCCACAGCGGCCGGGATTGCCAGTCGGGATCGTATTGCAGGGCGCCGCCACGCAGTTCTCCCAGGCGCAGGCGATCACCCACCGACAACGCGCGCGCGGCATCACTGAATGCGCCGGGCTGACGGCAATCGATATGAAACTCCAGGAAGGCGTCCTCCTGAGGCAGGCTGGCCAGGGAATAAGGCCGTGCCACCTGCCCGGCCCACAACACCAGGTGCTGCCCGGCGCGATACCGCAGTCCACGCTCCGCTTGCAGCCGCAGGCGCAGCACCGAGGCATTCAACCAATCGGCCCCCACCACCAGGGCCGGCAGGCCGTCCCGCAGCGGGTCGAACGCCTCGACCTGCAGATCGCCGATCACCTGGCACTGGCACGCCAGGCGCCAGCCCTCCTGGCGTTGTGCCGGGCTCAAGGCAGCGGGCTGACGGTCCTCGACCTCGCCCTGGCACCGCACCAGGCACGCATGGCAACTGCCGGCCCGGCAACTGTAGGGCACGGCCACACCCGCCTGGTTCAAGGCATCCAGCAGGTTGCTGCCGGTGGCTACCGACCAATGGCGTTCACCGACGTACAGTTCAGGCATAGCAGGGCTCGATCACAAGGGGTGCGCACAGGGAATCATGCCTGCGACAGTTTGACCATAGTCGGGTGTATCGGCCACCGTGCCGGGTTATACTGCCGCGCCTTTTTAGCGTCGCGCCTGCACCACTTGGCGTGCCTTGGAAAGGTGGACTCAGCCGACCGATGCACCCCACTGAGCCCACCTTTATTGAATGTTCCCTTATAGAGGAGCGCGACTCATGACCGTGATCAAGCAAGACGACCTGATTCAGAGCGTTGCCGACGCCCTGCAATTCATTTCCTACTACCACCCCGTTGATTTCATCCAGGCGATGCACGAGGCCTACCTGCGCGAAGAATCGCCGGCAGCCCGTGACTCCATCGCGCAGATCCTGATCAACTCGCGCATGTGCGCCACCGGCCATCGCCCGATCTGCCAGGACACCGGTATCGTCACCGTGTTCGTGCGCGTGGGCATGGACGTACGTTGGGATGGCGCCACCATGGGCCTGGACGACATGATCAACGAAGGCGTGCGTCGCGCCTACAACCTGCCGGAAAACGTCCTGCGCGCCTCCATCCTGGCCGACCCGGCCGGCGCACGTAAGAACACCAAGGACAATACCCCTGCCGTGATCCACTACTCCATCGTCCCGGGTAACACCGTGGAAGTGGACGTGGCGGCCAAGGGCGGCGGTTCCGAGAACAAGTCGAAAATGGCCATGCTCAACCCGTCCGACTCGATCGTCGACTGGGTGCTCAAGACCGTTCCGACCATGGGCGCCGGCTGGTGCCCACCGGGCATGCTCGGCATCGGCATCGGCGGTACCGCCGAGAAAGCCGCGGTGATGGCCAAGGAAGTGTTGATGGAATCCATCGACATCCACGAGTTGAAAAAGCGCGGCCCGCAGAACCGTATCGAAGAGATGCGCCTGGAGTTGTTCGAGAAGGTCAACCAACTGGGCATCGGCGCCCAGGGCCTGGGTGGCCTGACCACCGTGCTCGACGTGAAGATCATGGACTACCCGACCCACGCCGCTTCGCTGCCGGTGTGCATGATCCCCAACTGCGCCGCCACCCGTCACGCGCACTTCGTGCTCGACGGTTCGGGCCCGGCGTCGCTGGAAGCGCCACCGCTGGACGCCTACCCGGAAATCGTCTGGGAAGCCGGCCCATCGGCCCGTCGCGTCAACCTCGACACCCTGACCCCGGAAGAAGTGCAGAGCTGGAAGCCGGGCGAAACCGTGCTGCTCAACGGCAAGATGCTCACCGGTCGCGACGCCGCGCACAAGCGCATGGTCGAGATGCTGAACAAGGGCGAAAGCCTGCCGGTGGACCTCAAGGGTCGCTTTATCTACTACGTCGGCCCGGTTGATCCGGTGCGCGAAGAAGTGGTTGGCCCGGCTGGCCCGACCACGGCGACGCGGATGGACAAGTTCACCCGTCAGATCCTCGAGCAAACCGGCCTGCTGGGCATGATCGGTAAATCCGAGCGCGGCCCTACCGCGATCGAAGCGATCAAGGACCACAAGGCCGTGTACCTGATGGCGGTGGGCGGCGCCGCTTACCTGGTGGCGCAGGCCATCAAGAAGTCGCGTGTGGTGGCCTTCGCCGAACTGGGCATGGAAGCGATCTACGAGTTCGACGTGAAAGACATGCCGGTCACCGTTGCGGTGGACAGCAAGGGCGAATCCGTGCACATCACCGGTCCGGCCATCTGGCAGAAAAAGATCAGTGAAAGCCTGGCGGTAGAAGTGCAGTAAGCACCCTCCCCAAGACTGAGGCGACCGCGGCCCATGGCCCGGTCGCTTTTTTATTGCCTGCTGATTCACCTATGGCAAGCCCGCTCACCACAAGAAGCCCACTCTCCCCTTCAGCCACGACAGCCCCTCACCACAAGACCCAAGCCGCTCATGTTATGGTGCACTCCCCTTACCGTGCCTGCCTATCACCGTATGATCGTGATCCCTCGCCCGCTGCGCCTGACCTTCTACTCCCTGCTGATCATCGCCGGTGCGCTGCTGGCCGCGGCCCTGGCCACGCGCCATGCCGAACGCCAGGCATTGGTGGACGATGCGGCCCGCGCCAACCAGCAGCTGGCGCTGTACGCCAATTCCCTGCACACCCTGATCGAACGCTACCGCGCCTTGCCCGCCGTGCTGGCGCTGGACTCGGAAATGATCAACGCGCTCAAAGGCCCGTTGGACGCCGGCACCCAGGACCTGCTCAACCGTAAGCTCGAACGCATCAATGGGGCGGCGCAGTCTTCCACCCTGGAGTTGATGGACCGCACCGGCCTGGCTGTGGCCGCCAGCAACTGGAACTTGCCTAGCAGTTATGTCGGGCACAACTACGCGTTTCGGCCGTATTTCAGCCAGACCAAGAGCCAGGGCACCGGGCGCTTTTACGCGGTCGGCGTAACCACCGGGATCCCGGGGTATTTCCTCTCCAGCGCCGTGCTGGATGAACACGAGCAGTTCCTTGGCGCCATGGTGGTGAAACTGGAATTCCCTGAGCTGGAGCGCGAATGGGCCCAGGGCGATGACCTGTTGCTGGTCAGCGACGCACGCGGCATCGTGTTTATCGCCAACCAACCGGGCTGGCGTTATCGCAACCTGCACCCGTTGTCGGCCAGCGACCTGGTCGAACTCAAGGCCACCCGCCAATACGACAAGAAACAACTGCAGCCACTGGACACCCAAACGTTGCAACGCTTCGACGAAAACAGCCACCTGATGCGCGTCAACGGCCCCGAAGGCAACGCCAATTACATCTGGGAGTCCCTGCCGCTGAAAGCCGAGGGCTGGACCCTGCACCTGTTGCGCAAACCCCAGCTCGCCTTTGAAGACCAGCGCAACGCCGGCCTTGCCGCCGCCGGCTCCTGGCTGGCGCTGGTGTTCCTGGTGCTGTTCCTCAGCCAACGCTGGCGCCTGGCCCGTTTGCGCCAGCGCAGCCGCGAAGAACTCGAACAGCTTGTGGAAGAGCGCACCCAGGCCCTGCGCACTGCCCAGGATGGCCTGGTGCAATCGGCGAAATTAGCGGCGTTGGGGCAGATGTCAGCCGCCCTCGCCCATGAGATCAACCAGCCCCTGACCGCCCAGCGCATGCAGTTGGCGACCCTGCGGTTGCTGTTGGACCACGGTCGGGTGGACGACGCCTACAAGGCCCTGACCCCGCTGGACGATATGCTCACACGCATGGCCGCGCTGACCGGCCACCTCAAGACCTTTGCGCGCAAAAGCCCCAGCGGCCTGCGCGAACGCCTGGACCTGGCCACCGTGGTCGACCAGTCCCTGCACCTGCTCGACGCGCGCCTGCGTGATGAAGCCATCGGCAGCGTGCTGGACCTGACCCGCCCCGCCTGGGTACGCGGCGACGCGATCCGCCTCGAACAGGTGCTGATCAACCTGCTGCGCAACGCCCTCGACGCCATGGCCGACAAACCCCGCAAACGCCTGGAAATCCGCCTGCATGCCGACCAGCAACTGTGGCAACTCACGGTCAGCGACAGCGGCGGCGGGATTGCCGAGGAGCACCTCAACAGCGTGTTCGATCCGTTCTTCACCACCAAGCCGGTGGGCGACGGACTCGGCTTGGGCCTGGCAGTTTCCTACGCTATCGTGCACGAATTGGGCGGGCGCCTGAGCGCCAGTAACCGTGGCGACGGCGCGGTATTTACCCTGACCTTGCCTATCGCGCTGGAGACACCCGACTTATGTTGAACGCGGTGATTGTGGTCGATGACGAAGCCAGCATTCGTACGGCCGTCGAGCAATGGCTGAGCTTGTCGGGGTTCGAGGTGCAGTTGTTCAGCCGCGCCGAAGCCTGCCTGGCGCAACTGCCCAAGGACTTTCCCGGAGTGATCCTGAGCGACGTGCGCATGCCCGGGCTCAGCGGCCTGGAGCTGCTGGCCGAAGTGCAGCGCCGTGACGCCGACCTGCCCGTCATCCTGCTGACCGGACATGGCGATGTACCGATGGCCGTCGAAGCCATGCGCGACGGTGCCTACGACTTCCTGGAAAAACCCTTCAGCCCCGATGCCTTGCTCAACAGCCTGCGCCGCGCGTTGGACAAGCGCGGGCTGATCCTCGAAAACCGCCGCCTGCACCAACAGGCCGATCATCGGGCGCAGTTGGAGTCGAGCCTGCTCGGCGTGTCCCGTGGCTTGCAGAACCTGCGCCGACAGGTACTCGACCTGGCGACCTTGCCGGTCAACGTGCTGATCCGTGGCGAGACCGGCAGCGGCAAGGAGCTGGTCGCCCGCTGCCTGCATGACTTCGGCCCCCGTGCGAAAAAACCGTTTGTGGCGCTCAATTGCGCGGCGATTCCCGAGCAGCTGTTCGAGGCTGAACTGTTCGGCCACGAAAGCGGCGCCTTCACCGGTGCCCAGGGCAAGCGCATCGGCAAACTGGAGTACGCCCATGGCGGCACGCTGTTCCTCGATGAAATCGAAAGCATGCCCCTGGCCCAGCAAGTGAAGCTGTTGCGGGTGTTGCAGGATCAGAAGCTGGAACGCCTGGGCTCCAATCAAAGCATTCATGTGGATTTACGCATCATTGCCGCGACCAAGCCGGACCTGCTGGAAGAAGCCCGCGCCGGGCGCTTTCGCGAAGACCTGGCCTATCGCCTGAACGTTGCACAACTGCGCCTGCCGCCTCTGCGCGAGCGCCGCGAAGACATCCCGCTGCTGTTCGATCACTTTGCCCAAAGCGCCGCCGAGCGCTTGGGCCGCAACGTGGAACCGCTGAGCGGCGCGCAGTTGGGCCGCCTGCTCAGCCATGACTGGCCGGGCAACGTGCGTGAGCTGGCCAACGTCGCCGAACGCCAGGTGCTGGGCCTTGGCGAGCCGGAGCCGGAAGGGATCGAAGCCGGGCAATCGCTGGCCGCGCAGCAGGAGGCGTTCGAGGCCCATTGCCTGAAGGCCGCATTGACCCGGCATAAAGGCGATATCAAGGCGGTGCTGGCGGAGTTGCAGCTGCCACGGCGCACCTTCAACGAAAAGATGCAGCGCCATGGGTTGGCCAGGGACATGTTCCTGAAAGATGAATGAGCGGATTTCCGCTCATCACCCTAAAAAACATCAGCGACTTTCCGCTCAAAATAAACCCCAGCCCCTTCTAGACCGGGCCTTCATCTACCTGGCACAGCTCCTGCTATAGCCCCAGCCAGGCTGCGCTCGCGCCGCTCCATAAAAACAACTAGATGAAGGATCCTTCAATGGATAACTCCAACACCTTGCCCCTGGGGTCAGCGGCCGCGCCGGCCAAAGAACGTACCACCACAAGCCGGATCAAATCGATCTTCAGCGGATCGGTCGGCAACATGGTCGAGTGGTACGACTGGTACGTCTACGCCGCGTTCTCGCTTTACTTCGCCAAAGCCTTTTTCCCGAAAGGCGACACCACCGCCCAATTGCTCAACACCGCCGCGATCTTCGCCGTGGGCTTTCTGATGCGCCCCATCGGTGGCTGGCTGATGGGCCTGTACGCCGACCGTGCGGGTCGCAAAGCAGCATTGATGGCGTCGGTCCTGCTGATGTGCTTCGGCTCGTTGATCATCGCCCTGAGCCCCGGTTACGAAACCATCGGCGTCGGCGCACCGATCCTGCTGGTGTTCGCCCGCCTGCTGCAAGGCTTGTCGGTCGGTGGCGAATACGGCACCTCGGCCACCTACCTGAGTGAAATGGCCACCAAGGAACGTCGCGGTTTCTTCTCCAGCTTCCAGTACGTGACCCTGATCTCCGGCCAGCTCATCGCCCTGGCCGTGCTGATCGTGCTGCAGCAGATCCTTACCACAGAGCAACTGTACGACTGGGGCTGGCGTATCCCGTTCGCCATCGGCGCCCTGTGCGCAGTGGTCGCGCTGTACCTGCGTCGCGGCATGGAAGAAACCGAGTCGTTCACCAAGAAGGAAAAAGCCAAGGAAAGCGCCATGCGCACCTTGATGCGCCACCCCAAGGAACTGATGACCGTGGTCGGCCTGACCATGGGCGGCACCCTGGCTTTCTACACCTACACCACCTACATGCAGAAGTACCTGGTGAACACCGTCGGCATGAGCATTTCCGACTCCACCACGATCTCGGCGGCAACGCTGTTCCTGTTCATGTGCCTGCAACCGATCGTCGGTGGGCTGTCGGACAAAGTCGGGCGTCGGCCGATTCTGATCGCCTTCGGCATCCTCGGCACCCTGTTCACCGTACCGATCCTCACCACCCTGCACACTATCCAGACCTGGTGGGGCGCGTTCTTCCTGATCATGGCCGCGCTGATCATCGTCAGCGGCTACACCTCGATCAACGCCGTAGTCAAGGCTGAACTGTTCCCGACCGAAATCCGCGCCCTGGGCGTGGGCCTGCCCTATGCACTGACCGTGTCGATCTTCGGCGGTACCGCTGAATACATCGCGCTGTGGTTCAAGAGCATCGGCATGGAAACCGGTTACTACTGGTATGTGACCGCGTGTATTGCCGTGTCGCTGGCGGTCTATGTGACCATGAAGGACACACGCAAGCATTCGCGCATCACCACGGACTGACGGTTGGATGCAGTAACAAATGTGGGAGCGGGCAAGCCCTAATGCCTGTTAGTTAAGAGATAGAACGGGCACACAGTAACCTGTGGCGAGCGGGCTTGCCCCGCGTCGGGCTGCGCAGCAGCCCCAATAAGCGCGCTGCAGTGTGTCAGACAGGTCCGGGGCTGTGTTTTGGGGCTGCTTCGCAGCCCGACGCGGGCGGTGCGACGATTCGACAAGCCCGCTCACCACAGTTACAGTGTTCCTCCTTAACTGACTGGCATTGGGGTTTGCCCGCTCCCACCTGTTGAATCAGGACACCTCTGCTACCGGGCTCCGGCCATACCGTCGCTGTGCATACGACGCCCCGACAATCATCACCACCAGCACCGCCGCCAATACCGCCGATGATCCAATGGTGCCGAAATCCAACCCGCCCTTTTCATGGGGCTTGGTCAGGAAGTCGCCCAGGGTTGCACCAAACGGCCGGGTCAGTACAAACGCCACCCAGAACAACAGCACCGACGAGATTTGGGTGAAGTACTTGAGCGCCACCACCGCGGCAATGGTCGAGCCAATCAACAAGGCGCCACCGGCAAAGCCGAGCCCCGAATCGTCCGCCAGGAAGTCGCCCAACGCAGTGCCCAAGGTGTTGGAGAACAGGATCGCCATCCAGTAGAACAGCTCGCCTCGGAAAGTCTGCACCTTGTTCACGTTCAGCGAGTCACCACTGAGGTGCCACAAGGCAAAGATGATCATCAGGATCACGATCAGGATCATCGACCCGGTGGCGTAGCCCAGGCCCAGGGTGCGGTCCATGAAGTCCGACATGGTGGTGCCGGCGGTGCTGGTGGACAGGATCACGATCCAGTACAGCACCGGGTTGTAGGTTTTCGACCAGAGTTGTGTCACCAGAGTGACCAGGAACACGCTGATGAGGATCATCGAGCTGATGGCGTAACCGACGTTCAGGGTCATCGACAACAAGTCCCCGGCGGTTTCGCCCAGGGTGGTTGCGCAGATTTTCATGACCCAGAACGCCAGCGTGATCTGAGGAAGTTTATTCATGCGGTAGAAGGCTCCGAGGCTCAGTCTTATAGGGGGTATCGACCTTGGGCGCAGACTGAACGGGCCGCTGTGAAAAATAGGTGGCCGCTGAATGAAAATTCCATAGGGCCGATGGAAATTCGTCGCCGTGGATTGCACTATGACGGCCTCCCAGAACCCCGCAGCAGGAACCCGGCCATGCCTGACGATATCCACTTCTACGAACCGGCCAACGGCCACGGCCTGCCACACGACCCGTTCAATGCCATTGTCGGGCCACGGCCGATTGGCTGGATTTCATCCCACGACAGTAACGGGCGCCTGAACCTGGCGCCCTACAGTTTTTTCAATGCGTTCAACTACATTCCACCGATCATTGGGTTTTCCAGCGTCGGGCGCAAAGACAGCCTGAACAACATCGAACAGACCGGCGAGTTTGTGTGGAACCTGGCCACCCGCCCGCTGGCCGAGCAGATGAACCAGAGCTGCGCGGCCGTCTCGCCGGAGGTGAATGAGTTCGAGTTGTCCGGCCTGACACCGGTGGCGTCGAAAATCGTCGGCGTGCCGCGAGTGGGCGAGTGCCCGGTGTCGTTCGAGTGCAAGGTGACGCAGATCATCCAACTGCAGCGCGCCGACCAGCAGTTGGTGCCCAGCTGGCTGGTGCTGGGCGAGGTGGTCGCGGTGCACATTGCCAAGTGGCTGCTCAAGGATGGGGTGTACGACACCGCAGCCGCGGAGCCTATTTTGCGTGGCGGTGGCCCGGCGGATTACTTCCAGCTGGGCCCGGAGGCGTTGTTCAAGATGTACCGCCCAGGCGCCACCCAACCCTGACTGAAATACACCAAAAAAGTGGGAGGGGGCTTGCCCCCGATGGCAATGGCACATCCAACATCGTTGTTGGCTGACACACTGCTATCGGGAGCAAGCCCCCTCCCACATTAGAGGGTCGGCGTTGCTCAGCTCGCGGCGCTCGCCCAGGTCAATTGACCCTCTTCATCCACACCGATCAACCGCTCAAGCTGCACGGTGGCGGCATCATCGGCGTCGGAGGCAGTCTTGAACGTCTGTCCATCCAGGATCTTGTGAAACTGCGGGGCGCCCATGCCATCCAGTGCCTTGACGGCGACGGCGGCGCTGTAGCCCCCTTCACCCGGTACTACGGCGGAAACGGCTTCGTGGTGGGCAAATTGTTTACGTGCCATGTTGCAGGTCCTGGCCAATGGAAAAGTTGGCCATTCTAACCATTAACCGGCCAGTTGCAGGTACTCGCCGTAGGCATTGGCGGCGGAGGCATCGGTGAAGGTCTGGAAGTCCATGCTGCGCACGACCATGTCGTTCAACAGCTCAGTGAAGATCATCAGGGCCGGCGAGTTGAAGTAGGCGCTCATCGCCTGCTCGCTGCTCCAGAAACCCGAGATCAACCAGACATCGGGATCGACCTGGGAATGCTGCAACGAAAATTGCAGGCAACCCTGAGCCTGACGGCCCGGTTCGATCAAACTGCTCAAGCGTGCACCCAGTTCGGTGCTGCACCCGGTGCGGGCGCGGATAAAGGCCATATGGCTCGCGGGAATGGGGGTGGACATGTTCGACTCTCCCGTTGAGAAGTGATGCTCGGCAAGCACTGTGGGGGCGTGTTGCCACAGGATCAAAGATAACGGCGCGGGTGCGGGCGCGGTTAGTCAATTCCTGCAGGCTTATTGCACAATCCTGCGAGAAGCGTAGGAAGGACGGAGGGACCGCCGATTCGATTCCACAGGCAAACGCCTTGTTTCAGGGACATGACAGCCCGAGAACTTGCCTGATTCACGACGCGTCGCAGGATCAGGCAAGGATTGTGCAGAATCGACCTAACACTGTTTGAAAAGCCGCCGCTAAGCTGAGCCCATCAAAAAAGCATGCAGAGGACGCCTTATGCCGTCGCCCGAACATCAGTCCATGCCCCTCGACGCCGAGACGGAAAAACAGCGCGCCGAGTTGGCGAGCATCGTACATCGTCACACCTGGGAAGACGGCTCCTATGGCACGGCGATTACGTCACTGTTCCTGAACCGCCACAACACGCCGCGTGACTTCATGCCGGTACTGGTGGAGCCGGCGTTGTGCATCCTCGCCAACGGCAGCAAGGAAGTGCGCCTGGCCGACGAAATCTTTGCCTACGACCCGCTCAATTACCTGGTGTTCTCGGTGGCGATGCCCGTGGCCGGGCGAATCATCGATGCCACGCCGGAAGATCCAAACCTGTCAGTGCGCATCAATATCGACCCGGCGCAGCTGACTGCCTTGATCGCCGAGGCCGGCCCCATGGGCGTGCCCACGCGCCCGACATCGCGCGGGATGTATGTGGACCGCATCGATCCCCAGTTGCTCGACGCCGTGCTGCGCCTGGCGCGCCTGCTGGATACGCCCAAAGACATTGCCATGCTGGCGCCGCTGATCAACCGTGAAATCCTCTACCGCCTGCTACGCGGTCCCCAGGGTTATCGTCTGTATGAAATTGCCGTGGCCAACAGCCAGAGCCATCGCGTCAGCCAGGCAATCA
Source organism: Pseudomonas sp. GW821-FHT09C10 (assembly GCF_059418085.1). Taxonomy (NCBI): domain Bacteria; kingdom Pseudomonadati; phylum Pseudomonadota; class Gammaproteobacteria; order Pseudomonadales; family Pseudomonadaceae; genus Pseudomonas; species Pseudomonas sp. GW821-FHT09C10. Next base: position 355,678 of record NZ_JBWKPE010000003.1, read on the forward strand.
AGTGGCTCAATGGCAACTACGAACAACCGCTGCGCATCGATGACCTGGCCAAGGAAGTGAACCTCAGCGTCTCGACCCTGCATCACCGTTTCAAGGCAATTACCGCCATGAGCCCGTTGCAGTACCAAAAGCAGCTGCGCTTGCAGGAGGCACGTCGGCTGATGATTGCCGAAGGGCTGGAAGCGTCGGCGGCGGGGTATCGGGTGGGGTATGAAAGCCCGTCGCAGTTCAGCCGGGAGTACAGCCGGTTGTTTGGGGCACCGCCGCTGAGGGATTTGGCACGACTGCGCCAAAGCGTCTGACACAAAGACGATCAAAATGTGGGAAGGGGCTTGCCCCTCCCCTATTTGTCCAATGGTGTTTTTCAGTCCAGGGTTCGAGGCAGTTGCAGGGTGACCCGCAAGCCGCCCTCACGCAAATTCTGCAAACTCACTTCACCGCCATGGCTATGGGCAATATTGCGCGCAATACCCAAGCCCAAACCGTAGCCCTGCTGCTGGCCGGCCAGGCGAAAATGCGGTTCGAAGACCTGTTCCAGGCGCTGTTCCGGCACGCCAGGGCCTTCGTCGTCGACGTGCAGGATGAACTCCGCGCCATCGTCCTCAATACGCAAATGGGCGTTCTGCCCGTACTTCAAGGCATTGTCGATCAGGTTGCCGATGCAGCGCTTGAGCGCCAGCGGCTTGCCCGGGTACGCCGCCACCGCTGCGCCGTCCAGGGTGACCCGGCCGTTGCCGTTGGGGGCCACATAAGGCTCCACCAGGCATTCGAGCACATGGTTGAGGTCGACCGGCTGGATGTTCTCGTGGATATCGGTGTCTTTCACACATTGCAGCGCGCCTTTGACCAGCAACTCCAACTCATCCAGGTCACGGCCGAATTTGGTTTGCAGGTTCTCGTCTTCGAGCAATTCCACGCGCAGGCGCAGGCGGGTAATCGGTGTGCGCAGGTCGTGGGAAATCGCGCTGAACAACTGGCTGCGCTCCGTGAGGTAACGGCTGATGCGTTCGCGCATGGCATTGAACGCGCGGCCCACTTCCACCACTTCACTGCCGCCGCCTTCGGCCACCGGTTCCACATCGGCGCCCAGGGACATGTCACGCGCCGCCCGCGCCAGGCGCTTGAGCGGCCGGCTTTGCCAGTGCACCAGCAGGCCGATGAACAGCAGCAAAAAGCCGCTGGTCAGCACGATAAACCACACTTGCTGGGACGGCAGGCCCTGTTCTTCAAGGCTGGTGTAGGGCTCGGGCAACAGCGAAGCGATGTACAGCCATTCGCCGGGGGCGAGTTCGATCTGGGTCACCAATACCGGCGGGTTGACCGGTTCCAGGGTCAGCGCGTAATGGGCCCAGGAACGCGGCAACTCATCCAGTTTCAAGCCGGCGTTGAAGATGCGCAGGTCTTCGGCGCTGACGAACTCCACCGAGATAGGCACGTCGGCGCCCAGGGTCTGGCGCAGGACTTCATCCACGGCCACCAGCACCGCCTGCTTGCGCGGGGTTTGCGGCAACACTTGCATGTCGAGGGGCCGATCATTGAGGGTCACGACAAAACGGGTGCCGCCCATGCTGCGCAGCTGGTCAAGGACCAACGGCCGATAGGCCACCGGCAACGAACGGAAATAACTCACGCTGGCAGTCATCGAGTGCGCCAGGCTACGGGCGCTGGTGACCAGGCCTTCGAGCTGGGTGGCGCGCAACTGCGAGACCCAGATCACGCTGGACAGCGCCTGGGCGAACAGCACCGCGAGCAAGGTCAGCAGCAACATGCGCCCCAGCAGCGAGCGCGGTACCGGGAAGCGCCGGCGGCGTTCGCTCAGCGGCTCAGTGGGCATTGCCGGCAACCACGCTGGCTGCCAGTTGATAACCGCTGCCGCGCACGGTGCGGATCAGCCTCGGGGGTTTTTCGGTGTCGCGCAGGCGTTGACGCAGGCGGCTCACGGCCATGTCGACGATCCGGTCGAGGGGCATCAGGTCGCGGCCACGGGTGGCGTTGCCGATGGTGTCGCGGTCGAGAATCTGTTGCGGGTGATCGAGAAACAATTTGAGCAGGGCAAAGTCGGCACCGGAGAGGATCACCTCTTCGCCATCCACGTGGAACAGCCGATGGCTGATCATGTCCAGGCGCCATTCATCGAACACCAGCACATCGCCATTGCCGCTGCGCTCCTGGCCGAACTGGCAGCGGCGCAACAAGGCCTTGATCCGCGCCTGCAACTCGCGGGGGCTGAAGGGCTTGCCGATATAGTCGTCGGCCCCCAGTTCCAGGCCGATCACGCGGTCGGCTTCGTCGGAACTGGCGGTGAGCATGATGATCGGCACCTGCGCCTGGCGCGGGTGCTGGCGAATCCAGCGGCAAAGGCTGAAACCGTCTTCGTCCGGCAGCATCACATCGAGGATGACCAGGTCGCACGGCGCCTCGTTCATCGCCTGGCGGAACCCCGCGCCATCCGGCACGCCACGCACCTGGAAACCGGCGCGACTGAGGTAGGTCTGCAGCAATTCGCGGATTTCCTGGTCGTCGTCGACGAGGAGAATCGATTTACTGATTACGCTCACGGGGTCCTCCTTGTTGTTATAGGGGGTGCGGGTCAGGCAAACGCCTGCTCCAATGCGACGCCCGCCCCGGTCAACCCGGAATACGGCGCGGTCACCAGCCACACCGGGATGCCCTTGAAGTAGTCGCTCATGCAGCCTTTGTCACTGAAGCTCCTGGCAAAACCGCTGTGGATGAAGAAGTCGGCAAACCGCGGAATCACCCCACCTACGATATACACACCACCGCGCCCACCGGTGGTCAGCACATTGTTGCCGGCTACCCGGCCCAGCCAGATGCTGAATTGATCCAACACTTCCATGGCCACCGGGTCGCCCGCCAGGCCCGCCGCCGTGATGGCTTCGGGGGTGTCGAGCACCGGGGTGTGGCCATCGACCGCGCAAATCGCCCGGTACAGACGCGGCAGACCGCCACCGCTCAAGGCGGTTTCGGCGCTGACGTGGCCGATCTCGCTGTAGATATGCTGCCACAGCTGGGTTTCCCGTGGGCTGCTCAGGGGCAGGTCGACATGGCCACCCTCCCCCGGCAACGCCGCAAAGCGGCCTGCGCCGAGGTCCAGCAGGGTACCGACGCCCAGGCCGGTGCCCGGACCGATCACCACCGCCGGGCGCAACGGTTCCGGCGTGCCTTCGCAGACCACACGGAATTCGTCGGGCTTGAGGCGAGTCATGCCCAGGGCCATGGCCGAGAAGTCATTGACCAGCAGCAGTTCATCCACCTGCAAGGCCTGGCAAAACGCAGTCTTGCTCAAGCGCCAATGATTGTTGGTGAATTTGAATTCATCCCCGCTCACCGGCCCGGCGACCGACAGGCACACCGCACCGATCTCGCCGATTTGCAGGCCTTCTTCCTTGAGGTAGACCTTGATCGCGTCCTCAGGGCTTTGGTGATCCGCCGTGGCATGCACCCGGATCGAATGCAGTGCCTGATCTCGCCACAACGCAAAACGGGCGTTGGTACCCCCGATGTCACCGACCAGCGCTAGCTTCACTTAAGCGTCTCCAAGGCACAGGTAAAGGCGCTGGCGCCCTGCTCTGCGGAGCTTGCGGCCAAGCGCATAAATGCAAACAGCTCGCGACCGGCCCCCACGTTATTGCCCAACAGGCCCGTGGCAGGCGTGCGCGCTGCAAATTCTTCGGCGTCCACCTTAAGCTCCAAGGTGCCCTTCACGCCATCCACGCGAATGATATCGCCATCTTTGACCCGTGCCAGTGGCCCGCCGCTCTGGGCTTCGGGGTTGACGTGAATCGCGGCGGGGATCTTACCCGACGCGCCGGACATACGCCCGTCTGTCACCAGCGCCACCTTGAAACCACGGTCCTGCAGCACGCCGAGGAACGGCGTCATCTTGTGCAGTTCCGGCATGCCGTTGGAGCGCGGGCCCTGGAAGCGCATCACGGCGACAAAATCCTTTTCCAGCTGGCCGGCCTTGAACGCATCGGCCAGGTCCTGCTGGTCCTGGAACACCACCGCCGGCGCTTCGACGATCTGATGCTCAGGCGCTACCGCAGAGACTTTCATCACTCCGCGGCCGAGGTTGCCTTCCATCACACGCAGGCCGCCTTCCGGCGAGAACGCGCGCGCCACAGGGCGCAGGATGGTTTCGTCGAGGCTTTCGATCGGGCCGTCGCGCCACACCAGCTCGCCGTCGACCAGGAATGGTTCCTGGATATAACGGCTCAGGCCCTTGCCCGCCACAGTGTTGACGTCGTCGTGAAGCAGGCCGGCTTCAAGCAGCTCGCGGATCAGGAACGACATGCCGCCCGCTGCCTGGAAGTGGTTGATGTCGGCCTTGCCGTTTGGATACACGTGGGACAGGGTCGGCACCACCTCGGAGAGGTCGGCCATGTCATCCCAGGTGAGGATGATGCCCGCCGACATGGCGATGGCCGGCATGTGCAGGGTGTGGTTGGTGGAACCGCCCGTCGCGTTGAGCGCAACGATAGCGTTGACGATGGATTTCTCGTCGACGATCTCGCCGATCGGCGTGAAGTTGCCGTTGGCCTTGGTCAGGCGCGTGACCTGGTGCGCGGCTTCGCGGGTCAGGGCGTCACGCAGCGGCGTGTACGGGTTGACGAACGAGGCACCCGGCAAATGCAGGCCCATCACTTCCATCAGCAGTTGATTGGTGTTGGCGGTGCCGTAGAAGGTGCAGGTGCCGGGGCTGTGGTAGGACTTCATCTCCGATTCCAACAGCTCTTCGCGAGTGGCCTTGCCTTCGGCGTAGCGCTGGCGCACATCGGCCTTCTGCTTGTTGGAGATGCCCGACGGCATCGGCCCGCCCGGTACGAAGATCATCGGCAGGTGGCCGTAGCGCAGCGCGCCCATCATCAGGCCGGGCACGATCTTGTCGCAGATGCCCAGCATCAGCGCGGCGTCGAACATGTTGTGGGACAGCGCTACCGCCGTGGACATGGCGATGACTTCACGGCTGAGCAGGCTCAGCTCCATGCCGGGCTCGCCCTGGGTCACGCCGTCGCACATGGCCGGGGTGCCGCCGGCGAACTGGCCGACCGAGCCGACTTCGCGTAGGGCTTTCTTTATTTGTTCCGGGAAATGTTCGTACGGCTGGTGCGCCGAGAGCATGTCGTTATATGACGAAACAATTGCCACGTTGGCGGCGTTCATCATGCGCAGGCTATTTTTATCTTCGGTGCCGCAACCGGCCACGCCATGGGCGAAGTTGGCGCATTGCAGCTTGCCGCGCATCGGACCGTCGCTGGCTGCGCCGCGAATGAGCGCAAGGTAAGCCTCACGAGTGGCGCGGCTGCGGGCGATAAGCCGTTCGGTGACCTCAAGGACGCGGGGATGCATGTGTAGAACTCCAGGCTAACGGATGTGGCGACCTGAGTGTCTATGCTGATCAAACGCCCGCAGCTCATGGGATGGCAGAGAGTCGTTTGGATCATCGGACCAGTTGATTCAGGTCACTCGTTGTAGATTGAACAAAATATTGCCACTAAAAAGGCTTGTTTTCTATTTTTATGCGAATAATCTTGTAATTCTTACAACAAATCGACGACAGGCACTTTCCAATGACTCTTCGTATCGCAATCAATGGTTTTGGCCGTATCGGCCGTAATGTCCTGCGCGCACTGTATACCCAAGGCTATCGCCAGGATTTGCAGATCGTCGCCATCAATGATTTGGGCGACAGCTCGATCAACGCCCACCTGCTCAAATACGACACCGTGCACGGCACTTTCGATGCAGAGGTTGCCCACGATCAGGAAAGCCTGACCGTCAATGGTGACCGGATTGCCGTCAGTGCCATTCGCAACCCGGCCGACCTGCCGTGGGCGGCGCACAAGGTCGACGTGGTGTTCGAATGCACCGGCCTGTTCACCGACCGTGACAAGGCTGCCGCCCATATTACCGCCGGCGCACGCAAGGTGATCATCTCCGCCCCGGCCAAAGGCGCGGACGCGACCGTGGTCTACGGCGTGAACCACGACATCCTGCGTCAATCCCACCAGATCATCTCCAACGCCTCGTGCACCACCAACTGCCTGGCGCCGGTCGCCCAGGTGCTGCATCGCGAATTGGGTATCGAAAGCGGCTTGATGACCACGATTCATGCCTATACCAACGACCAGAACCTGACGGACGTCTACCACACCGACCCGTACCGCGCGCGTTCGGCCACCCAGAACATGATCCCAAGCAAGACCGGCGCCGCCGAAGCGGTGGGCCTGGTGCTGCCGGAGCTGGCAGGCAAGCTGACCGGCATGGCCGTGCGTGTACCGGTGATCAACGTGTCGCTGGTGGACCTCACCGTGCAGTTGAAGAAAGACGCCACTGCCGACGAAGTCAACGCACTGCTCAAGGAAGCCAGCCAACACTCGAAGATCCTCGGCTATAACACCCTGCCGCTGGTCTCCAGTGACTTCAACCATAACCCGCTGTCGTCGATCTTCGATGCCAACCACACCAAGGTCAGCGGCAAGCTGCTGAAAGTGCTGGCCTGGTATGACAACGAGTGGGGCTTCTCGAACCGCATGCTGGATAACTGCCTGGCGTTGTGCAACGCCGAGTAATGCGGTCCTGCGGGAGGGGCAATTCGAATCGTCGCACCGCCCCTCCCACAATTGTTCTATGTAGACACAGAGGAATAGCCACTTGCCATTTGAGTTGATGATAAGCATTATCATTAACTGCAAATCGGTCTGGTATCACTGTGAGCCAATCTCGCTTCAACCAAGTCTTTCTCACCCAACGGGTGATTCTGCTACGCACCTTGCAGCGGATGGTGAATAACCACAGCACCGCCGAGGACCTGTTGCAGGAAACCTACCTGCGCGTCACCCGGGCCCTCAGCGAGCGGCCGATCGATCACCTCGAACCCTTCGTCTACCAGACCGCGCGTAACCTGGCGCTGGATCACTTGCGTTCACGCAGGATTCAAGCGCGCACCCTGCAGGAAGATGTACCGCTGGAGATCCTGCAAAGCGTCGCCGCCCCCATCAGCACCCCCGAAGATGCAACCCAGGCCGAGCAATTGCTTGAACACCTGAGCATCAGCCTCGGCCAGTTGAGCGCGCGCCAGCAGCAGATTTTCATCCTCAGCCGCCTGCACGGCTGCAGCTACCAGGAGATCGCCGATCAGTTGGACGTGTCCTTGAGCACCGTGCAAAAGGAACTGAAATTGATCATGGCCATTTGTGTAGGTGTGGCCGAAAGACTGGATCGGCCTTAAGCTTCAGCCGACAGAATTGTCGACCCAAGCTGTAGGAAAGATGAATAGAACGTGGCGAAGACCCGAGGAACACCGTGACGGACCCGAATAAACTGCGCCCCCATGAGCTGGCTCATGAGGTGTTGCAAGACACGGCTATGGACCAGGCCCTCGATTGGCTGATCGCCTTGCAGTGCCCAGCGCCCGGGCAGCAGGCCGAGTTTGAAGCCTGGCTGGCCCAAGACCCCGCCCACGTCCACGCCTTCGGCAAGGCCCAGGCCGCCTGGGGTGGCGCGCCGGTGCACAGCGCCGCCGTCGCCCTGGCCGCGCCGCGCAAGCCCAGGGGCTGGCGCCGGATCAAGCCGCACTGGAAACCGCTGGCCACCGCCGCCGTGCTGTTGATCGGCCTGTTCAGCTTCAGCAACCTGCCGGTACGCCTGCAAGCCGACCATCTCACGGTGGTGGGCGAACGCCAGCGCCTGCAATTGGACGATGGCTCGAAAGTGTTGCTGAACACCAATTCGGCGTTTTCCAGCAGCATCAAGGACCACCAGCGGATCGTTCGCCTGTACCAGGGCGAAGCCTTTTTCGAAATCATGCCCGGCCATGGCCTGCCCCTGGAAATCGACGCCGGCCCCGTGCGAGCCAGCGTGCGTGATACCGCCTTCGCCGTGCGCTACCTCAACGGCGAAGCCCAGGTGCAGGTGCAGCGCGGCGATGTCGACCTGAGCAACACCTTCGACGATGCCCGCGTGCGCCTGAGTGCCGGCGAAAGCATCCGCATCGGGCCCAAGGGCTTTGGCCAACCGGCCCGGCTGGATGCCAGCAAGGACCTGGCCTGGGTGCAAGGCCGGCTGATTTTCGAAAACTGCCCGATGAGCGAAGTGCTCGCCGAACTGCGTCGTTACTACCCCGGCTGGATCGTCAACACCAACGACAAGCTCGCCAGCGTCGCCGTCACCGGCAACTACCGCCTCGACCAACCGCTGGATGTGGTGCGCTCCCTGGCCCACATCACCTCAGCGAAGTTGTCGGAATACCCCGCGCTGGTGATTTTGAACTAAATGAGAATTATTTTTACTCGATAGCCTTCGGCGGTACGTCTCGTCTTAGCCAATGCAACTGATTCCTATTTGGTTCGGTTCGCAACTATAAGATTCGTACCTTCCGGAGCGCTCTCGATGTCCTCTCGTTTCAACCGCCGGTCCTCCTCCCCCGTGCTGTCCTTGCTGACCGCCGCCATCCTGCTGGCCGGTTCGCCAGTGATGGCCGCCACTGCCGCCACTGCCGCCGAACCCGCCGCCCGCAGCCACGGCAACTACAGCTTCAGCATCGAGCAACAGCCACTGGTTTCGGCGCTGAACGCCTTTACCAGCGTGACCGGCTGGCAAGTCGGCCTGCCCGCCGAGCTGGGCCAGGGTGTGTCGTCCCCTGGGGTGCGCGGCGCCCTGTCGCCGGAGAAAGCCCTGGACCGGCTGTTGGTGGGGACCAACCTGAGCTACCGCAAGCTGGGCAACAACAACATCGTCCTGGAAAAGCGCACGGCGGGCAGCACCCTCAACCTGCAACAGGTGACCATCAGCGCCACCCGTAACGCGCAGGATGTGAACAGCGTACCGAGCACCGTCAGCGTGCATGATCGCGAAGAACTGGACCGCCAGAACGTCAACAACATCCGTGAGCTGGTGCGCTACGAGCCCGGCGTCTCGGTCGGCGGCGCAGGCACCCGCGCCGGCAATGCCGGGTTCAACATCCGCGGGATCGACGGCGACCGCATCCTTACCCAGGTGGACGGTGTGGAAGTGCCCGACAACTTCTTCAACGGCCCCTACGCCAAGACCCGCCGCAACTACGTCGACCCGGAAATCGTCAAGCGCGTCGAGATCCTGCGCGGCCCGGCCTCGGCCCTCTACGGCAGCAGCGCCATCGGCGGCGCCGTGAGTTACTTCACCCTCGACCCGGACGACATCATCAAGCCCGGCCAGGACGTCGGCGCACGCCTGAAGACCGGCTACAGTTCCGCCGACGAAAGCTGGTTGACCTCCGGCACCGTCGCCGGCCGCGTGCAGGACTTCGATGGCTTGCTGCACCTGAGCCAGCGCAATGGCCATGAGACCGAATCCTACGACGGCAACAACGCCACCGGCCTGGCCCGTACCGGCGCCAACCCCGAGGACGCGCGCACCACCAACATCCTGGCCAAGCTCGGCTGGAACTATGGCGATGACAACCGCCTGGGCCTGACCTATGAGAAGTACAAGGATGATCGCGACGTCAACCTGAAGAACGCGGTGGGCGGCCCGTTCATCGGCGGCCGAGGCTTCAACCTCTACCGTGATCGCCGTGGTAACGACACCATTACCCGCGAACGTTTCGGCCTGGAAAACAGCTTCGCCCTTGAGTCGCCGATTGCCGACCGGATCAAGACCAGCCTCAACTACCAGATCGCCAAGACCGACCAGACCACTGCCGAGATCTATCAGTCAGGTCGTCGTGTCCTGCGCACCCGCGACACGCTGTACCAGGAAAAACAGTGGATTTTCGATGCGCAGTTGGACAAAGCGTTCAGCCTCGGTGAGGCCGATCACCAAGTGACCTACGGCACTACCCTCAAGCAGCAGAAAGTCACCGGCTCGCGCGAGGGCGGCGCGACCTGTGTGGCCGTCGGCAGTGGCTGCACCGCCATCGGCGCGCCCAGCCCGATGGCCTCCGACAGTGTGAAAAAGTCCAGTGACTTCCCCGACCCGACCATCAACACGTATTCGCTGTTCGCACAGGACCAGATCAGCTGGGACAAATGGACCTTCCTGCCCGCCGTGCGCTACGACTACACCCAGCTCAAACCCAAGCTGACCCAGGAGTTCCTCAACACCGTCAACCCGACGGGGACGGACCCGGTGAGCGACAAGGAAAAAACCTGGCACCGTGTGACGCCCAAGTTCGGCCTGACTTACGCCCTGACGGATCAATACACCTGGTTCGGCCAATATGCCGAAGGTTTCCGTACGCCCTCCGCCAAGGCGTTGTACGGCCGCTTTGAAAACCTCAACCTGGGCTACACCGTCGAGCCGAACCCCGACCTCAAGCCAGAAACCAGCAAGGGCATCGAAACCGGGATTCGCGGCAAGTTTGACGAGGGATCCTTTGAAATCGCCGTGTTTTACAACAAGTACCGCGACTTTATCGATGAGGACAACGCCGTCGTCGGCGGCACGGTCGAACAGTTCCAGGCCATCAATATCAAGCGCGCCACCATCAAGGGGGCCGAAGCCAAAGGGCGCCTGAACCTGGATGCATTCGGCGCCCCGCAAGGCCTCTACACCCAGGGTTCGGTGTCCTATGCCTACGGTCGTAACGACGATAACGGCGAGCCGCTGAACAGCGTCAACCCGCTCAAGGGCGTGTTTGGCCTGGGCTACGACCAGGACAACTACGGTGGTCTGTTGAGCTGGACCCTGGTGAAAAAACAAGATCGCGTCGACAGCAGTACCTTCCACGCGCCGGACGGCGACACCAGCGGGCCCTTCAAGACTCCGGGCTTCGGTGTTGTCGACCTGACCGCCTTCTACAAAGTCACCCAGGACGTGACCATCAACGGCGGCCTCTACAACCTCACCGACAAGAAGTACTGGAACTGGGATGACGTACGCAGCTACGACAGTGTCGGCGAAGCCGCGGTGACCGGACCGGCCAACCTCGACCGCCTGACCCAGCCGGGCCGCAACGTTGCGATCAACCTGATCTGGGACATCTGACGACACCCGACTCACCTCGTCGAAATGTCAGCGGCGAGGTGAGGATTTTTTACTGTGCCGCGTCTTCTTGTTCGTCTAGTTGATAACAGCTCTCTTTAAGGGCCATAAGGCGCTCCCCCTTCTCAAGGACTTTTTCATGACCGCTTCTTCTACCGCAGAACGCCCAAGCCTGCGCTCCCAGCGCCTGAACCAGATTACCCACGAGCCACACACCAAGCTGGACGCGTTGGTGAAGGCCCACGCGCCGTTTGAAACCCAGGCCAACTTCGCGCGTTTCGTAGTGGCGCAGTACCTGTTCCAGTCGGAACTGGTGGCCCTGTACAACGATGCCGAACTGATCAAGATCGTGCCTGACCTGGCCGAACGCTGCCGCGCCGAAGCCGCCAGGCTGGACCTGGCTGACCTGGATACCGAAGTGCCAGCACCGTTCCCCGGCGCGCTGAAAAACCCGAGCAAGGCCGAGGCCCTGGGCTGGTTGTTCGTGTCCGAAGGTTCCAAGCTGGGCGCGGCGTTCCTGATCAAGCGCGCCGTAGGCCTGGGCCTGAGCGAAACCTTCGGTGCCCGCCACCTGGGTGAGCCGGCCGGTGGTCGCGCCGAAGGCTGGAAAAGCTTCACTCGCACCCTGGATGCGTTGCAATTGAGCGCCGAGGAAGAAGCCGCAGCGGAAAAAGGCGCGGTGGATGCGTTTGTACGCTTCACCGTGTTGCTGGAACAGGCGTACGCTAGCGCCCCTGAACTGGCCTGATCGCCCACATTGAAATGCAATCAACTGTGGGAGGGGGCTTGCCCCCGATGGCGGAGGGTCAGGTACCTATTTGTTGGCTGATGCACCGCTATCGGGAGCAAGCCCCCTCCCACATTTAAACCGCATTTCAATGCCGACTCTTTTGTTATCCCCTACTTTGCACACACCATGACCCGCAAACCCCAATCCACCTCGAAAATCGCACAGATCCTCTTCGGCCTGCTGGCCTACGTCAGCCTGGGCATCGGGCTGGTGGCGATTGTTGTGCCGGGTTTGCCCACCACCGAGTTCATCCTCCTGGCCGCCTGGGCCGCGACCAAAAGCTCACCGCGCCTCAGTGCCTGGCTGGAAAACCACCGCCTGTTCGGACCGATCCTGTTCAACTGGCGCAACGGCAGGATCATCGCGCGCCGGGCCAAAGTCAGCGCCACCGTGAGCATGCTGCTGTGCGCCATCCTGATGCTGGTGATGCTCGACCACGGCTGGCCGATCTACCTGGCGATTGCCGGGATGAGCCTGGGCAACCTGTGGATCTGGTCACGCCCGGAACGGCTCGCACAGCCTGTGTGACGCCGGCTGTAGCCGTTCTCCTACCGCTCATCGCCTGCCTCTCATGAATTAATTTGTTACGCCGATGTTTCAGACATAGCGCTGAATGGACTTGGCCTGCACTGCGAGCCCTCCAACATGCCCATTCGTGAGTGAACCTATGTTCGACACCCTCTCTATCCGCTTGAAAATCGTGCTGCTGTCCGGGCTCTGCCTGTTGGGGGTGATTGCGCTGGTGGTCGGCATCAACATCTACAACACCAACCAGAACGATCAGTTGGTCAGCGACTCAAGCTCGCGCATGCTTACCGACGGCGTGGAACAACTGCTGCAAGCCAGGGCGGCCGAACAGGCAGTGCAACTGCAGAAAACCTTCGGCGACAGCCTGCTGGCGCTGACCGCACTGGCCGACCAGGTCAAGGACCTGCGCACCATGGCCAGCAAGCGTGGCCTGGACGCCAGCGCGCTGCGCGAAGAAATCAACCAGAGCCTGAAAACCACGTTCGATCGCAACAGCAAGGTGCTGGGTTTCTGGCTGTCGTTCGAACCCAACAGCCTGGATGGCAAGGACAGCGAATTCGTCGATGACAAAGCGCGCGCCTCCAACGAAAAAGGGCGCTTCTCCAGCTATTGGAGCCGTGCCGGCGGCGAAGGCTTGAACACCGTCATGGTCGAAGAGGACCTGAACAAGACCACCCTCACCCTCAACGGTACGCCCTACAACATCTGGTACACCTGCCCCCGGGACACCCGCACTACCTGCCTGCTGGACCCGTATGAAGATACGGTGGGCGGCAAAAAGGTGCTGATGACCACCATCGCTTCGCCGCTGATCGTCGACGGCAAACTCATCGGCGTCATCGGTGTGGACATTGCCCTCACCGCCCTGCAAGCCACCACCGACGCCGCACAGAAAGACCTGTTCAACGGCGCGGCGCACCTGGAGATTCTTTCCAGTACCGGCCTGATTGCCGCCTACAGCGGCGAACCGGACAAGGTCGGCAAGAACCTGATCGACACCCTTGGCGCCGAAGGCAAGGAAATCGTGCAATTGCTGGCCAGTGACAACCGCATGATCCGTGAACAGGGCGACACTATTCGCGCCGTGTACCCGGTCAAGCCACTCGCCGATGCCAAGCCATGGGGCGTGGTGATCAAACTGCCCAAAAGCGTGATGCTGGCCGATAACGTCAAGCTGCAGGCGGTACTCGACGACGCCCAGGCCAGCGGCACGCTCAAGGCCTTGCTGGTCGGCGCCGCCGCCGGCCTGCTCGGCTTGCTGCTGATCTGGCTCACCGCCACCGGCGTGACCCGCCCGATCAACAGCGTCGCCGCCATGCTCAAGGACATCGCCAGCGGCGACGGCGATCTCACCCAGCGCCTGGCCTATGCCAAGAAAGATGAACTGGGCGAGTTGGTGAACTGGTTCAACCGCTTCCTCGATAAACTGCAACCGACCATCGCGCAGATCAAGCAGAGCATCACCGAAGCCCGTGGCACGGCTGACCAGTCCTCGGCCATCGCACGCCAGACCAGCGAAGGCATGCAGGTGCAGTTCCGCGAAATCGACCAGGTGGCCACGGCGTCCAACGAAATGAGCGCCACCGCCCATGACGTCGCCAACAGCGCCTCCAATGCCGCCAGCGCGGCACGCGGCGCCGACCAGTCGGCCCGTGAAGGCATGTCGATCATCGAGCAGAGCACTCGCGACATCACCACCCTCGCCGAAGAAGTCAGCAAAGCGGTGGGCGAAGTCGAAGCCCTCGCGGTCAATAGCGAGCAGATCGGTTCAGTCCTGGAAGTGATCCGCAGCATTGCCGAGCAAACCAACCTGCTGGCGCTCAACGCGGCGATCGAAGCCGCACGCGCCGGGGAAAGCGGCCGGGGGTTTGCGGTGGTGGCCGACGAAGTGCGCAACCTGGCCAAGCGCACCCAGGATTCGGTGGAGGAAATCCGCCAGGTGATCGAACGCATCCAGAGCGGCACCCGTGGTGTAGTGGCAACCATGCACTCGAGCCAGAGCCAGGCCCAGAGTAACGCCGGACAGATCCATCAAGCCGCGCAGGCCTTGGGCAAGATCAGTGATGCCGTGACGGTGATCAGCGACATGAACCTGCAAATCGCCAGCGCCGCCGAGCAGCAAAGCGCCGTGGCCGAAGAGGTCAACCGCAACGTCTCGGCGATCCGCACCGTGACCGAAACCCTCACCGGCCAGGCCACCGAGTCGGCGGCCATCAGCAGCCAGCTCAATGCGTTGGCCAGCCAGCAGATGAAACTCATGGATCAGTTCAAGGTGTAAGACACACCAACGGTCAAATGTGGGAGGGGGCTTGCCCCCGATAGCGGTGTGTCAGCTACAGATAAGTAGACTGACACTCAGTCATCGGGGCAAGCCCCCTCCCACATTTTGACCGCCTACTGCTTAGATACCCGTCCAGGCCTGCACAAACGCCGCCACATCTTCCTTCGGCGCCGTACGCGGCGGGTTCTGCGGTGTACCCAAATAAAGGAAGCCAATCACCTCCTCATCCGCCGTCAGCCCCAGGCCTTCGGCGACATGAGCCGAATAGGACAACTCACCCGTGCGCCACACCGCACCAATCCCCTGGGCATAGGCCGCCAGCAGAATACCGTGGGCCGCGCAGGCGGCTGCCAACAGTTGTTCAGACTTGGGCACCTTGAAGTGCTCCTGCAGGCGGGCAATCACCACCACCACCAGCGGCGCCCGCAGCGGGCCGTTCTGGGCCTTGTCGATGACAGCCTGGGGAGCATCGGCGTCCTGCAGGCGAGCGGCTTCGGCCAACAGCGTGCCCATCTGCTCACGGGCGGCACCTTCCACGGTGAGGAAACGCCAAGGGCGCAGTTGGCCGTGGTCGGGCGCACGCATGGCTGCGGCGAACAGCACATCGCGCTGCTCCTGGGTCGGTGCCGGTTCCAGCAAACGCGGCACGGAAACACGGTTGAGCAAAGCGTCGAGAGCCTGCATTGGCCACCTCCAGAAAAAAATGTGCGGTCATTCTAGCGGGAATGAATCGGGATGCCACCAAACGATAATTGCTCTTATTCAATCCGCCCCGCCCTGTTAGACTTTGCGACCTTATTTTCAGCCTTGGTCCGGGAAACTCGATGTTTCGTTCGCTTTTTCGCCTGTGCGCAGCGTTGATGGCCTTGAGCCTGGCCGCCTGCGACGACGCCCCACGCTTCACCAAGGCCGAGCAGGGTGAAGCGCGAGCGGGCGGCGCGACGACGGTGAACAAGCGCGACCAGAATGCGTTTTCCCTGCCCTCGGCCAACCTGTCGCCCACGCGCCGCCTGGATTTCAGCGTGGGCAACAGCTTCTTCCGCAGCCCCTGGGTGATCGCGCCGTCCACCACCACCGCCCGCGATGGCCTGGGCCCGCTGTTCAATACCAACGCCTGCCAGAACTGCCATATCAAGGACGGCCGTGGCCACCCGCCGCTGCCCGACGCGGCCAATGCGGTGTCGATGCTGGTGCGCCTGTCGATTCCCCTGTCTACCCAGGACCAGCCGCCCTACGCCAAGCTCATCGAGCAAGTCGGGGTGGTACCCGAGCCCGTCTACGGCGGGCAACTGCAGGACATGGCGGTGCCCGGCGTGCCGCCGGAAGGCAAGGTGCGCGTCGACTACACGCCGGTCAACGTCACCTTCAAGGACGGCACCGTCGTCGAGCTGCGCAAGCCCGACCTGCAAATCACCCAGCTCGGCTATGGCCCGATGCATCCAGATACACGCTTCTCCGCACGCATCGCCCCGCCGATGATCGGCCTGGGCCTGCTCGAAGCCATCAGCGACGCAGACATCCTGCGCAATACCGACCCGCAGACCGCCGACAAGGAAGCCCTCGTCGGCCGCGCGAATCGGGTCTGGGATGACGCCGAGCAAAAAACCGTACTCGGACGTTTTGGCTGGAAAGCCGGGCAACCCAATCTCAATCAACAAAATGTTCACGCGTTCTCTGGTGATATGGGCCTCACCACCTCCCTGAGACCCTTCGATGACTGCACCGACGCCCAAGTCGCCTGCAAACAGGCACCCAACGGCAATGGCCCCGAGGGCGAGCCGGAAGTCAGCGATAACATCCTGCGCCTGGTGCTGTTCTATACCCGTAACCTGGCCGTGCCCGTGCGCCGCGACGTCGACACCCCGCAGGTGCTGGCCGGGAAAAACCTGTTCTACCAGGCCGGTTGCCAGGGTTGCCATAAACCGACGTTCACCACCGCTGCGAATGCCGCCGAACCCGAGTTGGCCAACCAGGTGATTCGCCCCTACAGCGACCTGCTGTTGCACGACATGGGCCCAGGCCTGGCCGACAACCGCACGGAATTCAAGGCCGGTGGCCGCGACTGGCGCACGCCGCCGTTGTGGGGCATCGGCCTGACGCAGACCGTCAGTGGCCATACCCAGTTCCTGCATGACGGCCGCGCCCGCAACCTGCTCGAAGCCGTGCTGTGGCACGGCGGCGAAGCACAAGCGGCGCAGCAGCATGTGTTGTCCTTCAATGCCGAGCAGCGCGCTGCGTTGCTGGCGTTCCTGAATTCTTTATAAGCTTCGCCCCAATTACAGAAGGGAGCTCGACATGTTCCGTCCCAAGTTGTTGTTCACCAGCCTGGCCGCCCTCGCCCTGGGCGCCTGCTCGCCACAAGACCCGCAAGCCGTGACCTCGGCGGCGATCGCCAAGCAGGTGATCCTGCCGACCTACAGCCGCTGGGTCGAAGCCGACCGCCAGTTGGCCGTCAGCGCCCTCGCCTACTGCCAGGGCAAGGAAAGCCTGGACACTGCCCGCGCCGACTTCCTCCACGCGCAAAAAGCCTGGGCCGAGTTGCAACCGCTGCTGATCGGCCCGCTGGCCGAGGGCAACCGCTCGTGGCAGGTACAGTTCTGGCCGGACAAGAAGAACCTGGTGGGCCGCCAGGTCGAGCAACTGGTCGCCGCCCAGCCGCAGATCGACGGTGCCGCACTGGCCAAGTCCAGCGTGGTGGTGCAGGGCCTGTCGGCCTACGAATACATCCTCTACGACGCCAAGACCGACATCGCCGACGAGGCGCAGAAAGCCCGTTACTGCCCGCTGCTGGTGGCCATCGGTGAGCGCCAGAAAGCCCTGGCCGAAGAGATCCTGGCCAGCTGGAACAGCACCGACGGCATGCTCGCGCAGATGAGCAAGTTCCCGAACCAGCGCTACGCTGACTCCCACGAAGCCATCGCCGATCTGCTGCGCGTACAAGTGACCGCACTGGACACCCTGAAGAAAAAACTCGGCACGCCCATGGGCCGCCAGACCAAGGGTATCCCGCAGCCGTTCCAGGCCGATGCATGGCGCAGCCAGTCGTCCCTGCAAAGCCTGGAAGCCAGCCTCGCCGCCGCCCAGACCGTATGGGTCGGCGTGGACAACAAGGGCCTGCGTGGTTTGCTGCCGGCGGATCAGAAGCCGCTTGCCGACAAGATCGACGCAGCCTATGCCGCCGCGCTGAAACTGTTCGCCAGCAACCAGCGCACCCTCAACGAACTGTTGAACGATGACGCCGGGCGCCAGCAGCTCAACGACATCTACGACAGCCTCAACGTCGTCCACCGCCTGCACGAAGGCGAGCTGGCCAAGGCGCTGGGAATCCAACTGGGCTTCAATGCCAACGACGGTGACTGATGATGCTCAGGCGACAGGCTTTGGCGATCGGCAGCGTGCTGCTCAGCGCACTCACGTTGGGTGGCTGGACGCTGTTCAAAGGGAAAGACAAGCACCCGCTGCTGCTGTCGGCCCGCGATGATGCAGACGGCAAGCACTATGCCGTGGGCTTTCAGCTGGACGGCAAGCAGGTGTTCGCCACCCAGGTCGGCCAGCGCTGCCACGACATCATCAACCACCCGACGCTGCCGATTGCACTGTTTGTTGCCCGCCGCCCGGGCACCGAGAGTTACCTGATCGACCTGCGTAATGGCGCACTGTTGCAAACCATCACCTCGAACGCCAACCGGCACTTCTATGGCCATGCGGTCATCCACAAGAGCGGCGATTGGCTGTACGCCACCGAGAACGACACGTCCGACCCCGGCCGTGGCCTGCTCGGTGTGTACAAGTTCGAAGGCGAGCGCCTGGTGCACAGCGGCGAGATCTCCACCCATGGCATCGGCCCGCACCAGGTGTCGTGGATGCCCGACGGCGAAACCCTGGCGGTGGCCAACGGCGGCATTCGCACCGAAGCCGAAAGCCGCGTGGAGATGAACCTCAACGCCATGGAACCGAGCCTGGTGCTGATGCACCGTGACGGCACGCTGATCAGCAAGGAAACCCTCGGCCAGCAGATGAACAGCGTGCGCCATATGGGCATCGCCAGCGATGGCACCCTTCTCACCGGCCAGCAGTTCATGGGGCCGTCCCAGGAGCGCTCCGAGTTGCTGGCGATCAAGCGCCCGGGCCAGCCGTTCGTGGCGTTCCCGGTGGCCGATGAGCAGTTGCAGGCCATGGGGCATTACACCGCCAGTGTCGCCGTGCACAGCGAATTGCGCCTGGTGGCGTTGACCGCACCCCGTGGCAACCGTTTCTTTATCTGGGACATGGACACTGCCGAGCTGCGCCTGGATGGACCGCTGCCCGACTGCGCAGGCGTCGGCGCAGTGGCGGACGGGTTTGTCGTCACCTCGGGCCAAGGGCGTTGCCGCTACTACGATTGCCGCCAGAAACAGTTGGTCGCCAAACCGTTGGAATTGCCGGCAGGGCTCTGGGATAACCACCTGCATCTGATCTGAGCTGCGTAGATACCGTCTAGCCAACATCGCGCCCCCGTAGCAGATGCCTTGCGGATAAGGTTTGAAAGGCAAAAAAAAAGGGCCTCGCATCGCAAGGCCCTTCTTCGGGGGTTTGAATCGTTTCAACTTTGCGGCCTCATCCCTTGAGACATCCCAAACATGAACAACAGCAACTCATGATCAGGCTTGACCGCCGCACTCGCCTTGGCGACGCGGGGCAACAGGCATTGCCCGCCGCCTTGCACCGCACTGAGTACCTGTGTGCGAGGTTGCTCCCATGCGGCCAGGGCCAGGGCCGCAATGCCCATCGCCCCGACCAGGAACAGACCTCGTGCTATTTCTAGCTTCATCTGGTTAAACCCTTGATAGCGCTGCCAAACGCCGCTTCATAAAAGTAGCTGAGTTTTTCCCAGTCGGTGCTGTTCCACGACGAATGGCGACGCAGCTGCAACATGTCATGGGAGGCTGCCCGATAAGCGGTCAAGCGCTGGCGGCATTTCTCGAAGTCCAGCAGCGCCACTTCCACCTGGGCCGAGTCGCCCTCGCCCGTCACCCGCACGAAAATATGCTTGATGTACAGGCAACCGTGCTGCCAGCGTCCCTTGTGCATGCGGGCCAGGGTAGCGGCCAACTCCTTGAGCAAGCGCTCGTGCACCTGCTCGCCATACTGTTCGCGACCACCGGCGGCGTACCAGTTTTCAATTTCGTCGAAGCCATCGAGCGCGGCGGTCACCAGCAGTGCCTTCCAGCGGTGCTCGGGGTCACGACGCGCCTCACAAAAGACCATTTCGGGCACGCGAACATCCAGCAGTCGCAGGCCCTTGAGGGCATCCCGCTCGCGCAATACGGTTGGGCGTCCAAACGGATGCAGCCAACTGCGGTAGATATGGCCCGTCTGACGCTTGCTGTAGAGCAAACGGCCATTGGCGCTGAGTACACGCTGTACACCACTTTCACCGCCACGCCGGCGATTGGGCTCTTCGACCCACTCGCCTTGCTGACGCCAGAAATAATCGAAGCGTTCTTCGGGAGTTACGTGACTGCCTGCTACGCACTCAACTGCCATCCTGTTACCTCTTGCGCAATACATACACCCGCCACATGGCGTAGAGCGGTATGAAGTCCAGGGACTCCTGAACACGAAAACCGGCTTGCTCGAACTCTGATTCAACAGTAGCAGCCGGTAACACAAATCTGTTTTGGTAACCTTCCTGCTCACCTGTCTTGCGACGCTTTCCTTCCAGACGCTTGCGTTTCCAGGCTTTGAAATTGCCATCGACCCACAGCGAAATGATCACGCTGTCACGGGTAACCCGCTGAAACTCCCGCAGAATTGCCTGACGGTGCGCCGGATCGCCGATGTGGTGGAGCAGGCGCATACAGAAAATGCTGTCGACCGAGTTATCCGGCAAATCGATGTCGAAGGCAGATGTCTGCAAGGGCCGTACCCGTTTCACCACTTCTGCGGGCTGGGCGGCCATCGCAACCTTCAACATGGAGGCCGAATTGTCGGCGCCGATGATCACACGGTTGGGTTTTTCCGCCAGCAGCGGCCAGAAACGCCCGGCGCCACACGGCAGGTCCAGCACCAGGCCTGGCTCGCCGGCCATCGCCAACGCGCCACGGGCCAGTTGCTCGTCGCGTTTGTGTGACAACCGGCGCGCCAGATTGTCCTGATGCTTGAGCAAATATTCGTGGGCGTGCTGGTCGTCGTACTTTTCGGAAAATTCGAGCTTGATCGGGGTAGGCATCAACGGATCTCCAGTTGCTGATGCCTACAACCTTAAGCAGCGTCCTGTGATCAACAGGTCAACCCCTTGTGAAAAACTTGTCCTGTCCAATCCCATACATTTCAAGACTTTACAGACACAAGCAATATCATGGGGCCATCTTCGCCGATTTACGGGGATCTCTGGCAGGATAACGGCAGGGGGAACGCTCAGGCGTTGACCTGACTCAACCGGACATGAAAGCGACAGCCATTGGGCTCCATGGTGCTGAGGGTAACGCTCCAGCCCTGGTTCTCGCAGATGCGCTGGACCAGTGACAAACCCAACCCCAGGCCCTCGCCGCGCTTCTCACTGCCGCGGACGAACGGCTCGAACATCGCTTCGCGCTTGTCTTCGGGAATGCCGACGCCACTGTCTTCCACCACAAAACCGGTGGGTTCCAGGGTCAACCGGATGAAGCCGCTTTCGGTGTAATGCAGGGCATTACGCAACAGGTTGCCCATCACGGCATGCAGAAAGGTCGCGTTGTAGCGCGTATCCAACGGGTTGCCCGGCTGGTAGATCAACTCCAGGCCCTTGTGCTCGATGGGCTCGCGCCAGATGCCAAGCAGATCATCCGCCACCTGGGACAGATTGACCTTGGGTGACATGCTGCCGTCATCATGCTGAGCCCGGGCCAGCATCAGGAAGGTTTGCACCAGTTCGCGCATTTCTTCGCAGGCGCGGGCGATTCGCTCGACCTGGTTACGCCCACGCTGATCGATAGCCGGGTTTTCCAGCAACAATTCGCAGGAGCTGGCCAGGACCATCAAAGGCGTGCGCAGTTCGTGGCTGACATCGCTGGTGAACAACTGCTCACGGGACAATGCCTGGCGCAGGCGCCCCAGCGTGGCGTCGAAGGCCACCGCCAGCTCACCCACTTCGTCGGCCGCGTAGTCCGGGGCCAGGGGCGGCGCCAGGCCCAGCAACTGGTCGCGATGCCGCACCTGACGAGCCAGGCGCACTACCGGCGCCATCACTTTACGGGCCAGCACCCAGCCGAGGAATACCGCCAGCGCCAGGCTGAGCACGAAGCCCACCAGCACCACGGCAAACAGCACGCGCTCTCGCTCTTCGAAATCGCTTTGATCCTGCAGCAGCACATAGCGCCGACCGTCGACCACTTCGACCATGGCGTGGTACGACAGGGCCTCGCGGAACACCTCATGAAACCCTGGTTCCAGATGCCGCAGGTCCTTGGGCAATTCAAAATCCCCGGGGCCACCGCTGAAGTAAAACAGCTGGTCGGGCTCGGGGCGGTGCCGCCAGTCCTCGACGGTGTCCATCAGCAGCAGACGCTGCAGGTCACCGCCCAAGCCTGCCGAGATCAGCTTCTCTTCCACCAAGTGCACGGTGGCGACGATGCCCATGGCGAAGGCCCCCGCCACCAACGCACTCATCAAGGCAAAGGCGATGATGATGCGCTGGGCAAGGCTTTGCTTAAACTCCATCACGGCCCTCGGCCAGGCGGTAACCCACACCATGCACGGTTTGCAGCAACGGCTTGGCGAACGGCTTATCGATCACCTGGCGCAATTGGTGGACATGGCTGCGCAGGCTGTCGCTGTCCGGGCAGTCATCGCCCCACAGCGCCTCTTCCAGCACTTCCCGACGCAGTACGTGGGGACTTTTCTGCATCAAGACCGCGAGCAGCTTGAGACCGACCGGGTTGAGCTTGAGCAGGCGCCCTTCGCGGGTCACTTCCAGGGTATCGAGGTCGTAATTCAGATCGGCCACTTGCAGGGCGCGGCGACCGCCACCTTGGGCACGGCGCAGCACCGCTTCGATGCGCGCGGCCAGTTCCGACAGGGCAAACGGTTTGAGCAAGTAATCGTCGGCACCGGACTTGAAGCCCTGCAGCCGGTCATCCAACTGGTCGCGGGCGGTGAGCATGATCACCGGCGTGTCGCGGCGGGCGTCTTCACGCAGGCGCTTGCACAAGGTGTAGCCATCGATGCCAGGCAGCATGATGTCGAGCACGATCAAGTCGTAATGCTCGGTGGCGGCCAGGTGCAGGCCCGATAAACCGTCCTGCGCACAGTCCACGGTGTAGCCTTTTAGCCCCAGGTAGTCGGCCAGGTTGGCCAGAATATCGCGGTTGTCTTCAACCAATAGAATTCGCATGGGCAGTGTCTCCGTACGCGGTAACGGCCGTGTTGGCTCGCGCAGCTTAAGGCCAAGTGTGGCTCAGGGATAGAGCTGAGAGGTACGACGATAAAGGTTTTCAACCTTGCACAGAGTTGAACAAGTTTTTCACTATAGCTTCACAAACTGACTACAGTGTCAGGCAGAAGATCGCCACCCATTGATATAAGGAACATGGACATGGGGTTTCTCAAGACGGCGCCAATGCGCTATCTGCTGTTGGTAACCGGTGCCTGGCTGGTTATTTTCCTGCTCACTCGCAGCGTGCTGCTCATCACCCATTTGGATGAAGTCGGCGGCAACCTGCTGCCGGTGTTTGGCGTGGGCCTGCTATACGACCTGGGCTTCCTGGCCTACGCGGCACTGCCGCTGGGCCTGTATTTGCTGGTGTGCCCGCCCGCGCTGTGGCGCCGGCGCGGTCACCGCTGGTTCCTGCAGGCCGTGCTCACCGTCAGCCTGTTCGCCATGCTGTTTACCTCGGTGGCCGAGTGGCTGTTCTGGGATGAGTTCGGCGTGCGCTTCAACTTCATTGCCGTCGATTACCTGGTGTACTCCGACGAGGTGTTGAACAACCTGCTCGAGTCCTACCCGATCGGCAAACTGCTGAGCCTGCTCGCCATGCTGGCGATTGTCTTGAGCCTGGCCTTGCGCAAACCGTTCAATGCAGCGATGAGCGCCCCACTGCCGCCGATGCGCGGTCGCCTGGTGAATGCCCTGGCCCTGTTGGTGATTGCCGGCCTCAGCCTGCAACTGATCAGCCAGGACAGCCCGCGAGCCCAGGGCGGCAACGCCTACAAGAACGAACTGGCCAGCAATGGTCCGTATCAGTTTTTCGCCGCATTCCGTAACAACGAACTGGATTACCCACAGTTCTACAAAACCCTGCCGACTGAGGTTATCGCCACGCAACTGCGTGCAGAGCTGAGCGAACCCAACGCCCGCTTTATCGGCCAGGACCCGCTGGATATCCGCCGCGCCATCACCAATCCGGGCACGCCGCGCAAACCCAATGTCGTGCTGGTGACCATCGAAAGTTTCAGCGCCAAGTACATGGGCAGCAACGGCGACGAGCGCAACCTCACGCCTAACCTGGATGCGCTGCGTAAACAGAGCCTGTATTTCAATAATTTCTATGCCACCGGCACCCGCACCGACCGTGGCCTGGAGGCGATCACCCTGGCGATTCCACCCACGCCCGGGCGCTCGATCGTCAAGCGCATCGGTCGTGAAAGCGGCTTCGCCAGCCTGGGGCAACAGCTCACGGCCGTCGGTTACGACAGCGTGTTTGTGTACGGCGGGCGCGGGTACTTCGATAACATGAACGCGTTTTTCAGCGGCAACGGTTATCGCGTCGTGGACCAGAGCAGCGTGCCCGAGTCAGAAATCTCGTTCAAGAACGCCTGGGGCATGGCTGACGAGGACCTGTACAACCAAACCCTGAAACTGGCCGACACCGACTACGCCAAGCAGCAACCCTTTTTGCTGCAACTGATGACCACCTCCAACCACCGCCCCTACACCTACCCGGATGGGCGTATCGACATCAAATCCGGGAATGGCCGCGACGGCGCGGTGAAATACACCGACCACGCCATCGGCCAATTCCTGGAAGCCGCCCGCCAAAAACCCTGGTTCGATAACACGATCTTCATCTTCGTCGCCGACCACACCGCCGGCAGCGCAGGCAAGGAAGACCTGCCCATCACCAACTACCAGATTCCGCTGTTCATCTATGCACCCAAGCTGATCGACGCACGGGAAAGCGCACAACTGGCCAGCCAGATCGACCTGGCGCCCACGCTGCTGGGCCTGCTCAACCTGAGCTACGAATCCACCTTCTTTGGTCGCAACCTGCTGCAGGACAACCCACTGCCACCTCGGGTGGTGGTCGGCAACTACCAGCACCTGGGCCTGTTCGACGGCAAGGACCTGGCCATTCTCAGCCCACGCCTGGGCCTGCGCCGCCACGACCAGGCCCTGGGTGAGAGCCAGGAGTTGCGGGTCGGCAGCGATGACCCGTTGATCCAGCGGGCGATCACCTACTACCAGGCCGCCAGCTATGGCTTCAAACAACAGTTGCTGAGCTGGAGAGCGCCCAAGGAAGAGGCCCCGGCACTGAGCACGCGCTAACCAAAACGTCCCGTACAGGTCCGTACGGGACGTTTTTCACCAGGGTCCACCATGGGAACCACCCCCGCCGTCTCCGTCTCCAAACCTCTCAACCTATGGCTCTGCCTGGGCATCCCCGGCGGCGCTGCGCTCCTATTGCTGTTGCTGGAGCTGACCTCGCTGGACATGGACCTCGCCAAGCTGTTCTACAACGGCGCGGAGGGCGGTTTCATCGGGCGTTACAGTTTCTTCCTCGAAGACATCCTGCATGACCGTGCCAAACAGTTGGTCATCCTGTTCTCGGTCCTGGCGATCCTGGGATTTGCCGGCACGTTTATCCTCCGACGGCTCAAACCCTATCGTCGTGAACTGGGCTGCCTGGTGCTGTCACTCGGGCTGGCGACCGCGTTTGTCGCTCCGCTGAAAACCATCACCGGTGTCCAGTGCCCGTGGAGCGTCCAGGAATTCGGCGGTCAGGAAACCTACAGCAAACTGCTGAGCCCTCGCCCGCCCACCGATAAACCCGGACGCTGCTGGCCAGGCGGTCATGCCGCCACCGGGTTCGCCTTGTTCGCCCTGTTTTTTGCACTGCGTGACCGGCAGCCACGGATGGCGCGCTACGCATTCATCTTCGCCGTCGGCTTGGGCAGCGTGTTTTCCATCAGCCGTATGATGCAAGGCGCACACTTCTTTTCCCATAACGTGTGGACGGCAATTTTCTGCTGGCTGATCTGCCTGGGGCTGTATTGCCTGTTGCTGTACCGGCCCTCCACGCGCGCAACGCCCACCTGAAGCCAAAGACAGCGCCCACAAAAAAGCCCCGCCTGCATCACTGCAGGCGGGGCTTTTTCAGTACAGGGGTAAGGCTGGCTTACATCATGCCGCCCATGCCACCCATGCCGCCCATGTCTGGCATACCGCCGCCAGCCGAGCCTTCAGGCTTCGGCTTGTCAGCGATTGCAGCTTCGGTGGTCAGGATCAGACCACCGATGGAGGCTGCGGCCTGCAGCGCGGAACGAGTCACCTTGGTTGGGTCCAGGATGCCCATTTCGATCATGTCGCCGTAGACGCCAGTCGCAGCGTTGTAACCGTAGTTACCTTTGCCGTTCTTGACTTCGTTGACCACAACGCTTGGCTCGTCGCCGGAGTTGGCAGCGATCTGACGCAGCGGTGCTTCAACCGCACGACGCAGCACAGCGATACCGACGTTCTGGTCAGCGTTGTCGCCGGCCAGGTTGGTCAGGGCTTCCAGGGCACGGATCAGCGCAACGCCACCGCCAGGTACCACGCCTTCTTCGACGGCTGCGCGGGTTGCGTGCAGGGCGTCTTCAACGCGGGCTTTCTTCTCTTTCATTTCAACTTCGGAACCCGCGCCAACCTTGATCACTGCAACGCCGCCGGACAGCTTGGCCAGGCGCTCTTGCAGTTTTTCACGGTCGTAGTCCGAGGACGTCTCGGCAACCTGGGCACGGATCTGAGTGATGCGCGATTGGATGTCGCCGTCAACGCCAGCACCGTCAACGATGATGGTGTTTTCCTTGGAGATGGTCACGCGCTTGGCGCTACCCAGGTTTTCCAGGGTGGCGCTTTCCAGGCTCAGGCCGATCTCTTCGGAGATAACGGTACCGCCGGTCAGGACGGCGATGTCCTGCAGCATGGCCTTGCGACGGTCGCCGAAGCCTGGAGCCTTGACGGCTGCGACTTTAACGATGCCACGCATGTTGTTCACAACCAGGGTCGCCAGGGCTTCGCCTTCAACGTCTTCGGAAACGATCAGCAGTGGGCGGCCGGCTTTGGCAACGGCTTCCAGCACTGGCAGCATTTCGCGGATGTTGGAGATCTTCTTGTCGACCAGCAGGATCAGCGGGCTGTCCAGCTCGGCAACCATGGTTTCCGGCTTGTTGACGAAGTACGGGGACAGGTAGCCACGGTCGAACTGCATGCCTTCAACAACCGACAGTTCGTTTTCCAGGCCAGTGCCTTCTTCAACGGTGATCACGCCTTCTTTACCGACTTTTTCCATGGCTTCGGCAATGATGTCGCCGATGGAGCTGTCGGAGTTGGCGGAGATGGTGCCTACCTGGGCGATAGCCTTGGTGTCGGCGCAAGGCTTGGACAGGTTCTTCAGCTCAGCGACGATGGCGATGGTGGCCTTGTCGATGCCGCGCTTGAGGTCCATCGGGTTCATGCCGGCAGCAACGGCCTTGTAGCCTTCGTTGACGATGGCCTGAGCCAGAACGGTAGCGGTGGTGGTGCCGTCGCCTGCGTCATCGTTGGCACGGGAGGCAACGTCTTTGACCAGCTGCGCGCCCATGTTTTCGAAACGGTCTTCCAGTTCGATTTCTTTGGCGACGGAAACGCCGTCCTTGGTGATGGTCGGAGCGCCGAAGCTCTTCTCGATGATCACGTTACGGCCTTTCGGGCCCAGGGTCGCTTTTACTGCGTCAGCCAGGATGTTGACACCGGTGAGCATTTTCTTACGGGCGGAATCGCCGAATTTAACTTCTTTAGCAGCCATGATCGATATTCCTTAAATACTTTGTAGTAACGGGAAAATGAGCGGGGAAATCAGTCTTCCAGAACGGCGAGAATCTCGTTCTCAGCCATAACCAGCAGGTCTTCGCCGTCGACTTTCACAGTGTTGCTGCCGGAGTAAGGGCCAAATACAACCTTGTCACCGACTTTAACGGCCAGCGCACGTACGTCACCGTTTTCCAGAGTCTTGCCTGGGCCTGCAGCGACGATCACACCGTGGTTGGCTTTTTCAGCAGCCGAACCTGGCAGAACGATACCGCCAGCGGTTTTCTTTTCTTCTTCGCTGCGACGGATTACGACGCGGTCGTGCAGAGGACGAAGCTTGCTCATTGTCGATCTCTCCTAATTGTGTTTTTCATCGGCCGGTATCGATACCGGCGGGTTGTATTCCGGCAGTGCCGGTCGCGGTTCGCTGGGCGAAACACGGAAGTCTGTCCGGTGTCGCCACCAGAAACCTTGCGGTGACCGTTACATAAGGGCGCATAAGCTTATTACAAGGGGCCGGCGATGATTTTTTTTGCGTCTGCCAGCCTATAAAAGCAGCACGGCACCCGAAGGTGCCGTGCCAGTGAAGCGGTTATTTGCTGTCGCGGTGTTCGAACTCGCCTTCGATCACGTCGCCTTCTCGCCCCAACGGTTGGCGCGGGGCCGGGCCGCCACGGGGTTGCAGGTCGTCGGCGAACGCACGTTGGCGAATCGCGGCCTCTTCGGCGCGCTGGCGCATCTTGCCCGCGAGCAATTTGCGGGTGAACGGCAGCAGCATCACCAGGCCCACTACGTCGCTGATAAAGCCGGGCAGGATCAACAGGCCACCCGCCAACGCCATCATCAGGCCTTCGAGCATGGTCTGGGCTGGCAGTTCGCCGCGGTTCAGGCTCTCACGAGCACGCAGCGCCGTGGCCAGGCCGGCGACGCGCAGCACCAGGACGCCGAGCATCGAGCCGAGAATGATCAGCAACAGGGCCGGGAAAAACCCGATCGCACCGCTGACTTGAACGAATACGAACAGCTCCAACACCGGGAACAGCAGAAAGAGCAATAAAAAAGGGCGCATCAAAAGGTTCCTCAACGCAAGAATGCCTTGCCAGTCCACCTTAGATGACGTCGCCGTTTCGTGAATTCAAGCTTCAGCGGCGGCTTTTTTCGGCCAGACCTCGGCGTGGGCCAATGAAACCAGGGCTTCGCGTACTTGTGTCGGCGTGTTGCAAGACGCTGCAAACGGCAGCCAGTGCAAAGCCTGGCCGATGCGCAGATGCAGGCCTTCGCTGTCGATGCCGGCCAATTGCGCAGGTTCGAAAGCAGGCAAGCCGGCCAACTCGACGTAATGGGCAATGGCCTTGGTGTGGTCGCTGTTCATGTGCTCGACCATGCTGCGCTCGGCCTTGCCCGCGAAGGGGTTGGCCAAGGTCAATTGGTCGATCCAGTGAATCGCGCCAAACCCGCCGATATAACGGTGGCGCACCGGCTTGAGCACCCAGAAATCGAAATCGTGGGCCTGGTGGTAGTTGGCCGAATCGGGGAAGTAACGGTAATAGCGCTCGGCCGCCGCTTCGATGGCGGCAGGGTCGTCGAGTTTCTCGGCTTCGGCCAGGTAGGTCAGGCGCCCCACGGCCTGCACGTCATCCGCTTCGCGCTCGCCGACCAGCAGCGAGCACTTGGGATCTTTTTGCAGGTTATGGGTGTGCTGGGCGATACGGCTGATCAGGATCAGCGGGCGGCCCTGCTCGTCGAGGCAATACGGCACGACCGAGCCGAACGGAAAGCCGGGCATGGCCTTGGACAGTGTGGAGAGAGCCCCACGGTATTCCTTGAGCAACAGCTCTCGGGCGTTCTTGGCAACCTGCGTGCTCAACGTATGACTCCTCGGGTATTCGGCCGCCCATAGCGTATGGGAATGGATCTCAACACAAGGTAATCAATCTACGCGCCGGTTGCCAGCGGCTCGATTACCAGGCGACGCCGAAGCCTGCGGTATAGCGGGTCTTGCTCAGGCTGCTTTCCGAATCGCCGCTGATCACGTCGCGCTCGGCCTTGAGGTTGAGCGACGCCCACTCGGTCACCTTGTAGCGCAGGCCCATTTCCGCATCCAGGGAGTACTCGGCCGGGCCGTCGATAGGCTTGCCCACCTCGCCATTGGTGAAGAACTCAACGGTCTTGCCCACCAGGTAGCGGTTGTAGTTCCACTTCATGGCCAGGGAATAGAAGTTGTCCTTGCCGCCATCGGCGTACTCGTAATCGGTGCGGTTGACCAGCGAGCCGAGGGAGAACGCACCCAGCTCGTCGTCCCAGAACTGGTAGCCCGGGCCGGTACCGACGGTACGTTGGCGCGCCAGGTCTTCAACCTTGTCGCGCTTGTAGGTCAGGCGCCCCTGCCAGAACCAGTGCTCGGTGATGAAGCGGTCCAGGTCATACTCCAGCGCCCAGTTGTCGGTGGTGGTGACGTCGTCCTGGAACTCGCGGTTGTATTCGCCCTGCCCGGTATGGCGCCATTGGCCATGGCGCGCGGTGGTCTTGAAGTCGATGTCGTAGTCGTTGGTGTCTTTTTCGGCGCGCTTGTAGTCCAGCGCCATGTCGACATTGCCCTTCCACACCAGGTCTTCGATCACCGGCTTGGGCTTGATGATCTGCTGGATACTTGCCAGCTCGACGGTCTTGGGCGCCTCGCCATTGGCCAGCACCACCTTGCCATCGTCCGCCGCCTGCAGGGACTTGGCCTTCTCGCCGGTGTAGGCGTCCTGCTTGACCAGCAGTTCCTGGTCGCTCTCAAGGGTTTTCACCTGCTTCCAGTCCACCGGAATGGCGCCGGCGTAGTCGGTCTGGATCAGCAGCTTGCCACCGTCGAAGACCTTGATCTTGCCGGTCAGGCGGTCACCGTTTTTCAACCAGACGGTATCGGCCAGCAGGGGCGTGGAAGCACTGAAGACAGCGAGGCACAGCAGGGTTCTGGACAACATAAGCGGATAGGGAGCTCAAGGTTGGCGAAAAGGGGCGATTATCGTGTTAGATAGCTAGGACTGACTCAAGGATTTGTGTTGAGTTCAATTCTCAACAGCATACTTACAGACGTTTCTTACAAAAGACCGACGATCCCAACGGATATGCCCACAGTGAATCAGCCTGCCGACACCCCACAAACCCCCGCCGAAATACGCCGCACCGCGCTGTATCTGACCCTGGCGCAAGTCCCCGCCGGTTGCGTGGTGAGTTACGGCGAGCTGGCGCAACTGGCCGGGTTGGGACGCGCCGCGCGCTGGGTGGGTCGTACCTTGAGCCAACTTCCCGAGGGCACCACATTGCCCTGGCATCGTGTGCTGGGTGCCGGTGGTCGGATAAGTCTGCCGGTGGGCAGCGCCTCGGGCGACGAGCAACGGGCGCGCTTGCGCGATGAGGGCGTTACGGTGCGCAACAATCGCGTGGATATTCAGCGCCATGGCTGGCGCCCGGTAGAGCACAGCGGTTAGAGTGCGCGCTTTGTTTCCGTGAATCTGAGGCAGACTCCAGCCCATGCCCCGTAAAACCTGGCGCGCCGCGCTCGCCGCCTATGCCAGCCCCTCGACGTTAGTGCTGTTGTTGCTCGGCTTTGCCGCCGGCTTGCCTTACATGTTGGTGTTCTCGACGCTTTCGGTGTGGCTGCGTGAGGCCGGTGTGGCCCGCGAGACCATCGGCTATGCGAGCCTGATCGGTTTGGCGTATGCCTTCAAATGGGTCTGGTCGCCGCTGCTCGACCAATGGCGCCTGCCACTGCTCGGTAAACTCGGACGTCGTCGCTCCTGGCTGGTGCTTGCACAGTCGCTGGTGATCCTCGGATTGATCGGCATGGGCTTCTGCGACCCGCAGAAACACCTGTCCTGGCTGATCGCCATTGCCGTCGTGGTGGCCTTTGCTTCCGCCACCCAGGACATCGCGGTCGACGCCTATCGCCTGGAGATCGCCGACGACAGCCGCCAGGCCGCCCTGGCCGCCAGCTATATGTCCGGCTACCGCATCGCCGCCCTGCTGGCCACGGCCGGTGCGCTGTTCTTTGCCGAAGGCTTCGGCTCCACCGGCTTCAACTATAAGCACTCGGCCTGGACCGGTACTTATGTGCTGTTCGGCGTGCTGATGATCCCGGCGCTGCTGACCACGCTGTTCATGCGCGAACCGAATGTACCGCTGCGCACCCAGTTGCAGGCCGGGCGCTACAGCTTCGTGCATCAGTTGGTGTCGGTGTTCGTGCTGATCGTGTTGCTGGTGTCCGTACCGGCGATGTTCACCCAGCTGTTCAACACCGACTTCGCCAGCGTGCTGTTCCAGGGCGTCAGCCTGTGGGACTTGCTGATGGACGACCGCGCGTTCCTGCGCGCCATTCTCTATATCATTCTCACCACACTGTGCCTTTCGGCCATGGGCCGACGGGGCCTGGCGCCGGTGCTCACGCCGGTCAACGACTTTATCCTGCGCTACCGCTGGCAGGCATTGCTGCTGCTGGGGCTGATCGCCACCTATCGTATGTCCGACACGGTGATGGGCGTGATGGCCAACGTGTTCTATATCGACCAGGGCTTTACCAAGGATCAGATCGCCGGGGTCAGCAAGATCTTCGGCCTGATCATGACCCTGCTCGGCGCCGGCATGGGCGGCCTGCTGATCGTGCGCTTCGGCATCCTGCCGATCCTGTTTATAGGCGGCGTGGCGTCGGCGGGGACCAACCTGCTGTTCGTGATGCTCGCCGACATGGGCCCCGACCTGCAGATGCTGATCTTTACCATCTCCCTGGATAACTTCAGCTCGGGCCTGGCCACGTCGGCATTCGTGGCGTACCTGTCGAGCCTGACCAACCTCAAGTTTTCCGCCACCCAATATGCGCTGCTCAGCTCGATCATGCTGTTGCTGCCGCGCCTGATCGGCGGCTACTCGGGGGTGATGGTGGAGAAGTTCGGGTACCACAACTTCTTCCTGATCACCTGCATGCTGGGCGTACCGACACTGCTGCTGATTGCGTTGCACTGGTATCAGGAAAATCGGCGGATGCGGTTGAATCCGCCGGTAGAGGACTGATTCTGGGGGCCCTTTAAAAGCCAGACCGCGGCGCCCCCATCGCAAGCAAGCTCTGCGCCTACAGACAGCCCTGCATTCTGATGCCTGTACGGCGGCAGTTTGCGCCCGTACAATCCCAAGTCATTTCAAGTTCAAGCAACCGACAACGGCCTACCATGCGTACCAGTCAATATTTGCTCGCCACACAGAAAGAAACGCCTTCCGATGCGGTCGTGATCAGCCACCAGCTGATGCTGCGCGCCGGCATGATTCGCAAACTGGCCTCGGGCCTGTACACCTGGCTGCCCATGGGCTTGAAGGTGATGCGCAAGGTCGAAGCCATCGTTCGCGAAGAAATGAACGCTGCCGGCTCTCTCGAAGTGTTGATGCCGAGCACCCAACCGGCCGAGCTGTGGCAGGAATCCGGGCGCTGGGAAGAGTACGGCCCTGAGTTGCTGCGCTTCAAGGACCGTCATGGCCGCGACTTCTGCGCCGGCCCGACCCATGAAGAAGTGATCACCGACCTGATGCGCAACGAGTTGAGCAGCTACAAACAGCTGCCTCTGAACCTGTATCAGATCCAGACCAAATTCCGCGATGAAATCCGCCCACGCTTCGGCTTGATGCGTGGCCGTGAATTCATCATGAAGGACGCCTATTCGTTTCACGCCGACCAGGCATCGCTGCAGGTCACCTATGACCGCATGCACCAGGCCTACTGCAACGTGTTCACACGCCTGGGCCTGAAGTTCCGGGCGGTTGAAGCGGACAATGGCTCCATCGGCGGTGCCGGCTCCCACGAATTCCACGTGCTGGCCGAGTCCGGCGAAGACGATATCGCGTTCAGCAACGGTTCCGACTACGCGGCGAACATCGAGAAAGCCGAAGCCGTGCCACGGGAAACCTCCCGTCCAGCCCCGGCTGAAGAACTGCGCCTGGTGGATACGCCAGAGACCAAGACCATCGCGGCCCTGGTGGAGAAATTCAATCTGCCGATTGAAAAGACCATCAAGACCCTGATCGTGCATGCCGAAGAAGAAGGCAAGCTGATCGCCCTGGTGATCCGTGGCGACCACGAACTCAACGAAATCAAGGCCGCCCAGCAACCTGGCGTGGCCAGCCCGCTGGTCATGGCCAGCGATGCCGAACTGCGCGACGCCATCGGCGCCGGTGCCGGCTCCCTCGGCCCGCTGAACCTGCCGTTGCCGATCATCATCGACCGCTCGGTCGAGCTGATGAGCGACTTCGGTATCGGCGCGAACATCGACGACAAGCACTACTTCGGTGTGAACTGGGAGCGTGACCTGCCGGTGCCGACCGTGGCCGACCTGCGCAACGTCGTTGCTGGCGACCCAAGCCCGGACGGCAAGGGCACCCTGGAAATCAAGCGCGGCATCGAAGTCGGGCACATCTTCCAGCTGGGCAACAAGTACAGCAAGGCGATGAAGTGCGAAGTGCTGGGCGAGAACGGCAAGCCGATCACCCTCGACATGGGCTGCTACGGCATTGGCGTTTCCCGCGTGGTTGCCGCTGCCATCGAGCAGAACAACGACGAGAAAGGCATTATCTGGAGTGACGCCCTGGCGCCTTTCCAAGTGGCCCTGGTACCGCTGCGTTACGAAACCGAGCAAGTACGCGAAGCCACCGACAAACTGTATGCCGAACTCACGGCCGCTGGTTTTGAAGTGCTGCTGGATGACCGCGACAAGAAAACCAGCCCGGGCATCAAGTTCGCCGACATGGAGCTGATTGGCATCCCGCACCGGATCGTGGTCAGTGACCGCGGCCTGGCCGATGGCAATCTGGAATACAAGAGCCGGACCGAAGCCGAAGCCCAACCGTTGCCGGTGGCTGACGTGCTGTCTTTCCTCCAGGCGCGTATTCGTCGCTGAAAACCAGATCAAGAGACGTCATGTTCAAGCGAAACACCAGAGCCCTGGGGGGCGCCGCCTTATGCGGCGCCCTGCTGGTCAGCGGCTGCGCCAATCAGATGTCGCAACGCAGTGAGCACGAGGAGCGGGTCGAGCGTAAGTTGCTCGACCACAGCCTGCAGATCGATGTAGGCGAACCCAAAGTGCTGGAACTGCCGCAACGCCGGGTTCGTATTCACGAGCAAAAGACCTTTGAGGTCACCGAATTCGAAGTCACCCGTCGTTACGACCGCTACACGCCTTACCAGCCCTGGCGCAAACTCTATGAGATGCCCCTGGGTGCAGTGGCTTTGGTCGCGGGTGCGGGCGCCAACGTGGCGAACATCTTCGCCCTCGGCAACCTGCCGACCAGCATGACCCACGACTGGCTGACCTACGGCGTGGACGGTCTCAACCCGTTCATGAACGTGCAATCCCATGGGCGCGCGCAACAGAACCTGGCGGGTATCGATGAAGTCCAGCGCGACAAACGCGTGGAGTATTCGAGCCTGCCCTGGAGCGAGCGCCCGGTCCAGGTCACCGCCGGCAAACAGACCCATGAGCTGACCACCGACCGCAACGGCGTGCTGCGCCTGAACCTGTTGGACAGCCCGTTTGCCGAGCAGGACCTGAACCGCGTCACGACCTTGAAGATCAGCGTGGAAGATGGCCAGGACGACGTGCACTCGGACTCGACCCTGGCGATCAGCAGCACCCTGCGCGGCAAGTTGCTGGAAGCCCACGGCCTGATCTACGACGACCTGGAAGACGATGAAGTCAGCCAGTGGGTGCACCGGGTCAAGCGCCTGTCGGAGCTGGGCCTGGAGGAAGAAGCCAGCGAACTGGAACAAAGCCTGATCGAACTGACCCGCAATGATCCCGAGCTGCAGCAGGAATTCCTGCAGGCGTTGACCAAGGATGCAGGGCGGTTGGTGGCGGATCCCGGAGCACGCTGAGGCTTCGAAAACGCTATCGATCCAAATGTGGGAGGGGGCTTGCTCCCTCCCACATTTGTTTCCGGGTTCTACCAGGAGAACTCTAACTGCTCGTTACCGCCACTCAGGTCCAGCAACCGCACCCCAATCCCCAACAACCGCACCGGTTTCCCACCGCGATTGAACGCCTGGGTCATCAACTGTTGATAACTCTCCAGATCCCGCGCCGCGCCCGCTTGCTCCAACGTCGTCTGGGTAAAGTCATGAAACTTCACCTTAACGAACGGCTTGCCCGCCTTGTAGCTGCTGTCGATACGCGCCATACGCCCTGCCAGGGTCTCCATCAACTCTGGAAGTTTCGCCAGGCAGCTTGAGAGATCCGGCAAATCCACATCGTAGGTATTTTCCACACTGATGGACTGCCGCCGGCTGTCGTTCTGCACCACACGGTCATCTATCCCACGGGCCAGGCTCCAGAGCCGCTCGCCAAAACTGCCGAATTCACGCACCAGCGCCAGCTTGTTCCATTCGCGCAATTGCAGGCAGTCTTCGATGCCCAGGCGCGCCAGTTTGTCTGCCGTCACCTTGCCCACGCCGTGCAACTTGCTTACCCGCAGCTGGGAGACAAAGTCCTCGACCTGATCCGGGGTGATGACAAACAGGCCGTTGGGCTTTTTCCAATCGCTGGCGATCTTGGCCAAGAACTTATTCGGCGCCACGCCGGCGGACACAGTGATGTGCAATTGGTTGGAGACCCGGCGCCGAATATCCTGGGCGATGCGCGTGGCGCTGCCGCCAAAGTGCGGGCTGTCGGAGACATCCAGGTAGGCCTCGTCCAGCGAGAGGGGCTCGATCAGGTCGGTGTAGTCGCGGAAGATCGTCTGGATTTCCTTCGACGCTTCCTTATAGGCATCCATGCGCGGCTTGACGATGGTCAGGTCCGGGCAGAGCTTCAGGGCATGGCGCGACGACATGGCTGAACGCACCCCATACGCCCGCGCTTCGTAATTGCATGTAGCGATCACGCCCCTTCGATCTGCCGACCCACCTACTGCCAGGGGCTTTTGCGCCAGGCTCGGGTCATCGCGCATCTCAATGGCGGCGTAGAAGCAATCACAGTCGACGTGGATGATTTTGCGCTGCGTCATAAATAGAAAGGGGTGTAATCCAACGGATGGGCAGTATCGCATCCACCCCTGTATATAGCACCAGTAGTTTGAATCTTCCGTCTGAGCGGTAGGAAATTTCCCAGATGAATTTATTTTCTCAATCGAAATTAGCGCCCCAATAGAGCTGAAACCCTTGGCCCTTCTGGCCCGAACCCCTCAAACGGCTCTGCATGGAGAGCTAACCGATTGAACCACAAGCGCTTTTCTTCGATTCACCGGTTGACACACTGGTGATCCTCTGTAGAATGCCGACACACAGACGCGGGATGGAGCAGTCTGGTAGCTCGTCGGGCTCATAAC